>NZ_JBHXNK010000038.1:0-63194 GCF_042719755.1 Nocardia sp. NPDC058519 | reverse complement strand
AGCGCTGCGGGTGGATTCGCTGTTTGCGAGCTTGCTCAGCCCAGGCAGCCTGGGCCGAGCAGGGCTTTCAGATCGCCCATCAGCGCCGACGACGGGGAGACCCGCCAGGCGTCGTCGAGTTTGAGCATGGTGGTCTTCTCGCGGGCACCGACATGGCGGATGAAGACATCCGAGGTGCCCTGGTGGCGGGTGAGGACCTTCTTGAGCTCGCCGAGCTTGTCGGGCGTGCACATGCGCGTGGTCATCACGACCGCTACCGGCTTGGCCACGCCGATGGCCGAGAGATCCGGCACGACAAGATCGTTGGCGATCAGCGAGATGCGGTCGTCACGCACCGAGACGCGGGCCTTCACCAGCACCACGGCGTCTTCGACCACGTCCATGCCGTACACCGAGTACGACTGCGGGAAGAACAGCACTTCCACACCACCGGTGAGGTCCTCGAGCTGAGCCGAGGCCCAGGCCAGGCCGTTCTTGTTGATGCGGCGGTTCACCGAGGCGAGGATGCCGCCGATGGTCACCTGCGCGCCGTCCTTGACGTCGCCTTCCAGGATCGCCGGGATGGGCGTGTCGACCTGGGCGGCCAGCACGTGCTCGACGCCGTTGAGCGGATGCCCGGACACGTAGAGACCGAGCATCTCTCGTTCGAGGGCGAGCTTGTGCTTGGTCTCCCATTCGTCCTCGGGGACTTTGACGTTGAACACCGACGCCATCGAGTCGTCGCCGTCGTCGAGGCCGCCGAACAGGTCGAACTGGCCGATCGCCTCGGCCTTCTTGGTCGACATCACCGCGTCGATCGCATCGGAATGGATCAGCAGCAGGCCCTTGCGCGGATGCCCGAGGGAATCGAAACCGCCTGCCTTGATGAGGGATTCGGTGACCTTCTTGGAGCAGGCGATCGCGTCGATCTTGTTCAGATAGTCGGAGAAGTCGGTGAACTTCGACTTCTCCTTGCGCGCGGTGATGATCGAGCCGACCACGTTGGTGCCGACATTGCGGACCGCGCCGAGACCGAACCGGATATCGGTGCCAACGGAGGCGAAGTTCAGCTCCGATTCGTTGACATCGGGCGGCAGCACCGTGATGCCCATCTTGCGGCAATCCGACAGGTAGATCGCGGCCTTGTCCTTGTCGTCACCGACGGAGGTGAGCAGGCCCGCCATGTATTCGGCCGGGTAATTGGCCTTGAGATAGGCGGTCCAGAAGGAGACGAGGCCGTAGCCGGCGGCGTGCGATTTGTTGAACGCGTAACCGGCGAAGGGGAGAATCGTGTCCCACAGCGCCTTGATGGCGGGCTCGGAGAAATCGTTGGCGAGCATGCCGTCGCGGAAGCCCGCATAGGCCTCTTCCAGGACAGACAGCTTCTTCTTACCCATGGCGCGGCGCAGAATATCGGCCTGGCCGAGTGAGTACCCGGCCACCTTCTGCGCGATCTGCATGATCTGTTCCTGATAGACGATCAGGCC
Source organism: Nocardia sp. NPDC058519 (assembly GCF_042719755.1). Lineage (NCBI taxonomy): Bacteria > Bacillati > Actinomycetota > Actinomycetes > Mycobacteriales > Nocardiaceae > Nocardia > Nocardia sp. NPDC058519. The sequence continues at coordinate 61,728 of NZ_JBHXNK010000038.1, read as the reverse complement.
GAAGGTGTCGGCGAGGATCTCTTTCAGTGGCTCTTCGAGCTCGGGGTGGATCGGTTTGACTTCTTGCCGGTTGTTCTTGCGGTCGGCGTAGTCGTTGTGCGCGTTCATGCCCATCGGGCCGGGGCGGTACAGCGCGAGGACGGCGACGATATCGCCGAAGCCGGTGGGCTGCATGCGGCGCAGCAGATCGCGCATGGCGCTGCCGTCGAGCTGGAACACGCCGAGGGTGTCGCCGCGGGCGAGCAGTTCGTAGGTGGCCGGGTCGTCGAGCGGCAGGTGATCCATGTCGAGATCGATGCCGCGGTTGGCCTTGATGTTCTCCAGGGCGTCACCGATGACGGTGAGGTTGCGCAGACCGAGGAAGTCCATCTTCAGCAGGCCGATGGCCTCACACGACGGGTAGTCCCAGCCGGTGATGATCGCGCCGTCCTGCGCGCGCTTCCACACCGGGATGGCGTCGGTCAGCGGCTCCGAGGACATGATGACCGCGCAGGCGTGCACGCCCGCGTTGCGAATCAGGCCCTCCAGACCGCGCGCGGTCTCGTAGATCTTGGCGACGTCGGGGTTGGAGCCGATGAGCTCGCGAACCTCGGCGGCTTCCTTGTACCGCTCGTGGTCGGGATCGGTGATGCCGGAGACCGAGATGTCCTTGGCCATGATCGGCGGCGGCAGCGCCTTGGTGATCTGGTCGGCGATGGCGAAACCGGGCTGGCCGAACAGGACTCGCGCGGAGTCCTTGATCGCGGCCTTGGTCTTGATGGTGCCGAAGGTGATCACCTGGGCGACGCGGTCGCTGCCCCACTTCTCGGTGGCGTAGCGGACCATCTCACCGCGGCGGCGATCATCGAAGTCGATATCGATATCGGGCATCGACACGCGCTCGGGGTTGAGGAATCGCTCGAAGAGCAGACCGTGCGGGATGGGGTCGATATTGGTGATGCCCATCGCGTAGGCGACCAGCGAGCCCGCGGCCGAACCACGACCGGGACCGACGCGGATGCCGACTTCCAGTGCGTGCTTGATCAGGTCGCCGACGACGAGGAAGTAGGCGGGGAAACCCATTTCGCAGATGACGCCGAGCTCGAAATCGGCGCGCGCCATGTACTCCTGCGACGGGCCGTCGGGGAAGCGGCGATCGAGACCGTCGAAGACTTCCTTGCGCAGCCAGGTGGCCTGGGTGTGACCTTCCGGCACGGGGAAGACCGGCATCCGGTCGCGGTGTGCCCAGACGTCGTCGTAGGGCTGTACGCGCTCGCCGATGAGTTCGGTGTTGTCGCAGGCGCCGGGGACTTCCGCGTCCCAGATCGCGCGCATCTCCGCGGCGGACTTGAGGTAGTAGCCGTCACCGTCGAACTTGAAGCGGGTCGGGTCCGAGAGCGTCTTGCCGGTCTGAATGCACAGCAGCGCTTCGTGGTTGACCGACTGGTCTTTGGTGACGTAGTGGCAGTCGTTGGTGGCGATCGGCGGGATGCCGAGCTGCTTGCTGATGTCGATCAGGCCCTCGCGGACCCGGCGCTCGATGGACAGACCGTGGTCCATCACCTCGAGGAAGAAGTTGTCGGCGCCGAAGATCTCCTGCCACTTCGCGGCGGCTTCGAGCGCTTCGCGATCGTGGCCGAGGCGCAGGCGGGTCTGCACCTCACCCGACGGGCAGCCCGTGGTCGCGATGATGCCCTCGGCGTGCTGGGCGATGATCTCCTCGTCCATGCGCGCCCACTTGCCCAGCTGCCCCTCGATCGAGGCGAGGCTCGACAGCTTGAACAGATTGCGCAGGCCGACGGCGTTCTCGGCGACCATGGTCATGTGGGTATAGGCACCCGAGCCGGAGACGTCGTCGCCCTTCTGGCCCGGATCGCCCCACTTCACTCGCTTGGTGTCGAAGCGCGAGCCCGGTGCGATGTAGGCCTCGATGCCGATGATCGGCTTGATGCCCGCCTTCTTGGCCGAGTTGTAGAACTCCGAGGCGCCGTACATGTTGCCGTGGTCGGTCATGCCGACCGCGGTCATGCCCAACCGATCCGCCTCCGCGAACAGCGGCGAAATCTTCGCCGCACCATCGAGCATCGAGTACTCGGTGTGGTTGTGCAGGTGAACGAACGATCCGGACGGAGCCAAGACGGTCCTTCCTCCCATAGAGTCGGCGGGGGTTGGCCTTGGCATTCTATGCACGGGGGTCCGACAGATTTCGCACTCGGCACGCGCGCCCCGAACCGCACCTCGGCGTGGGTCGGCGTGTCGTGGTGAAGGTCACCGAGGAGCACCCGACCGCGCGATGAAGGCGACCTGAGCCGATTCAGGTGCCCACACCGACATAATCGGTGGGTGTACTCCGATCGGCCCACTCGTTGACCACCTTCATCGTGGCCGCTGTGGTCGTCGCCGCCCTGCTGGTCGTGGCATTACTGGTGTGGCAGCGGACCCAGCGTGTCGTCACCACACCGGCCCAGCGTGCGGTCCACCAAGCGCTGCACACCGCCTCGCTGGCCGCCGTGCCGTTGCGTCGTGGGCTGACCGAGGAGTCCGCGAACGAGGCGGCGCCACACCTGCGTGCCCTCGCCGGTGCCGAGGCGCTGGGTGTAGCCGATGCCGAGGGGACCCTGCTGGCGTGGGACGGTCCGCATACCGGCATGCTCGCGTCGTTCGCCGATGCGGCGCGGCGGGCCGTTGCCGATGAGCGGCCCGTGCTGGTCACCGGCGACGAGCACACGCTGATCGCCCAACCGTTGCCGATCGACACGGGAGCGGCGGTCGGTGTGCTCGGCATGGTGACGACCGGGAAGCCGGGACCGGGCATGCTCGGCGCCGCTGCGGAGGTGGCGCGGTACGCGTGTGGGCAGCTGGAACTCGCCGAGCTCGATGCTTCGAGGTCTCGGGTCGACCGGGCCGAATTGCGTGCGCTGCGAGCCCAGATCAGCCCGCACTTCATCTACAACGCGCTCAATACGATCGCCTCGTTCGTCCGCACCGACCCGGATCGGGCCCGCGAACTGATCCTCGAATTCGCCGACTTCACCCGCTATTCCTTCCGCGCCGCGGGCGAATTCACCGTCCTCGCCGACGAACTGCGCAATATCGAGCGATACCTGGCGCTGGAACAAGCCCGCTTCGGCGACGCCCTCGACGTGCGCTTACGCATCGCACCGGAAGTCCTCGGCGTCGTGCTGCCGTTCCTCGCCTTGCAGCCACTCGTCGAGAACGCGGTCCGGCACGGCCTCGCCGGCGGCGGCCGGGGCGGCCAGCTGAGCATCGTCGCCAGCGACGCGGGCACCGACTGCTTGATCAGCGTCGAAGACGACGGCATCGGTATGGACCCCGACCTGCTGCGCTCCGGCGCCCTCGACGCCGTCGACACCGATTCCGGGCCTGCCCGCACCGGTGAGGCCGCCCACGTAGGCCTGGCCAACGTCGATGACCGCCTGCGTGCCGCCTTCGGCAACGACTACGGGTTGGTCGTGGAAACCGCGCCGGGAGCGGGAACGAAGGTCAGCATGCGGGTACCGAAGTTCCGCGCCGGAATCCGCGCCTGATTCGCACAGCAGGGCAGTTCGACACCGCCACCAAGGGCGCCGGTTACGATGGATGGGTTGTGACCTGGAACACCGAAGAACCCCCGACCGCTCTGCGGGTACTCGCCGTCGATGACGAGAAGCCGGCGCTGGACGAGCTCGTGTATCTGCTGAGCACGCAGGCGGGAGTCGGTGAGATTCATCGGGCGGGTGAGGCGACCGCGGCATTGCGGTTGTTGCGGGCGCATCCGATCGACGCGGTGTTTCTCGATATCGATATGCCGGGGCTCACGGGAATGGAACTGGCGGGAATTCTGTCGGAGTTCGCGGAGCCGCCCGCGGTGGTTTTCGTGACCGCTCACGACGATCACGCGGTGGCCGCCTTCGATTTGGGCGCGGTGGATTATCTGCTGAAACCGTTGCGAGGTGCCCGGTTGGGCGAGGCGGTGCGGCGGATTCTGGCCGGGCGGGTTTCGGTGCCCAGCGCGGTGGATACGGAGTCCGCGCATCCCAGTGAGGTGATTCCGGTGGAGCTCGGCGGGGTGACCACATTGGTGAATCGGGCGGATGTGGCGTGGGTCGAGGCCGATGGGGACTACGCGCGGTTGCATACCGGGAGCGGGTCGCATCTGGTGCGGATTCCGTTGTCGGCGCTGGAATCACGGTGGGCGGACGCCGGTTTTCTGCGGGTGCATCGGTCCTATCTGGTGGCGTTGCGATTGGTGACCGGGTTGCGGAGTGCGGGGAACGCGACGGTGGTGTGTTTGCGGGCCGAGGGGGCGGCGGGCGCGGTGGAGTTGCCGGTGAGCAGGCGGCAGGTGCGTGAACTCAAGCAGCGGCTCGTGCACGGGCCTCGGCAGAACTGGTCGCAACGATGACGGGTCCGCAGCGACCCCCGCGCGAACGGGTGGTGCTGGCGCAGCGGCGGGGTGCCCGTCAGGTGCGCACTCGCACGGAGATGGTCGAGCAGACCGATCTGGGTGCGGCGTTGATCGGTGGGTTGATCCGGGCGCAGCTGGGCCTGGCATTGCGCCTGGGATTGGTGGTGGCGGTCGGGTTCGGCGCACTACCGGTGCTGTTCCGCGTCGACGCGATCGCCGAGGCCACCGTTGTCGGCATTCGCTTGCCGTGGCTGGTTCTCGGCCTCCTGGCGTTCCCGACTCTGTACGCGGTGGGCTGGTTGTATGTTCGCCTCGCCCAACGCAACGAAGACGATTTCCTGGAACTGGCCGGGGACTGACACATGAGCCCCGACAATCCGGCACTGACGGTCGCCGCACTGCTGCTGGCGGCCCTTGCCACTGTCGGCATCGGCGTTTACGGAGTGCGCCTGTCCCGCACGACTTCCGACTTCCTGGTCGCCTCACGCACCGTGGGTTCGCGATGGAACGCGGCGGCGATCTCCGGTGAATATCTGTCCGCGGCTTCCTTTCTCGGCGTCGCCGGATTGATCGCCAAATACGGCGCCGACGCCCTCTGGTACCCGGTGGGATTCACCGCGGGCTATCTGGGCCTGCTGATGTTCGTGGCCGCGCCGCTGCGCCGATCCGGTGCGTACACCGTGCCGGACTTCGCCGAATTCCGGCTCGGGTCGATTCGGTTGCGGCGCATGGCCGCCGGTCTCGTCGTGCTGGTCTGCGCGGTGTATCTGATCCCGCAGTTCCAGGGCGCCGGACTCACTCTGCACATTCTGCTCGGGGTGCCCGCCTGGGTGGGCGCGGTCGCGGTGGGCGCGATCGTCCTGGTGAATGTGATCGGCGGCGGAATGCGGTCGGTGACCTTGGTACAGGCCTTCCAATACTGGCTGAAATTGACGGCCGTGGCGGTGCCGGCACTGGTGCTCGGCATGCACTTCCTCGCCGATGAACGACCGGTCGCAACGCCCGTGCCACCGACCGTCGACGAGCGCACCACCGTCGACATCTCCACCGATGTCGTAGTGCACCTGGATGTTTCGCAGCGGGTCACGATCACCGGGACGCTCGACGGGCAACCCATCGCAGGTCCGGTCGTGCTGACACCGGGCGATCACACCCTCGCCGAAGGTAGCGAGTTGATCCTCGCGTCGGGTTCGGCCGTTCCGGTGGTGGCCGGAGCACCGGCCGACGGCGCGAGCTGGGTGGCGGCCGGCGGCGGCTTCGGCGGACAACATCCGCAGTACCAGGTGTTCTCGCTGATCGTGGCGACCTTCCTCGGCACCATGGGACTGCCACACGTGCTCGTCCGCTTCTACACCAACCGCGACGGCCCGTCCGCTCGCCGGACCGCGCTGACGGTGATCGGGCTGGTCGGCGTGTTCTATCTGTTCCCGATCCTGCTCGGCGTCTTCGCCCGCCTCTACGTGCCACAGCTGCTGATCACCGGCGCCTCCGACGCGGCGGTCGTGCTGCTGCCCGGCGCGGTACTCGGCGGACTCGGCGGACAGTTGCTGGCCGCGTTGGCGGCGGCCGGGGCGATCGCGGCGTTCCTGTCCACCTCGTCGGGGCTGCTGGTCAGCCTGGCGGGCGTGCTCAGTACCGATGTGCTGCGCGGGCGCATCCGGGACTTCCGGCTGGCCGCTCTGGTCGCGGGCCTTGTCCCGCTGACGCTCGCGGTGACCGTGGCGTCCCTCGATCTGTCGCGCACCGTCGCCCTCGCCTTCTCGGTCGCCGCGTCGACTCTGTGCCCGCTGCTCGTCCTCGGTATCTGGTGGCGCGGACTCACCGCGACCGGCGCGGCCGCCGGCATGCTCACCGGCGGCATCACCGCGGGTGGAGCGACCGTGCTGGCGGTGCTCGGTGGCGTCTCCCCCGACCTGGCGAACGGCTGGGCCGCCGCGATCGTCGACTATCCGGGAGCGGTCAGCGTGCCACTGGCCTTCGCGGTGACCATCCTGGTAAGCCTGGCCACCACGGGCCAGGATCCCCGGACGGTAGCCGGAGTCTTCCTGCGCATGCACGCCCCCGAACGGCTCGGGATGAGCGCCGACCGCGACCCCGAAACCACCGCCCACCGGTGATCTTGCGACGACCGTTCGTCGCACCACACCGACCGCTCACCGCACGGTCGGCCACCTTCACCGAGTGACCCACGACACACCATCATGCGGGCACGTCCGGCCCCTTACCGTCATCTCCACGCACGACCCCCTTCACGCTAGGACGACCGGCATGACCCAAACCGACACCGAGGCGCCAGATCCGCGCACGCCGAGTGCCGACGAATGGCTCGCGGTACAAGCGAGTCCGCAGTTCCAAGATCTGCGAAACCGGCTGCGCCGCTTCATCTTCCCGATGACCGCGCTGTTTCTGGTGTGGTACCTGAGCTATGTGCTGCTCGGCGCGTACGCGCACGACTTCATGGCGCGGCCGGTCTTCGGCAACATCAATGTGGGCCTGCTGCTGGGCCTCGGGCAGTTCGCCTCCACGTTCCTCATCACCGGGCTCTACGTCCGTTTCGCCAACCGTGAGCTGGATCCGCGCGCCGCGGCCATTCGCGAAGAACTCGAGGGGGGCCGGGCATGAGCGTCACCCTTGCCGCGTCCGAGACGGTGGGCAACCCCATCGCCAATATCGCTATCTTCCTGCTGTTCGTCGCGGTCACCATGGTCGTGGTGATCCGGGCCAGCCGCAACAATGCCAGTGCCGCGGACTATTTCACCGGTGGGCGCGGCTTCTCCGGCCCGCAGAACGGCGTCGCGATCGCCGGTGACTACCTGTCGGCCGCGAGCTTCCTCGGCATCGCGGGCGCGATCGCCGTCTATGGCTACGACGGGTTCCTGTATTCGATCGGGTTCCTCGTCGCCTGGCTCGTCGCGCTGCTGCTGGTGGCCGAAATGCTGCGCAACACCGGCAAATTCACCATGGCCGACGTGCTCAGCTTCCGGCTGAAGGAAGGCCCGGTGCGCACCGCGGCCGCGCTGACCACCCTCACCGTCTCGCTGTTCTATCTGCTCGCGCAGATGGCGGGGGCCGGTGGCCTGGTCGCGCTGCTGCTCGATATCTCCAGTCGCGCGGGACAATCGGTCGTCATCGCGGCAGTCGGCGTGCTGATGATCGTGTACGTGCTGGTCGGCGGCATGAAGGGCACCACCTGGGTACAGATCATCAAGGCGGTGCTGCTGATCGCGGGCGCCGCGCTGATGACGGTGATGGTGCTGGCCAAGTTCGGCTTCAATTTCTCCGACATCCTCGGTGCCGCACAGGAATCGGTGAGCGATTCCACCAGCAAGGCGGTCGCCGCCCGCGATGTGCTCGCGCCCGGCGCGCAATACGGCGGCAGCGAGATGTCCAAGCTGAACTTCCTGTCGCTCGGCCTTGCCCTGGTACTCGGCACCGCGGGTCTGCCGCACGTGCTGATGCGCTTCTACACGGTCCCGACCGCGAAAGAGGCTCGGCGCTCGGTGGTCTGGGCGATCGGCCTGATCGGCGCCTTCTACCTGTTCACCCTGGTGCTCGGTTACGGCGCGGCGGCCATCGTCGGCCCGGACAAGATCCTCGCCGCGGCGGGTGGCCAGAACTCGGCGGCGCCGCTGCTGGCGTTCGAACTCGGCGGGGTGATCCTGCTCGGGGTGATCTCGGCGGTCGCGTTCGCGACGATCCTCGCGGTCGTGGCCGGACTCACCATCACCGCGTCGGCCTCGTTCGCCCACGACATCTACGCCAGCGTGCTCAAGAAGGGCGAGGTCGACGAGGTCAAGCAGGTGCGGGTCTCGCGGATCACCGCGGTGGTGATCGGTGTGCTCGCGATCGGTCTCGGCATCCTCGCCAACGGCCAGAACATCGCGTTCCTGGTGGCGCTGGCGTTCGCGGTGGCGGCGGCGGCGAACCTGCCGACGATCCTGTACTCGCTGTTCTGGAAGCGCTTCAACACCACCGGCGCGCTGTGGTCGATGTACGGCGGTCTGATCTCGACCATCGTGCTCATCGTGTTCTCGCCCGCGGTGTCGGGCAGCAAGACCGCGATGATCAGTGGTGCCGATTTCGACTACTTCCCGCTGTCCAACCCGGGCATCGTGTCCATTCCGCTGGCGTTCGCGCTCGGCGTGCTCGGCACCTTCCTCGGTGGCCGTGGCGAGCAGGTCGATCAAGCCAAGGCCGCGGAGATGGAAGTCCGGTCCATGACCGGCGTCGGTGCGGAGAAGGCGATCTCGCACTGACGCCAACCCTGCCCGTGCCGGTGGTTCGCCCCACCGGCACGGGCTGTACCCCCACGCTTTCGAAGGAGAATTTCTTGTGACCAGTTACCCGCCTGCCCCGGAGTTCGCAGCGTCGGCCAATGCCGATGCCTCGCTGTACGAGCGGGCGCGCGCCGATCGCGACGGTTTCTGGGCCGAGCAGGCCAACCGGCTGCACTGGCACAAGCCCTTCACCGAGGTACTCGACTGGACCGACGCGCCGGTCGCGCGCTGGTTCGGCGACGGCGAGCTCAACGTCGCCTACAACTGCCTCGACCGCCACGTCATCGACGGGCACGGCGACCAGGTCGCCATCCACTGGGAGGGCGAACCGGGCGACTCCCGCGCGATCACCTACGCCGAGCTGCTCGACGAAGTGTGCAGGGCGGCGAACACTTTCACCGCGCTGGGTCTCGAGGCCGGTGATCGGGTCGCGATCTACATGCCGATGGTGCCCGAAGCCATCGTGACGATGCTGGCGTGCGCGCGACTCGGGCTCACCCACTCGGTGGTCTTCGCCGGGTTCTCCCCCACCGCCTTGCGGCAGCGGGTCGACGACGCCGAAGCCAAATTGATCGTGACCACCGACGGACAGTGGCGACGCGGCAAGCCCGCCGCGCTGAAGTACGCCGTCGACGAGGCGCTGGGCTCGGACCCGTCGACCGTCGAGCATGTGCTGGTGGTGCGCCGGGTCGGCCTGGACGTGCCGTGGACCGAGGTTCGCGACCTGTGGTGGGACGAAACCGTCGCCGTCGCTTCACCTTCCCACGAAGCGCAAGCCTTCCCCGCCGAACACCCGCTGTTCATCCTCTACACCTCCGGCACCACCGGAAAACCCAAGGGAATCCTCCACACCACCGGCGGATACCTCACCCAGACCGCCTACACCCACCACAACGTCTTCGACCACAAAGCCGGACAAGACGTCTACTGGTGCACCGCCGACATCGGCTGGGTCACCGGACACAGCTACATCGTCTACGGACCACTCGCCAACCGCGCCACCCAGGTCGTCTACGAAGGCACCCCCAACTCCCCCGACGAACACCGCCACTTCCAGATCATCGAAAAATACGGCGTCACCATCTACTACACCGCGCCCACGCTGATCCGCACGTTCATGAAATGGGGCCGCGAGATCCCCGACGCCCACGACCTGAGCACCCTACGACTGCTCGGCTCCGTCGGCGAACCCATCAACCCCGAAGCATGGCGCTGGTACCGGGAAGTGATCGGCGCCAACAAGACTCCGATCGTCGATACCTGGTGGCAGACCGAGACCGGCGCCATCATGATCTCGCCCCTGCCGGGCGTCACCGCGACCAAACCCGGCGCCGCGATGGGCCCGCTACCGGGGATCTCCGCCGAGGTCGTCGACGACGAGGGCACGCCGCTCGGTCTCGACGAATCCGGTCTGCTCGTCCTGGATCAGCCGTGGCCGTCGATGCTGCGCGGCATCTGGAACGACATGGACCGCTACCGCGAAACCTATTGGCAGCGTTTCGCTTCCGAAGGCTGGTACTTCGCCGGGGACGGCGCCAAGCTCGACGCCGACGGCGATCTGTGGATCCTGGGGCGCGTCGACGACGTGATGAATGTGTCCGGTCACCGCATCTCCACCGCCGAGGTGGAATCCGCGCTGGTCGGGCACCCGGCCGTCGCCGAGGCCGCCGTGGTCGGTGCGGCCGACGAGACCACCGGTCAAGGGATCGTCGCCTTCGTCATCCTCACCGGTTCGGCCGGTGTGGCCGAGGCGCTCGTCGCCGAGCTCGAGGCGGCGGTCTCGCTGGAGATCAGCCCGATCGCGCGGCCGCGCGAGATCCACATCGTGCCGGAGCTGCCCAAAACGCGCAGCGGCAAGATCATGCGCCGATTGCTGCGCGATGTCGCCGAAGGGCGCGAACTCGGCGACACCTCGACACTGGTCGACCCGACGGTGTTCGAATCGATCGCCACCGCGTGAGCGCGCCGGATGGGCCGGGACTTCGCGACACCGGGCATGCTGGGACGGTGGAGATACCTATGTTCCCGCTGGGCGCGGTGCTGCTACCCGGTGAGTCGCTGTCGTTGCAGATCTTCGAGCCGCGGTACGTGGCGCTGGTCGAGGACTGCACGGACGGGCGGCGGGAGCCGGAATTCGGCGTCGTGCTGATCGCGCGCGGGCACGAGGTGGGCGGTGGTGAGGTGCGCACGGAGGTGGGCACCGTCGCCCGGATCACCGAGGTCATCGAGCTGCCCGGTGCGCGATACCGCTTGCGTTGCAAGGGTACCGACCGCATCCGCATCGACAAGTGGCTCGTCGACGCCCCGTACCCCCAGGCCGAAGCCGCGCACTGGCCCGACGGCCCCGGCGCCGACGACAGCGCGCTGCTGGCGGGTCTGCGTGAACGCGCGGACCGCCTGCACACCCTGACGGCCCAGTTCGCGCGCCGCAACGGCATCCGCCGCCCGCCGCCCTCGGCCTCGCTGGAGGACCTGTCCGACGATCCGACCACCCGCTCCTACGAGCTCGCCGCTCGCCTGCCGATCGGCCCGACCGACCGCCAGTCGGCCCTGTCCGCCCCGGATCCGCACAGTCGGCTCGCGGCGCTGTCCACCTCCGTCGACGACGCGATCGCGATGATGGAGTTCCGCCTGCTGTGAGGTCAGCCCGCCGACGCGATGGTGATCACGATCTTCGCGCGAGCGTGCTCGGTCTCCATGTACTCGATGGCGGCCGGCGTTTCGGCCAGCGGATAGGTCCGGTCGACGGCCGGGCGGAGCAGACCCGACTCGATCAGTTCGCGGAGCTCGGTGAGTGACTGCGACGTCTGTTCCGCCATGGGAACACGGATAGCCGGTTTCACGAACGGTCGAGCCAGCTGACCGCGCGCGAGCAGGCCGACCGGACCGAACCAGCTGCCGCCGTCGAAGTCGCCGCCACCGGACAGGACCAGTGTGCCGGTGGATTCGACCAGGCGGAGCAGTGCACGCAGGGTCCGGGTTCCGGCCAGGTCGAGGACGGTGTCGTAGCGGCCGGTCACGGTGTCGCGGGTGTAGTCGAAGACCTGCTCCGCGCCGAGCGACCGCGCCGCCTCCACATTGCGGGTGCTACACACCGCGGTGACCCGCGCGCCCCGAGCTCGGGCGATCTGGACCGCGAAGGTGCCGACCCCACCGGACGCGCCGATGATCAGCACCCGCTCACCGTCGCCGACATGACGCAGGCAGGTCAGGGCGGTATTGGCGGCCAACGGCACCGCCGCCGCTTCCTCGAAGCTCAGATTCGCCGGTTTCCGGTCGAGCAACTTCCGCGGCACCGCGAGGTACTCCGCGAACGAACCGCTGACCGCCTCGCCGAATACCTCCTCGCCCACGGCCAGGTCCGAGACACCGTCGCCCACTGCCTCGACCGTCCCCGAGAAGTCCCCGCCCTGCACCGGGTTCGCCGGTCCCCGGCGACCGAACACCGACCGGTCCATCCATCGCGCGATCTTCGGGTCTCCCCGCATCACATGCCAATCCCGCGCATTCACCGACGCGGCGCGCACCCGAACCAGCACCTCCCCCGCGCCCGCCGACGGCCGCTCGACCTCGGCCACCGCCAACATCGCCGATGAACCGTATACCTGCTGCGTAATCGCCCTCACACCGAGAACGCTAGGCGCCCCGACCACCCGCCCACATCAGGGAATCCCCTGATGTGGGCGGAGATTTCACGCCATGTCCGGAACTGACCCGCGTGACTTCGGAATCGGTCGAACCGGGAGGGGGTGTGGGCCGTTGACAGGGAAGGAGCCGGTCGGCGTGCGTCGCGGACCGGGCGGCCGCACCAACTGAATCGGAGAACGACCGATGACCATCAACGACTACTCGCCGAACCGCCGCACCGTCTTCGTGGGTGCGGGCGTACTGGCCGCCGCGGCGACGCTGACCGCGTGCGGTACCTACGAGAAGAACGAGGCGGCGCCCGCCAGGGCCGCCGAACCAGGGGCACCCGCCGGTGCGCTGATCAAGGCGGCCGATGTTCCGGTGGGCGGCGGGGTGATCGTCGGCGACACCGTTGTCACCCAGCCGACCGCGGGCACTTTCGTCGGGCTGTCATCGACCTGCACGCACGCTGGGTGCAAGGTCGCCACGGTGGCGAACGGCACCATCAACTGCCCGTGCCACGGCAGCCGATTCGGGCTCGACGGAGCCGTGCGCGGCGGCCCCGCGAACCAGCCGCTGCCAGCCAAACCCGTTCGCGTCGAGGGGGACTCGATCGTTGCCGGGTAACCCGACCGCGCACCACACCCGCACCGCGGCAAAGCGGGCGGTGCGGGTGTGGCGATGCGATCAGCCGGCGGCGTCCATCATCTCGGACATGCGCCGTTCCATCTCTTCCGGCGAGACGTCTTCGATGTGGGTGGCCACGGTCCAGCGGTGACCCCACGGGTCTTCGAAGGCGCCGCTGCGGTCGCCGTAGAACTGGTCGGTCATGGGGGTGATCGCGGTGGCGCCCGCGGTGAGCGCCGCGGCGAAGGCGGCGTCGGCGTCGGCGACGTAGACCATCAGGTTCACCGGGGACCCGCCGACGGACTTCGGGTCGCTGAAGCCGATCTCGGGCACCGGGTCGCCGACCATCAGTACCGAGTCGCCGACCAGCAACTCGCTGTGGACGATGGTGCCGCCGGGGCCGTCCATCTTCATGCGCACGGTCGCGCCGAAGATCGCGGTGTAGAAGTCGATCGCCGCGCCGGCTCCCGCGCACGCCAGCCCGGGACAGATCCGCGGATAGCCGTCGGGGAAGGGGGAAACATCAGACATCGGATACCTCCGTGTCGAGAGTGATGCTCGGACGACCACCAGCGTATTCCCCTCGCCTGATCGGGGAAAGGCTGCCGGACTCTTCGGCAGGTCGGTGAGATCAGGACTAGTAGAACTCGTTTTACTCCTGTAGAACTTGTTGCAGGTTATAGAACCTGTTTCAGTTTTGCTGTCGAAGTCGGAGGGCCGGGACGTGCGCTACGGGGTTGTCTTGTTCACCAGTGACCGGGGCATCACGCCCGCCGATGCGGCGAAGGCCGCCGAGGACGCCGGATTCGACGCGTTCTACGTCCCCGAGCACACCCATATTCCGGTGGTGCGGGCCGCAGCCCATCCCCAGACCGGGGATTCCTCGCTGCCCGACGACCGGTACCTGCGCACGCTCGACCCGTGGGTCGCGCTGGCCACCGCCGCCGCGGTCACCGAGCGGATCACCTTGTCGACGGCGGTGGCGCTGCCCGCCGAGCACCACCCGATCACCCTCGCCAAGACCATCGCCTCCCTCGATCACCTGTCCGGCGGGCGGGTGGAACTGGGTGTCGGATTCGGCTGGAACACCGATGAACTCGCCCATCACGGCGTTCCCGCGAACAAGCGGCGCACGGTATTGCGCGAGAACCTCGACGCGATGCGGGCACTGTGGTCGCAGGAGGAAGCCGAATTCGCCGGTGACTTCGTGAAATTCGGACCGAGCTGGTCCTGGCCGAAGCCGGTGCGCGCCGGGGTCCCGGTGTTGCTCGGAGCGGGCGGTACCGAGAAGTCGTTCGGCTGGCTGGCGGCCAATGCGGACGGCTGGATCACCACCCCGACCGAAGGCGACCTCGGCGCCAAAGTCGAACTCCTGCACCGGGTCTGGAAGGACGCGGGCCGCGACGGCACCCCTCGGGTGATCGCGCTGGCGGGTCGTCACGATGCCGAGCAACTCGCTCGCTGGGCCGACCTCGGCGTCACCGAGGTGGTCTTCGGTCTTCCTGATAAGAGTGCCGAGGACGTCCGTGGTTATCTCGGCCACCTCGGCGGGAAACTCGCTGTCGCGGCGTGAATCCGAACGGGTGTCAGCCGCGGAGTTTGCGCACCTGAGCCGCGGTGAGATCGGCGAGCACGCCGGGGTCGACGACCTCCGGCGCGGTGACGACCACCTGAACCAGCGTGTTCCCCACCTGGACAAGTGATGTCGCCGAGGTGAGCGTGAGCCCCTCACTCGTGGCGGTCAGGGTGAACGCCGAGCCCGCGTCGCCCGCGGGCGGCTGCGCGAGCGCGCTGGTTCGATACTCGATCCGCACCCCGGCGTCGTCACCCGAGTAGCTGGTACAGCGCCGGGGCTGGGCCTGGAGCGCGTCGAACGCCGGGGCCAGCGCCGCGTCCGGATAGCTCGCGGCATCGATGTCGATGGTGGCGAAGCTGGGCCCGGCGAACTGTACCGACGCGGCGGCGGCCGACCCCGGCCACTGCTGCGCGATCGGCAAGAGCAGACGCCCACAGTCCGGCGGATCCGTCAGCGCCGCGGGCGGCACCGCGGGCTCGCCGGACTCATCGCGCGGCGGCACCACCGCGAATTCACCGGGCAGATCCGTCGCGGCGAGCAGACCGGCCGACAACTGCGCCGCATCACGAACAACGGCGCCGGTTCCGGGTGCGGCCGTGACCGCCGCGGAGAACGGACCCGATCCCGGCGAGGCCACCGTGTCGTCGGATCCGCAGCCAACGATCCCGGCCAACCCGACGCACGCCGAAACAGCCGCGCCGACGCGCAGCGAAACCACCCGCATCATTCCGTCCAGGTCACCCGTGTCGACTGCGTCTGCACCAACGTGCTCACACTGCGCGCGTCCCGATAGGTCTGCTGTCCACCGATCTCGATGGAGCCCGAAACCGGCAGCGGCATACCGAGATCGATGGTGATCGAGCCGACGCCTTCCATCACGTAACCGTCGATGTCGAGCTCACCCGCGTCGTTGGGCAACTCCCACACATTGTCGGTGGGCGTCTGATTCACCTGCAGATCGATGGTGAGCCGGTCGCCCTCCCGGCTGGTGAGCGTGGCCGTGGTGATCTGGTCCAGGGTGACCCCGCCGGTGATCTTCTGGTGCACCGTCCACACCGCACCGATCCCGACGGGCTGGTCCGGGAACGCGATCGACTGATACACAGCCTGGTAGAAGGCCTGCTCGAGCGCGGCCCGTGCCGTATTCGGGGTGTCCGGTGACGGTGCCATGCGCAGTTCGGTGATCGCGCCGAGGTCGCTCATCCCCAGACCGGCGTGTGAACCGTCGGCGGAGGTGAACGCCTTGTTGAGCGCGGGGTCGGGGGTGGTGACCGCGCCGACGGTGAGGTCGACGCCGTCGGTGCCCGTGCGCGCGACCATCGGGATGGTCAGCGCGGCGGGCGAGAAGTCGCGGACAGGCTGATCGTTGACCTGCTGCTGGATCCGGTAGTCGGTGCGCAGCGTCACTTCCTGGGTGGTGCCCGCGGCATAGCGCGGTCGCAATAGATCTCGCGGCTCTTCGCCGGGCGAGACCATCGTGGTGACCGCGGCCGAGATCGGCACGGTGACTTCCTTGCCGATGCCGAGCGGCTCGGTGCCGTCGACCTCCGCGGCAGGGGCCGAGCGGTCGGCGCACCCGGCGCCGAAGGTCGCGAACCCGAGCACGAGCGCCACCAGTAACACCCCGGGGCGCGCGATGCGGGGTAAGCGAGATCTAGACAACACCGTCACAGCCATCAGGGTACGACCGCTTCCTGAGTAACACCTGGGACTCCCCGGCACCGCGGCGAAGGCCAGATCACCACTAGGGAATGATGGACGCGTGAGTGAAGACCGGCCAACCGACAACGCTGCCGTCCCCGAGACCGGCGACGACTCAGCGGCACCGGCGGCCCCTGCCGCACCCGAGACGGCCGAGACGGCGAAACCCGCTGGTCGCCGCCGTTTGACGACGCTGCTGATCATCGCCGTCGTCCTGTTCGGGCTCGACCTGCTGACCAAGTGCCTCGCGGTCGCCCTCATCGACCCGGGCGAATCGGTGCCGATCATCGGCGATTTCGCGCGGTTCACCCTGGTGCGCAACCCGGGCGCGGCGTTCTCGATGGCGACCGGCATGACCTGGCTGCTCACCCTGATCGCCGCCGCGGTGGTGATCGGTGTGATCCGGATCGGGCGCACCCTGCGTTCGCTGTGGTGGGCCATCGGCCTCGGCATGGTGCTCGGCGGGGCGCTGGGCAACCTGGTGGACCGGATCTTCCGATACCCAGGCCCGCTGCAGGGCCATGTGGTCGACTTCGTCGCCATCGGCTGGTGGCCGGTCTTCAACGTCGCCGACTCGGCCATCGTGTGCGGGGCGATCCTGCTGGTCGCGCTCACCGTGTTCGGTTTCGAACCGGACGGCACCCGCAGCGGTCGCAAACACACCGAGGAGACCGTATGAGAGAAACCAGAACCATGCCCGTCCCCGATGGACTCGACGGGATGCGGGTGGACGCGGGACTCGCCCGCCTGCTCGGCCTCTCGCGGACCGCGGTCGTGGCGCTGACCGAGGACGGCTCGGTACAGATCGACGGGGTCGCCGCGGGCAAGTCCGACCGGCTCACCGCGGGCGCGTGGCTGGAAGTGATCTTCCCCGAACCCAAGCGGGCACTGACGGTCGAGGCCACTCCCGTCGACGGGATGAACATCCTCTACGCCGACGACGACATCGTCGCCGTGGACAAGCCGATCGGCGTCGCCGCGCACTCCGGTGTCGGCTGGACCGGACCGACCGTGGTCGGCGGCCTGGCGGCGATGGGTTATCGCATCTCCACCTCGGGCGCGCACGAACGGCAGGGCATCGTGCACCGGCTCGACGTCGGCACCTCCGGTGTGATGGTGGTGGCACAATCCGAACACGCTTACACGATGCTCAAGCGCGCCTTCAAGGAACGCACGGTCGACAAGCAATACCATGCACTCGTGCAGGGACACCCGGATCCGAGCAGCGGCACCATCGACGCGCCGATCGGGCGCGCGCGGGGCAATGCCTGGAAGTTCGCGGTGACCGGCGACGGCAGGCCCAGCGTCACCCATTACGACACCCTTGAGGCGTTCCAGGCGGCCAGCCTGCTCGACGTCCACCTCGAGACCGGCCGCACGCACCAGATCCGGGTGCACTTCTCGGCGGTCCGCCACCCCTGCGCGGGTGACCTCACCTACGGCGCCGACCCGACGCTGGCCAAACGCCTCGGCCTGGAACGGCAGTGGCTGCACGCGCGCCAGCTCGGCTTCCACCATCCCGCCGACGGTCGCTGGCTCGAGATCACCAGCGAGTACCCCGACGATCTGGCGGGCGCCCTGGACGTATTACGCAATGCCTGACGACCCGCGGTCGTCCGAACCGGCGCCGGATACGGCGCCGGACGACCGCGGGGAACCGCCCGCCGAGCAGGCGGGAGCAGCGATGGACGACAGCGCGAGCACATCCTCGGAGAATCTCGGGAACATGCCGGCGGAGCCGGCATCGCAGGCCGACGACGATGGCGGATTCTCCCGACGCAATGCCGCCTTCTACGCGATCGCGGCCATCGGCGCGGTGATCCTGCTGGTTGTCGCCTACCGCGAACCGGCGCCCACGTCGGCGGTGGCGACCGATCGGCTGGGGCCCGCACCCGGCGAGCAGGTTCAGCAATACCTCGGCGACGCACGGGCTTCCCTCGGCGGTGCCGACACCGACCCGCACTGGGCGCTGGTGTCTTTCGCCGAATACCTGACACCCCAACAGATTCCGGCCGCGGCCGCTGGGTTGCGGGTTTCCGGGGTGATCCAGCACGTGCCCGTCGAGCGGGTGCAGACACCGGTGATCACGGTCGCCACCCCGGGCGGCGACGAGGCAGCGGTGAATTCCGGCGACGCGGCCGCGGGCCTGGTCGCGGCACAACAGTTCCGCGATCAGCGCAGCGCCGAGATCGCCCATCTCACCGAGACCCGCCTGCGCGCGGGCTGCGCGTGCACGGCGGGCATCATCGTGCGCGGCACGCTCCCCCAATTACGTGACCTGGCAACACAATCGGGAGTCAGGGCGGTGCAGGCGCTGCCCGCCGACGCCGTCGCGGGCCGGTTCGCGGTGAGCCCGTTGCTGCCGGGCAGCACCGATACCGTCACCCCGAACCCCGATGACGGCCCGGTGCCGACCGAGTAGTACGCCGGTCGAGGCCACGACTGTCCTTGAATCGCAACGGTGTTCGCCGATGCTGGAGCCGCCTACGGACGATCGGTGGCGCGGCGCGTATCGGCCAGTTCCCACAGCGTGCGCGCCCGGTCCACATCGCCGGCGTGGTCGTAGGCACCCGCCATCAGTTCGAGCGCACCGGCATCGAGCCGGTCGAGCTGCACGATGAGGCCGGAAAACAGATCGTCGAGTTCGTCGGGGGTCACCGGGTGGTCCCGAGACGATGCGACAGCGTTACCTCCATAACCGGCAAAGGTACTCCAACACCGAATGTCCATCCGGCACAAGGGTTCTCGAATCGATTACGTTCGGGTCAGTGATTCCTCACGCGCCCTGCGCACCGACCGGGGGAAAGAACTTGCCCGCGCCGCCGGAACGCCGTGCCTGCACCCACCACGCCAGCTCGACCAGCACGATGCCGATCACACCGCACACCACCGCGGCCAGCGTCAGGCGCGGGTTGGAGGGGTCGAGTTTGAAGAACTCGCGGGTGAACGGGATCGTGAACAGCGCGACGTAGGCCAGCACCGATACCGCGATCAGCACCACCTTCCACCACACATACGGCCGCGCCACCAGCACGAGCACCCACACCGCGATCATGATCAGCGTGATCAGCGCGGTGGTGCCCGCCTGCACCTTCTGGGTCTCGGAGGCTTCCGGTCCCGCGTAGGCGATGAGGTAGGACACGAAGGTCGCGACGCCGATCACCACGCCGGAGGGCACCGCGAGGCGCATCACCCGGCCGACGAAGCCGGTGCGGGCGCGCTCGTTGTTGGGCGCGAGCGAGAGCACGAACGCGGGGATGCCGATGGTGAACCAGGCCGCGATGGTGACGTGGCGCGGCAGGAACGGGTAGCCGATGGGGTCGTAGCCGAAGATCTGCGAACCGACGCCCGCCAGGCCGACGAGGAAGGCCAGCAGCACCGAGTACACGGTCTTGGTGAGGAACAGGTTCGAGACGCGTTCGATATTGCCGATTACCCGGCGCCCCTCGCCCACCACATACGGCAGGGTCGCGAACTTGTTGTCCAGCAACACGATCTGCGCCACCGCGCGGGTCGCGGGGCTACCGGCGCCCATCGCGACACCGATATCGGCATCCTTGAGCGCCAGCACGTCGTTGACGCCGTCACCGGTCATGGCGACGGTGTGCCCGCGCGACTGCAAGGCGCCGACCATGGCGCGCTTCTGATCGGGACGGACACGGCCGAAGGTGGTTTCGTGATCGAGGACGTCGGCGAGCGCGGCCGGATCGTCGGGCAGGGTGCGCGCGTCGACGGCGTGGTCACCGCCGGGCAGGTCCAGCGACGTGGCGACGGCACCTACGGACACGGCGTTGTCGCCGGAGATCACCTTGATCGAGACCTGCTGGCTCGCAAAGTATTCCAGGGTCTCCTTGGCGTCGGGACGCACCTTCTGCTCGAGCACCACCAGCGCGGCGGGCTCGACCCGGCCTGGCGCGTCGTCGGCGTCGACCGGACGGTCGCTGCGGGCCAGCAGCAGTACACGCAGACCCGACGAGCCGAGCTGTTCGGCGTGGGCGGCATCGGCGGAGGTGGGATCGAGCAGCACATCGGCGGCGCCGAGCAGCCAATCACCGTGGGCGCCATAGGAAACGCCGCTCCACTTCTTCGCCGAGGAGAACGGTGCGACGGCGGTCTGCGACCAGCCGGGCGAGTCGGGCAGCGCTTCGGCGATGGCCTGGACACTGGCATTGGGGCGCGGGTCGTCGCTCGCGAGCGCCGCCAGTGCGGCCTGCACCTGCGCCTCGTCGAACGCGCCGAGCGGTTCGACCTGCGCCAGACGCATGCCGTTCTCGGTGAGGGTGCCGGTCTTGTCGGCGCACACCACGTCGACGCGGGCCAGGCCCTCGATCGCGGGCAGTTCCTGTACCAGGCACTGACGTTGACCCAGGCGCACCACACCGACCGCGAAGGCGATCGAGGTCATCAGCACCAGACCCTCGGGGACCATCGGCACCAGTGCGGCGACCATCCCGGTCACCGCGGGACGCCACGATTCCCCGCTCGAGACCAGCTGGTTGTAGATGCTGAGCAGACCGGCCGGGATGAGCAGGTAGGTGATGAATTTCAGGATCTTGTCGATGCCCGAACGCAATTCGGAGTGCACCAGCGTGAACTTGCTGGCCTCCTCGGCCAGTTTCGCGGCGTAGGCGTCCTTGCCGACCTTGGTCGCGCGGTAGGCGCCCGAACCCGACACCACGAAGCTGCCCGACATCACCGGCGCGCCGATGCCCTTGTCGATCGGGTCGGCCTCACCGGTCAGCAGCGACTCGTCGATCTCGAGCGCGGCGGCCTCTTCGACCTCGCCGTCGACCACGATCTGATCGCCGGGGCCGAGCTCGATCAGATCGTCGAGCACCACCTCGCCGGGCGCGACCTGATGGGCGACGCCGTCGCGGCGCACCGTCGGTTTGGCCTGGCTGACGATCGCCAGCTCGTCCAGGGTTCGCTTCGCCCTGACCTCCTGGATGATGCCGACCGCACTGTTGGCCACGATGAGCAGACCGAACATGCCGTCGATGATCGAACCGGTCGAGAGCACCAGCAGGAACAGCACGCCGAGAATGGCATTGATACGGGTGAAGACATTCGCGCGGACGATCTCGCCGACCGAACGACTCGCCCTGGCCGGGACATCGTTGGTGCGCCCGTCACGGCGGCGCTCATCGACCTGTGCTGCGGTGAGCCCGGCGGCGGCGGGCTCCTGCACGGATATGGACATGCTCGCCAGATTAGCCGGTCGTATCATGGGATGAATGCAGCGCAGCTCATCCCCGCCCGGTGTCGTTTTCGGTGCGGGGGCCTATCTCATCTGGGGCTCGTTCGCCGCCTTCTTCGGGCTGCTGTCGTTCGCCTCGCCTGCCGAAGTGGTGGCGCAGCGGATCGTCTGGACGCTGGTCGTGGTGCTGCTCGTGCTCACCCTGACCGGGCGGCTGGGCGGGTTGCGCGGGATCGATGCCAGGACCTGGCGAATGGCCGCGGCCGCCTCGGCGGCATTGTCGCTGAACTGGGGTGTGTACGTCTTCGGCGTCACCACCGGGCACATCGTGGAATGCGCGCTCGGCTACTTCATCAACCCGCTGGTCACCGTCGCCATCGGGGTGCTGCTGTTCCGGGAACGGCTCACCAGGGCGCAGTGGGTGGCGCTGGGGCTCGGTGCGCTGGCGGTGGTGGTGCTGACCGTCGATTACGGAAGGCCGCCGGTGATCGCGTTGATCCTGGCCTGCTCGTTCGCCGCCTACGGGCTGGTGAAGAAGGTGATCCGGCTCGACGCGCTCCCCGGCATCGCGGCCGAGGGCATAGTGGCCGTGCCGTTCGCGCTGGCGTTCCTGATCGTCCTGATGGCCACCGGTCGTAGTGAGATGACCTCCGGCCCCGCCCATTTCGGTCTCATGCTCGCCACCGGGCCGGTCACCCTGCTGCCGCTGCTGCTGTTCGCGGTGGCGGCCAAGCGGGTCCCGCTCTCGACCATGGGCATCCTCCAGTACCTCACCCCGGCCCTGCAGATGGCCTGGGGCGTGGCGGTCATGCACGAACCCATGCCTGCCTCACGCTGGGCCGGATTCGCCCTGATCTGGGCGGCGCTGGCGGTGTTCACCACCGACGCCCTGCTGCGGGGGCGGCGCAACCGGCAGCTCTCGGTGGCCGAGGCGACGGACGCGACCGCGCATTAGCTCGATTCGGTGTCACCCCGGCGCGACTCGCCGGTGGATCGCATGCCGACCGGTAGGCTCGCTAGTCGGACAATCGGCTGGTGGGCACCCGAGAGAGGTGGGTTCTGTGCACGATGCGGGGTTCTCGGATCGGGTAGCGGGCGTGCTGGTGGGTACCGCGGCCGGTGATGCGCTGGGGGCAGGCTACGAGTTCACTCATCCCGGGCCGGACACGGTGATCGACATGGTCGGCGGCGGGGTGTTCAGCTGGGCGCCGGGTGAGTGGACCGACGATACGTCGATGGCCGTAGCCGTAGCGGTAGCCGCTGCCAACGGGCCAGGGATCGATCTCGACGCGGTCGCGGCGGGGTTCGTCTCCTGGTACGACTCGAAGCCACCCGACATCGGGAATCAGACTCGAACCGTGTTGTCCGCCAGGCCTTCCTCCGCGCTGGACATGCAGGCCGTGGCGATGTCGCTGACCGGACGAACCGGCGGCAACGGGTCGCTGATGCGGACCGCGCCGGTCGCGTTGGCGTATCTCGACGACGCCGCGGAGTGTGTGGCGGCGGCGGGCCGGGTCGGGCTGCTCACGCACTACGACGAGAACGCCGTCGAGGCGTGCAAGATGTGGACCTACGCGATCCGGCACGCCGTGCTGAACGCCGATTTCGACGGCGTTCGCGAATATGTCAGCGGCTCACCACAATCCGCGTTCTGGACCGAACGGCTCGACGAAGCGGAGAAGGGCACGCCCGCCGACTTCCCGAACAACGGCTGGGTGGTGCACGCCCTGCAGACCGCGTGGTGGGCGATCACCACCACCGATCCTGCTACGCCCGAACAGCTTCCACTCGCCTTGGAGGCGTGCGTGCGCGCGGGCAACGACACCGACACCACCGCGGCCATCGCGGGCGGACTGCTCGGCGCCCGCTGGGGCGCCTCGGCCGTCCCCGCCCGCTGGCGCGCCATCCTCCACGGCTACCCCGGCCTCACCGGCGCCGACCTCCCCGACCTGGCCCTACGCATCGCCACCAACTCCCGCTAGCCGGTCCGACGGCAGCCGGACCGGCGCGCTGACACTCGACCGGTGACTACCAGGCGGTGATGATGGGGCCGGGGGTCCATGTGCCCCAGCGGTTGCCGGAGTCGATATCCACCTTCGCGGGAGTGGCGGTGGCGTCGAGGGGGAGGTATTGCTCGAGGGAGCCCCAGTCCCTGTCCCAGTCGTTGTTCAGGTAGGTCGGCAGGGTGCGGGCGGTGAACAGGAGCTGGGTCCAGCCGAGTGGGCCGCCGCCGTCGTGGCCCTGCCACAGGTTGGTGATGGTGGCCGTGTTGCGGTCAGGCAGGATGCGATATTCGGGGAGGTCTGCAACACCGTTGTAGGTGGGCATTTGGTTCTGGCACGGGAAGTGCAGTCCCACAGCCCAGTCCAACAGAACGGGACTGGTACGACCCACGAGAGAGCTCAGAGTGATGGTCTGCGGCATACGCGGCGGCGTGACGGCCAACCATTGGTCTGAGCCGAGATCTTTGTCCACAGCGACCAGACGGATGACGTCGGTGTCGGCTGGCAGCTGGTTCAGCGGAACGCGCAAGTTGCGCCACATGGGAGCTGGACCGATGTCGATCGGGACTACCTGGCCGGAGACAGTTACGGAGCCATTCGCCGCAGCAGTGCCGTACTCGACAGCAAGTTCTTGACCGGGACGCACGACACCGTCAGCGTCGACCGACCGGATCCGGCCGGCCGCCGAGAGCGCGAGCAGCGGGCCGCGCGGACCGTCTGGCAACCGGAACCAACCGGTGGTCAGCGACGCCGGTTCCTGCGTGCCAGGGCGGTAGCTACCCATAACGGGGGTCGACTCAGGATCGAGCCCGAACGGGAGCTGCAGCGATCCCTGCCGGGACTCCGAGCCGGCCGAGGTCGAAGCATCGCGCAATTTGTCCGGGTCGTCAGAAACCGAATTTGCCTGACCCGTGGTCGATTCCACCTCGTCGGAGACTAGAACCGGTGCGACACCGCCAACCTGGAAACCTGCCGACTCGGTTCCCGCCATGGCGGTGGCGAGATCGCCAGCCAGAGGCGAGAGCATGGAGGCATTCGGATCGGTTTCAACGAGGACCTCGTCAGCCATGGCGCACCCACCAGCAAAGGCCGCCGAAAAGTTGGAGCTCGCCAGCGAGTACGCCGGATACTGGGCGACGGTGGCCTTGGCGAACGATGCAAGTTCGAAAAGCACCATCATCGCGGCCGCGATTGCGAGGACAGGTAGCCCTGCAAGTCGCCCAGTCACTGGCCCAGGCTTCGGATTCGGATGGATATGGAACCACGCAGCGACGGCGAGCGCTAGCACGGTCAGCCCGACGAACGCGGTTGAGATACCGAATCCGGCGACGGTCGGCGGCTTGTCCCAAAACGGGATTCCCCACGCGGAGACGTACCAGTAGCCATTGGCACCCACGAAGGTCACGGCGAGTGCGAAGAACAGAGCGGCCGCGAACAGCGCGCGGTTACGCAAAGGCCGCAGCACGTTCGCGCTCACCGCAACCGCCGTCACCGCGGCAACACAGGCGGCCAAACTGGCGAAAACGCCGAACTGGTGGGTCCACTTGGTGGGCGAAAACATCATCAAGACCATGGCGGCGGCAGTGATTCCGAGGATGCGCCGCGTTGGACCGACTGCGGTACCGGGGATATGACCGCCGCGACGCAGCATGATGGCGATGCAGACAACCAGGCCGAGAAGCATCGCGAACACACCGAAGCGTCGGGTCAGCCAGCCGTCTGCATTGAGCTGCAGCAGGAATTGGTAGCGCAGGAATTCGAAGAACCAGGACTCTCCCGGCCCGATCACGCTGTGCACGGCGAACATCTCCCGCACTCCGGCGAAGGTCCGGTCTGCGAAGACGACCGTGAGTACCACCGTGCCTGCGGCCAGGATAGGCAGCAACTGCGCCAGGTATCCCACCGATTTCGCCCGCTTCACGATCACCGCGGTGACCACACGTGCACCGGCCACCAGCGCGCCGAGGCAGATCAGGCCCGACGGTGCGCCGGTGAGGGTGAACGCGGCCACGATCACCGCGACGGCGAAGGGCAGCAACCGCCGGGTCGCGATCGCTCGTTCGACCGAGACCCAGGTGACCAGAACACCCAGCGCGACAACGAATTCCGCGCGCAGACCGTTGTTGTAGGGCAGCCAGAAGGCCAGGAAGACGAAGGCAGCGGTCCAGGTGGCGACGCGTTCGCGGCGCAATGCCACGCCGAGGCGGGGCAGCACTTCGCGGCTGATCAGCCACCAGGTGAGCACGCCCGCGCCGAGAGCGGGCAGCCGGACCAGCGGGCTGACCGCGGAGATGTGGGTGAGCCAGCCGATGATATCGGTGTAGGGGGTGTAGAACGGGCCCTCGTCGACGCTGAACCAGCGGTAGTAGTTGGACATGTTGCCCGAACTGCGCGCACCCCTCGCCATACCGAGGATGTAGCCGTCGTCGGAGGTGTTGGCGCCGATGAAATGCCAGACCAGCAGGACCGAGAACACCAGCCAGTCGACGGGGCGCAGCCGCCACCAGCGTTGTGGCAGGAATCGGCGCGCGGAGCGGCCGTCGAGGGCATCGAGGCGGTGCAGGGCGAACAGCGACAGTGCCGTCGCGAGCAGACACAGCACGATCGCGGCCAGTTTGAGCCAGGTCGGGGACGACGTGTAGCGGGCGTCGACGTCGACGCGTACCGCGAGGTCCGCGGGGGCCGCGCCGGTCAGCTCACTGAACACGCCGACGACCTGGGGACGCAGATCAGCGGCCACCACGGCGCCGGACGCGGTGAGACCTGTTGTGGTGACCGAGGATTGCTGGGGAGTGATCGCGATAGTCAGCGCGCAGGAGCGGTCGACGACCTCGGCCAGCGGTGCCGTCCACACCAGGGTCGAACGCGAGACCACATCCACGCGGCCGGGGCGTTCGGCGGTATCGGCGACCACCTTGACGACGAAACCGTACTTCTCCATGTCGGCCGACCGACGCGGCACGGTGGAGACCGCGACACCGCCGGTCGCGGCCAGGGAACTCAGCGCGGCGCACGGCACCGTCGCCGACAGGGCGGCGGGCGCGTAGGCGATGAGCGGCGATTCGACCGCGGCGGGCGATCCCTGCTGCGGCCAGGACACCGTCGCGGCGTCGACCCGGACGGGCAGGAACGGGATCACCGCGGCACTGAGAATGCCGATCAGTCCCGCGACGATCGCGACGATGCGCGCCCATCCCGCGCGATCACGTCGCGTCGGCTCCGAAACGCCCTTGGGCGGATGCCCCTGCCGCACGATCGTCTCTACCACGGGGCCCGATAGTAGCCGCGCCACCGACAGCAGGCGAAACACCGTCGCGACTCGCACGCAAAAGCCCCGTCCGGAAACATCCGAACGGGGCGAGAGCGTGCGAGATCAGGGGCAGGCGACCGAGGTCTGACCCAGGTTGGTCATCATGCCGCAGGCCCACGACTTCTGGACCTTCCACTTGCCGTCCTCGGCCACGAACGGCACGTCGACGACATTGGTCTGGCCGTTGACGGTGAAGTTGGCCTTCGCGTTGACACTGTCACCGAAGGAGGTCACCTCGGTGACCTGCACCTGGACGTTGGCGTCCGAGGCGGCCTGGGCCAAGCGGTTCGGCAGCTCGGGATCGGCCTCGCCGCCCTGCACGAAGTCCAGCTTCTGATCGTTGGGGACCGACGGATCCAGCGCGGTGGTGAGCTGCTCGTTGAGCTGCTCCACGGTCGGCACGGGGGGCAGGTTCGCGGCCGCCGAAGTCTCAGCCTTGGCGCTGGTGGTGGTTTTGGCGGCGGGCTTGTCACCCTTGTCGTCGCTGCACGCGCTCAGGCCGAGGGCGGCGACCACGGCCAGTCCGGCGATCGCTACACGTCCGGTCGTACGAAGCTTCAACTGCTCGTCCTTTGCGTTCGAGGTGGGAGTTGTTCCATCGCGGTAGCCGAGGCTACTCCTCATGCGAGGCTGGCCAGCGGATCGGCCCGTGTCAGCCCCGTGTCGTCGGCTGGAAAGGTACGCGCCGGGCCGGGACCTGTCGAGCTGGTCTCGAAACGCACGGTCACCACGCCGTAACCCGCGCCCTGCACCCAGCCGTGCCCGAAGTCCGGATGACTCACGTCCATACCCGGAAACCATAGTCCCGCAGGAAGATTCGGCTGTTCCTCCGGGGGTGGTGCGGCGTCGGTGACGGTGCCGAGGTCGGCGGGCACCGCCTGATCCAGTTCGGGGAACAGCGATTCCTGGCGCACCAGCGACAGCCCGCCGTAACCGACACCGACAAGGCGGATCGGGCCGAGCTCGGCGGGATCGATCGCGGAGCGTTGCGCGGCCGCGGCCAGGGTGGTCAGGTCGGCGGTGGCGTAGGGCAGCGTGAACGACCTGGTCACGATGCCCATATCCGACTTCTTGAGCTTGAGGACCACCGTGCGGGCGGCGCGCCCGTCGCGCTCGAGCCTGCGATGGGCCGACGCGGCCATCGCGGTGACGGCGGCGCGCAGGTCGGCCATGGTGACGATGTCGCGCTCGTAGGTGTTCTCGGCGCTGATCTGCTTGGCCTCGGCGCGTTCGGTGACCGGGCGGTCGTCGATCCCGCGCGCGAGCCGGTGCAGCGCGGCGCCCATGCTGCCCCCGAGGGTCGATACCGCCTCCGACTCCGGCAGGGCGGCGAACGCGCCGACCGTCTCGATGCCGAGGCTGCGCAGCCTGGCCTCGGCCACCGGACCGATCCCCCACAGTTTGCGCACCGGCAGCGCGGCGAGCAGCTCGCCCTGTTCCGATGGTGAAATGACCCGCATCCCATCGGGTTTGGCGAGACCGGAGCCGATCTTGGCGAGTTGTTTCCCGGTCGCCGCGCCGATCGAGGCAGTGAGCCCGGTCTGCGCTCGAACGAGAGCGCGCAGCATCGCGCAATAGTCCTCGACCTCGGCGACGCTCGCGCCCGCCAGCTCGGCCGGTTCGGCGAAGGCCTCGTCGAACGACAGCGTCTCCAGCACCGGAACACGGCTGCGCAACGCGTCGAACACCTGCGCGCTCAGCACCGAGTACAGCGCGCCACGCGGCGGCACGACCACCGCCGACACGCCGATCAGGCGCCGGGCCTGATGCATCGGCATGGCCGAGCGCGCGCCGTAGACCCGAGCCTCGTAGCTGGCCCCCGCGACGACACCGCGCTGAGTCGCCCCACCGACGAGGACCGGGCGCCCACGCAGCGTGGGTCTGGTCAATTGTTCGACCGAGGCGAAAAAGGCATCCATATCGATATGCAGCACCCAGCGACGGGCGGTGACCGCCGCATCGGACCTGGCCGGAGCCCCGGCGGCAGGGGTGTGGGTGCTCACGAGGCGCAATCTACGCCGAACCACCGACAATTCCTCGAGCCCGTTGCCAGCCGTCGCACACCGATGACACAGCCGAATATGTGATGATCGGAGGATGAAGATCCGCAAGGCTGTCATTCCGGCGGCGGGAATCGGCTCCCGGCTGCTTCCGCTGACCAAGGCGACGCCGAAGGAGATGCTGCCGGTCGGGGACAAACCGGTCATCGAGCACACGGTGCGCGAACTGGTCGCGTCCGGGATCACCGACATCACCATCGTCGTGAGCAGCGGCAAGTCGCTGATCCAGGATCACTTCCGGCCGAATCCGGCGCTGGTCGCCCAGCTTCGCGCCGACGGCAAATCCGCCTACGCCGACGCGGTGGAGGAGGTGGGCGAGCTCTCCCGCGAGGGACACATCACCTACCTCGACCAGCACGGCCCGTACGGCAACGGCACACCGGTGCTCAACGCGGCGCGCCACCTCGGCGACGAACCGATGCTGGTGCTGTGGCCCGACGACGTGTTCGTCGCCGAGGTACCGCGTGCCCAGCAGCTGATCACCGCCTACGAGTCCACCGGCTGCCCGGTGCTGGCGCTGCTGCCGATGTCGCCGGGTGAATCGCAGCGCTACGGCGTGCCGGTGGTGCGCGAGGACCTCGACAACGGACTGCTTCGCATCTCCGGCCTGATGGAGAAGCCAAAGCCCGAAGACGCGCCGTCGGCCTTCGCGGCGATCGGCGGGTATGTCGTGACGCCGGGCATCATCGACGAGCTGCGCATCCAGACCGAGAACTGGTACACCCACCAGACCGGCGAGGTGTATCTGACCGACGCGATCAACAATTACGCCGCCGAGCACGCGGTGTACGGCCAGGTCATCCAGGGCCGCTGGTACGACACCGGCAACCCGGCCGACTACCTGGTAGCCCAGTTCGCCTCGGCCCTCGCCCATCCCGAATACGGCCCGCTACTGCGTCAGCTGGTGGACTGAGCGCGGTAATCGGGGCCCGAAGGGCCGCGACCGCGGCGGTGAGTGCACCGACGCCGGCTGGTCGGATCAGGCCTTGTGAGGCCGCCCACGACGCACAGACTTGGCCGGAGCCGCGCGCTGTGTCGGCGTTTCCCGGGACGGATTGTCGTGCCAGCTTATCTCGATCTCGATTTCGGTCTTATCGCCGTCGACTTCGATCTCGAGTTCCCATTGGACGCGATTGGCGACGCTGATCTGGATCGAATCCCCGCTTTCTCCGAGTTGCACCTCGGAGCCGCCCGCGAGGGCGTGTCCGATCGCGATGATGTGCTCGGATATCTCCTTGCGGGAGAGTTCGGATTTCCTCTTGATCTCCAATTTCGGCACGACGACTCCTGACTGCGAATACCGGAGACTCATCGAAAATTGAGCGCTTGCATATGGTTTCAGATGACCACGATCCGTCGATCTCGATAAGCTAGGATTATATCGCAAACTTTCACGTTACCGGGATGGCATCCCAGCCATCCCGGCATCAGGAGCACGTCACGACTGTCGGGACGGTGGGGCTTCGATGAGCGATAGATCGATGAACTCGGCTGGGCAGGTGGGTGGCACGCAACGCCTGCTGGCGGCACTGCTGGCGATGGCGATGTTCGTACTCGTCGTCGATACATCGCTGATGAACGTGTCGATCTCGGCGGTGGTTCGCGATCTGGACACGACCGTCAGTGGAGTCCAAGCCGCTATCGCCTTGGAAGCGCTGGTTTCGGCCGCGTTCATCCTGATCGGCGGGAAAGTAGGCGATCTGATCGGACGCAAGCGGGCATATGCGCTGGGTCTGCTCGGCTACGCGGTCGGGGCGTCGGCGATGGCGTTCGCGCAGAGCCTGACCGCGATCGTCGTGTTCTGGGCAGTACTCGGCGGGATCGGCGCGTCCCTGCTGTTGCCCGCCATGCAATCGTTGATCCACGGCAACTTCCAGGGAGCGGCACAGAAGAAGGTCTATGCCCTGGTCGGCGCGGCGGCCGCGATCGCGGCGGCGGTCGGCCCGCTGCTCGGGGGAATCATCACCACCTACCTGTCGTGGCGCGTCGGGTTCGTGCTGGAAGTCGTCGTTATCGCGATCGTGCTGTCCGGCATCGGAATCGTCCGCGATGTGCCCTACACCGGCCCCCGCGGCGTCGACCTGGTCGGAGCGGTGCTGTCGGTTCTCGGCATGGGCGGAATCGTGCTGGGAGTCCTGGTGTGGCAAGAGGGGGGCGAATCGGTCGGTGCGGTCCTGGCGGTCGGCGCGATCGCGCTGGCCTGCCTCGCCTATTGGCTTGTCCGGCGCCATCGCGCGGGTAAGCCGGTATTGCTCGACCCGGACTTGTTCCGATCCAAGATCTTCAGGCTGGGCATCTCAGGACAGCTGCTTCAGCAGATCGCCCTCGGCGGCACGATGATAGCCCTGCCGATCTATCTGCAGATGGTGCTCGAGTACAACGCGATGCAAGCCGGCCTGTCCATCGCACCCCTGTCGTTGAGCATGTTCGCCGTTGCGGTGCTCACGGGTAAATTCGCGGGTGATCGGCCTGCGAGCAACATCATCCGGTGGGGATTCGTGCTCCTCACTGTCGGGATAGTGGTACTCATTCCGATCGTGCCCCGCGCGGAATTCGGTTGGGGGCTCATAATTCCCCTGATCATCGCGGGCTCGGGGTTGGGTCTGCTGGTGTCTCAGCTCAACAACTACACACTGGCCCCGATCGAGGAGGAGCGGATCAGCGAAGCCGCCGGTGTCAATTCGGCGGCCGGGTCGTTCGGGTTGTCCTTCGGGCTCGCGTTTGCCGGTGCCATCATGCTGGCGACCTTGTCCATCACGTTCACGAGCAAGGCGGAATCGAGCACAGTGCTCCCGCAGGCACAGCAACAACAGGTGGCACAGGTGCTGGAGGACGACGCCGAGGTCATGAGCAATACCCAGCTCGATCAGCTTCTCGCTGACCAACCTCCGCAGATCCGTGACGAGGTCGTTCGCATCAACACCGAGGCTCGGCCCCTCGCTCTGCAAGTGGCACTGCTGGTTCCGTTCCTGGCCGGTCTCGTCGGGTTGTTCAACTCGTTCCGGATGAGGCGCATACCGGAAGTCGTGCCGAAGCCGTCCTGATTCAGGTCGCGATATCGGCGGTGATGCGACCCGCGGCGATGGCGTCGAGCATGGCCGCGTGGTCTCGAGTGTTCTGTTCGGCGTAGGTGTCGGCGAATTCCGCCATCACATGGTCGAATTCGGTGTCGTCTCCGAGGTAGGTGGCGATGGCGATCCGGTCGCCGCCCCGAGCGTGCGCGAAAGCCAGTGCCCGCGCGCATATCCGCCCGTACAGCTTCATCACCCGGGGTGTTTGGGATTCGACTTCCGCGGAGCCTTTGCCGTCACGCAGTTGGCGTATATAGAAGTCGTGGTCGATGCCATCGGCATCCGGACCGCGCTCCCACCCCAGGAAGATATCGCCGGCGGCTTGCATCAATCGCTGTCCCTCGACGACGCGTTCACCCTCGGTAGCGAATGCGGGCCCATCGAGGTAGGCCGACAACACCGACGGTTTCGCCTCCTTGACCTGGAGGAACAGCGGATCATCCGGGTCTGCGCCCTGCAACAGGATGATCCAGGTGCGGGTGCCGACGCTGCCGACTCCGACGACCTTGCGGGCCATCTGCACCACCTGGAACTGGTTGTAGAGCAGTCGGCGATCCCCTTGCAGGGTGTCCGCGTAACTATCGAGTCGCGCTTGGAGATCCAGATACATCGCTGTGATGTCTTTGCCGTCGTACATGTCCTCGATCGGGACGATCAGCGGTGGTGCGCTGATGATGCGTCTGGTGCCATCGACGTCGGTGGTCAGTTTCGAGAGCGCTTGGATACTGTCGCGTCGGCTTGCCTTCTCCAGCGCAGCGCGGGTGCGCCGCTTTCTGGCCTTGCTGAGGTGATCGCGGAGTTCGGTCAGGTCCGAGCCTGCCTCGATATGGGCGTACCAAACCGCCAGATTTCCGAGCTCCGCCTGCCGGACCATCGTTTCGCGGTATTCGGCGGCGCAGGCTCGGGTGATCTTCCTGCGCTTCTTGTCGCTGAATCCGTTTTCGTCCGCCGCGACAGCGAGACTCGCGACCAGACGTTTGACGTCCCACTCGAACGGGCCAGGATAGGTCTCGTCGAAGTCGTTGACATCGAAGGCCAACTTGCGTTCCGGCGTGGCGAATACGCCGAAGTTGCTCAGGTGCGCGTCCCCGCACAGTTGCGTCCGCAGGGCGGTGGTGGGCGAGTGGGACAGATCGTCTGCCATGATCGCCGCGGCGCCACGATAGAAGGTGAACGCGGTGGCGGCCATCCGTCCGTAGCGGAGCGGGACCAGTTCGGGGACCCGGTCGGCTGCCTGCTTCTCGAGGATGCCGACCGGGTCACGCCGAGCGGCGACCCGAAGCTCGGCGAGCGCGGCCAGCGGGGTCTTTCGACGGGCGGTGACGCCGCGATGTTGGCGTTCGGTCCGGTTCGGATGAGCCGCCGAAGCTACGCGCTTCGAAGTTTTCGACATCACAGCCGGTCATGTCGCCGAGCAGGCTTCCACGCGGTGACAGCCCAGATGACCACGACGCTCATCGCGATGATCACAATCGACCACGCGGGGTAGTAGGGCAGGGACAAGAAGTTCGCGATGATCACCAGTGCCGCGATGCCCACCGCCGCGTAGCGCGCCCACGCGGTGCCCGACATCAAACCGATCGAGCAGACGATGGCGATCACACCGAGGACGACATGGATCCATCCCCAGGTGGTCGCGTCGAACTCGTAGACGTAGCTGAATCCGGCGACATAGAACTCGTCTTCGGCGATCGCGGCGATTCCCTCGAGGATGGAGGCCGCCGCGGTGATGAACAGCATGATCGCCGCCAGCACGGAGATCCCCGCGGCGACGGCTTGCCGCTCAAAAGGCTCGTCCTCGGGGACAGGTCGATTTGCAGAAGGATTGCGCTCGGTCATAGTAAGCCCCTCGCCGCAGCGAAAACTCCGGACATCGCATAGTTACGCGACATCAGGGCAATCGCGTACTCAAGTATTGCGCGGCGGATTGCGCGGGAAGAATCTGCGCAGCGCCGACTGAGGTGTGCTCGCGATCGGAATCGATCGCCCACGATCCGTCGATCTTGACACGCAGCGAGTTTACCGGACACTTTCCTGCTGATACAGCGATGTTTCAGGTTCGCAATCCGAGCTCGTGGCCTCCCGCGACTCCGCCGAACAGCGTGCGGCTGGTAGCTCGCCAGGACCAGATCCCGCTATCTGTTTGCACGTGCCGATAGCTTCTTAACATTGGTGGTCCGGCCTGCTTGAATAGATGTATGTGCAGGTGGATGGCATACTCGGGTGAGCCAATTCTCGCTGAAGAACTGCTGTTCGAGCCGCGGCACTCGTTGATCGACCAGAGTCTGCATTCTCGACTCGGAGCCACGACGACCAATGGTGACGGATTCGGTATCGGCTGGTACGGGGAGGGTGACGAGCCCGCGCTATTCAAGAGTATCGAACCGGCGTGGAATGATCGAAATTTGCGTGAGGTTGCGGGTCAGATCCGGACGTCGTTGTTCTTCGCCCATATCCGCGCGTCGACCGGGACACCGGTGCAGCGCAGTAATTGCCACCCGTTCCGGCACGGGCGGTGGCTGTGGATGCACAACGGAGCTCTGCGGGGGTTCCGCGAGGTTCGCCGGGACCTGGTCACCGCGATCGATCCGGGATTGTTTGCCGACCTCGAAGGGTCGACGGATTCGGAAACTTTGTTCTATCTGGCATTGACCTTCGGTCTCACCGACGATCCTCTCGGCGCCGTCGCTCGCGCGGTCGGATTTGTCGAAGATGTCGGTCGCACGCACCGGGTGGAGAATCCGGTCCAGATGACCGTCGCGACGACCGATGGGCAATCCCTGTGGATATTTCGTTACTCGAGTGAACGACAGTCGAGATCGCTGTTCTTCTCGACGAGAATCGCCGAACTGCGGGCTTTGCATCCCGAGGTCAGCGTGTTGCACCGCCTCGGCGACCAGACCCGATTCGTGGTGTCCGAACCACTGCGTGACCTTCCCGGCGCATGGAACGAGGTACCCGAATCCTGTGCCGGAATCGTGCGTGCCGGGGCGGATGAACTACTGAATTTCCAGCCCGTTTCGCCGACCTGAGTCCGTGATCAGGCGATGAGATTCAGTGCGGCTCTTATGCCGGCGCGTACCGTCTCGCTGTCGCCGACCCCGCCACTGATGGTGACACCGTCGCGGGTGAGGAGTAGGGCGCGGGCCGCGTCGTCGGGAGCGCTGTGGCCGCCCTCGCGGAGGTGTTCGGCCATCAGTTCGCGGAACCAGGTGCGGTAGTCGTCGACGACGCGGCGCACCGGATGTTCCGGGTTGGGGAATTCGACGGCGGCGTTGAGGAAGGGGCAGCCGCGGAAGCCGGGGCCGCAGCTGATGTCGCTGAGCGTGTCGAAGATGGTGGTGATGGTGGCGAAGCCTTCGCCCGGCACCGATTCCAGCGCGTCGCGCTGGCGCGCGTATTCGCGCTGCAAATAGGCGACTACCAGGTCTTCTTTGGTCTTGAAGTGCCGGTAGAACGTGGCCTTGGCGATGCCGGCCTCGGCGATGATCCGGTCGATGCCCACCATGTGGACACCCTCGGCGTAGAACAACCGGGTTGCCGTGTCGAGTAGACGTTCACGAGCCGCACTCATCGCCTGACCTGCGCCCTTTCCTGGAATCAACGCGTCCCCTTGACGATACCAGACAGGTCTGTCTACTCTGATGTTCACAAGCGAACAGACAAGTCTGTCTAGGAGGACACCATGGCACCTATCTACACTGCGGTCGCAACCTCGGTCGGCCGCGAAGGCCGTTCCTACAGCGATGACGGCGTGCTCGATCTGACGCTCGCCCACCCCAAGGCGATGGGCGGCGACGGCGCGGGCACCAACCCGGAGCAGCTCTTCGCGGCGGGTTATTCGGCCTGCTTCGCCAGTGCGCTGCAGCTGGTCGCCAAGCGGATGAAGATCGACGCCGACGACGCGTCGGTGACCGCCGAGGTCGGTTTGAACCCCCTCGAGGGCGGTCGGTTCGGACTCTCGGTCGTGCTGCGCGTGGAACTTCCCGAGCACCTGCACAACGAGCAGGGGCAGCAACTCATCGAGACCACCCACCAGGTGTGCCCGTACTCCAACGCCACCCGGGGCAACATCCCGGTGGAACTGATTGTCGAGTAGGTCCACCGAACAAGAAAGGTCCGGGCTCTGAACGCCCGGACCTTTCTCAGCTGCAAAGAACTCAGACCTTGGCGACCGAAACCTTGACGCCGCCGGTGATCTCGGCGGCATCGGCACCCGCGTCACCGAAAGTCAGTGCGGTGGCGAGGATTTCCCCGGCGATCAGGTCACGGTGGGTCGCGGCCCACTCCGCCCGCTCGGCGGGCACATCCAGGACCACACTGATCCGGTCGGACACGTCCAGGCCCTGCGACTTGCGGGTTTCCTGCAGGTCGCGGATCAGGTCACGGGCCCAGCCCTCGGCCTCCAGCTCCTCGGTGACCACCGAGTTCAGCACCACCAGGCCGGCATTGCCGGGCAGGGCGGCGGTGGACTCGGGCTCGGCGGCCACCAGGCGTTGGGTGTACTCCTCGGGCAGCAGGGTGATCCCGGCGGCGGTGACGACACCGTCGGCGGATTCGCTCCACTCCCCCGCCTTCACGGCCTTGATCACCGTCTGGACCTGCTTGCCGATGCGCGGACCGGCGGCACGCGCGTTGACGACCAGCTCGAACCGGCCGTGCGCGGAGACGTCGGTGGTCAGGTCGACCTTCTTGACGTTGACCTCGTCGGCGATCAGCTCGGTGAACGGCGTGAGCCGCTCGGCATCCGCCGCGGCGATGGTGACCTCGGCCAGCGGCAGCCGCACCCGCAGGTTCTGCGCCTTGCGCAGACTCAGCACGGTGGAGCACACGACCCGCACCTCGTCCATCGCGGCGACGAGTTCGGGATCGTGCGGCAGCTCGGTCTCCGAGGGCCAGTCGGTGAGGTGCACCGAACGCTCGCCGGTGAGCCCACGCCAGATGACCTCGGTGATCAGCGGCAGCAGCGGCGCGGCCAAGCGGGTAACCACTTCCAGCACCGTGTGCAGGGTGTCGACCGCGTCGCGGTCCTCGGACCAGAACCGCGAACGCGACCGGCGCACATACCAATTGGTGAGCGCGTCGGCGAACCCACGCAGCTCGTCGGCGGCACCGGCGATGTCGTAGGTCTCCAGCGCCTCGGTGACCACGTCGCGGGTCACCGCGAGCTTGGCCAGGATGTAGCGGTCGAGCACGTTCGGCGAATCCGTGCGCCATACGCCGGGCTTCGAGGCGTAGAGCTGCAGGAACGTCCACGCGTTCCACAGCGGCCGCATCGCATGGCTCACGCCTTCGCGGATGCCGCGCTCGGTGACGATGAGGTTGCCACCACGCAGGATGGGCGAGCTCATCAGGAACCAGCGCATGGCGTCGGAGCCGTCGCGGTCGAAGACCTCGTTGACGTCGGGGTAGTTGCCCTTCGACTTCGACATCTTCAGGCCGTCGTCACCGAGCACGATGCCGTGCGCGGCAACGGTTTTGAACGACGGTGAGTCGAACAGCGCGGTCGAGAGCACGTGCAGCGTGTAGAACCAGCCGCGGGTCTGCCCGTTGTACTCGACGATGAAATCGCCGGGGAAGTGGCTGTCGAACCACTCCTTGTTCTCGAACGGGTAGTGCACCTGGGCGTAGGGCATCGAGCCCGACTCGAACCAGCAGTCGAGCACCTCGGGAACCCGGCGCATGGTCGAGTTCCCGGTCTGGTCATCGGGATTGGGCCGGGTCAGGTCGTCGATATACGGGCGGTGCAGGTCGGTGGGCCGCACGCCGAAGTCGGCTTCCAGCTCGTCGAGCGATCCGTAGACGTCCACGCGCGGGTAGGCCGGGTCGTCGGAGACCCACACCGGGATCGGGCTGCCCCAGTAGCGGTTCCGGCTGATGTTCCAGTCGCGCGCGCCTTCGAGCCACTTGCCGAACTGGCCGTCGCGGATGTGCTCGGGCACCCAGCTGATCTGCTGGTTGAGCTCGACCATCCGGTCGCGGAACTTGGTGACCGCGACGAACCACGACGGCACGGCCATGTAGATCAGCGGCTGACCGGAGCGCCAGCTGTGCGGGTAGGAGTGCTCGATCGTCTCGTGCCGCAACAGCTTTCCGGCGGCCTTGAGATCCTTGATGATCACCGGGTTGGCGTCGAAGACCATCATGCCCTCGTACGGCGGCACCATCGAGGTGAACTTGCCCGCCGGATCGAGTGGCTGGACGATCTCGATGCCGTTGGCCGTCGCGACATCCATGTCCTCTTCACCGAAAGCCGGTGCGAGGTGGACGATTCCGGTGCCGGAGTCGGTGGTGACGTAGTCGGCGGTGAGCACGCGGTGCGCGTTCGGGTGCCCGACGAAGAAGTCGAACGGCGGGGCGTAGGACAGGTCGGACAATGCGGCACCGTCGTACTCGCCGAGCACCGTCGGCTCCTCGCCGAGTTCGCGGCTGTAGTGCGAAACGCGTTCGGCGGCAAGCAGATAGCGCTTGTCGTCGGCGCCGCGCACGTGCACGTAGCGCACGTCGGGGTGCACCGCGATCGCGAGGTTGGACGGCAGGGTCCACGGCGTGGTGGTCCAGATCAGCGCGTTCGCGCCGTCCAGTGCGGCGAACGGGTGCTCGGCCGGAACGCTCAGTGGCATGTCGACGGTGACCGCGGGGTCCTGACGCATCTTGTACGCGTCGTCGAGGCGGGTCTCCTGGTTCGACAGCGGCGTCTGCTCGTACCAGCTGTAGGGCAGCACGCGGAAGCCCTGGTAGATCAGGCCCTTCTCGTGCAGCGACTTGAACGCCCACATGACCGACTCCATGAAGTCGAGGTCGAGGGTCTTGTAGTCGTTGTCGAAGTCGACCCAGCGGGCCTGGCGGGTGACGTAGTCGCGCCACTCACCGGTGTAGCGCAGCACCGACGACTTACAGGCGGCGTTGAACTCGGCCAGCCCCATCTCGTCGATCTGGGCCTTGTCGGTGATGCCGAGCTGCTTCTCGGCTTCGATCTCGGCGGGCAGGCCGTGGGTGTCCCAGCCGAAGCGGCGGTCGACCTTCTTGCCACGCATGGTCTGGAAGCGCGGGATCAGGTCCTTGACGTAGCCGGTCAGCAGGTGCCCGTAGTGCGGCAGGCCGTTGGCGAAGGGCGGGCCGTCGTAGAAGACGAACTCGTCACCGTCACGGTTGTCGATGCTGGCGCGGAAGGTGTCGTCGCGGGCCCAGTAGTCGAGCACCTGGGTTTCGAGCTCCGGGAACGTCGCGCCCGAACCCGCGCCGAAGTCGACTCGGGGGTATGCGCTACCGGTAGTTGTCTCGTCCGCCATCGCGGATTGCTCCTCGTGCCGCCGCGCCGTGGGCGCGAGATGTGGGCACGGGGACGATGTCGGCGCCGGTGCGCCGTACCGCGGTACCACCCCGTTTGCTCGCGCTCCCCCTCGCCGGGAGCGGCACGAGCCTCTCGTTGTGTGAGCTGTGACGGGCTCACCCGTTCGGTTCTACTGAGCGCTCACGCGCCGTTCTTCCGAAGGCTCCCCGGTGATGGCCGGATCGGTGCCATGTGTAGTTCGATTCTAACCGGGGGCGTCCAGTCGATATTCCGCGCCCGCTCAGTTCCGCCGGGCGTGTCGGCCGGGTGGGACCTGCTCGCTCTCGGGTTTCGGGGTGGCCAGTGCGCTCACGAGCAAACTCGCGGCACCGACAACACAGATCAGAATGCACCCCCACGCCCACACCACCGAACCGGTGGCGAGCGCCGCGACGAGCAGTCCGAAGCCGATCGCCGCGAGAACAAGCGTCAAGACGAGCATGGCGACTCCCAAGCCAACCGAGCAGCCCGACGATAACTGGGCATTCCCGAATCACGCGACGCGCTGCGCCGCGCGACTCGGGAACCAGTTTACTTGCCGCCCTTGGCGAAGGAAGCGGGAGCCAGACTGTTGGCCGAACCGTTGGTTTCGCCCGCGAACTCGCCGCCGTCGACCGGCACGGCCGACCCACGGTTCTCGAGCTCTTCCAGCTGCGATTCCAGGTAGGACTTCAGGCGCACGCGGTACTCGCGCTCGAAGGTCTTCAGCTGCTCGATACGGCTTTCCAGCACCGTGCGCTGCTGGGTGATCGTGGCCATGATCTCGGCGTGCTGACGCTCGGCGTCGGCGGTGAGCGCCTCCGCCTTGTCCTTGGCCTGCCGGATCTGGGTATCGGAACGGTTCTGCGCGTCGGCCAGCATCGCGTCGGACTTCTGACGCGCGTCGGCGATCATCGCTTCCGAACGGGTGCGGGCGTCGCCGACCAGTCGCTCGGAGTTTGCTCGCGCGTTCGAGAGCAGACCCTCGGCCTCGGTCTTGGCGTCGGTGGTGAGGCGGTCGGCCATCTCCTGCGCCAGGGTGAGCACCTTCGCGGCCTGCATGTTCGCGTCCGGGCCGTTGTTCTGCACCGGCGCCGCGACGGGCATCGGGGCGGGCGGCGCGACGGGCACGGGCTGCGGAATAGG
The DNA here is from genome assembly GCF_042719755.1 of Nocardia sp. NPDC058519. Classification (NCBI taxonomy): domain Bacteria; kingdom Bacillati; phylum Actinomycetota; class Actinomycetes; order Mycobacteriales; family Nocardiaceae; genus Nocardia; species Nocardia sp. NPDC058519. The sequence continues at coordinate 21,434 of NZ_JBHXNK010000038.1, read as the reverse complement.
TTCTGGCACTGGGGGAGGCGCCTGCTGCACGGGCGCCTTCGGCGCGCTGACCGGGGCGGGCCCGCGGTTCTTCTTGGCGTCGGCCAGCTCGGTGTCGAGTTCGGCGACCCGCTGACGCAGGTCGGCGTTCTCCTCGATCAGGCGCGAAAGCTCCTGTTCGACGAGATCCAGGAAGGCATCGACCTCGTCCTCGTTGTAGCCGCGCTTACCGATCGGCGGTTTGCTGAACGCGACGTTGTGCACATCGGCAGGAGTCAGCGGCATCGAAGGATCCCTTCACGCGTCTTTTGGAGAACTAGCAAGCGGTCTTCTCGATTCATTGTGTCACACGGAGGTCACGGGCTGACCGAGCCTACCCACGATCGACATCAGGATGAAGACGAGGAAGAGCAGGACCATTATCGAAAGATCGAGACGAATCCCCCCAAGATTCACAGGAGGTATCAACCGCCTCAGAAGTTTCACCGGGGGGTCGGTAACGGTGAAGATCACCTCCAGGACGATCACCACCACACCGGTCGGGCGCCAGTCGCGCGCGAAACTGCGAATGAACTCGACGATCACCCGACTGATGAGCAACAGCCAGAAGATGAAAAGCACGAGGTACAGAACCGCGAACAGGGCCACGGCTTCACTCTGCCGCAAAACCGGCAAGGTGCAAAATGGCCGCGCCGCGCAGTGCGCGGGCGGCCATCTCGGTATCGGGTGTGTGTTCCCTATTTCTGGTTGTAGAAGCCGTTTTCGGCGATGCGGCGGCGTTCTTCCGCTGATACGTCGACATCGGCCGGTGAGAGCAGGAACACCTTCGTCGCCACCTTGTCGAACGAGCCACGCAGCGCGAAAGCGAGTCCGGCCGCGAAATCGACCAGCCTTTTGGCATCGGCATTGCTCAGGTCGACCAGGTCCATGATGACGGGATTCCCTTCACGGAACCGTTCACCGATGATCCTGGCCTCGCTGTAGTCGCGCGGACGCAGCGTGGTGATCTTGGACAAGGGACCTCCGTCCTCGAAGATCCCAGGACGCCGTGCGGGCGCGGGCTCGGGGCGCATGCGCTCCTCCAGCCTGCGCTCCTCGGCGTCGGGATCGACCGCGAGCGCACCACGAGTGGAGCCGCGCATACCGGGTGCGACACCGCCTGCCCGGAAGGACCGGCCCGACGACGGCGCCGTTTCGATCCTGGTGGGGCGACGTGGCGTCTCGTAGCGATCGTCGGCGTAGGTGTCGGCGACATAGTCGTCACGACGCGCCTGGTAGGCCGACTTGTAGGCCGGCTGGGGGAAGTCGTCGGCCTCGTCCTCGAAACGGTCGGAGCCGTAACGGTCGTCGGCGTAACGGTCGTAGCTGCGCGGACGGGCGCGGCCCGCGCGCTCCTCGGCGCCGCGAGGGGCATGATCGTCGACGTAGTCGTCTTCGTACTCATCGAGCGGAACCATGCCGAAGTACGCCTTGAACTTATGCAGGGTACTCATCTGGTCGACCTTCCTTCGGCCCCGGTGGCGGCCGGGTGTTGAAGTTCTTGCTCAGCGCCTCTTCAGCCCAATCGTATGTGTCGAATGTGACTGATGAGGTTTCTTTGCTACGCCGAGGTTATCGGCCGGGCGCCCATCAAGGCGGTTCCGACACGCACACACGTCGAACCGTGTTCGACCGCAATCTCCAAATCACCCGACATACCTGCAGAAAGTTCGGTGGCTTCGGCGTGTTGCCCCAGCAGCGAAGTGTGCAATGTCGCAAGATTCGCAAACGACACATCACTGGGGGCGTCAAGGGGCGGAATCGCCATCAGACCGGCCAGATGCAGGCCGGGCGCCTTCGCTACCAGGTCGGCGAGGGCGAGCAGATCGGCCGGTGCGACACCCCCGCGTCCGGGGTCGGTGTCCAGGCTCACCTGCAACAGGACCCGCAGCGGCGCGATACGCTCGTCGGCTGCCAGTGCGTCCTGCGCGGCACGGTCGAGAGCGTTTGCCAGGCGTTCGCTGTCGACCGAGGCCACGGTGTGCGCCCACCGCGCTACCGCGCGTGCCTTGTTGCGTTGTAAACGGCCGATCATGTGCCATTCGACGTCGTCGTAGGCGAGCTGATCGACCTTCGCGGAGGCTTCCTGTTCGCGGGACTCGCCGAATTCGCGCCGGCCGAGGGCGTGCAGGATGGCGACGTCGGTGGCGGGGAAGAACTTCGTCACCGGGAGCAGGCTGACCGAACCCGCCGGGCGACCCGCGGATTCGACGGCGGCGTCGATGCGTGCCAGGAGACCGTCGAGACGGGCCGAGAGTTCCGCGGTGCGGACCGTGTCCGCCGTCATGCGGCGGGGTCCATCCAGATCACGCCCGCGATGCGGCCGGTGGGTGCGCCACGGCGGTGACTGAACAGGGTTTTGTCCTCGATGGTGCAGCGTGGGTCAACGGCGATTCCGCCGACGCCCGCCTCGGTGAGCTGTCGGCGGATGCCCGCCCGCAGGTCGAGACCGGGGGTCTTGCGGACCGTGGTGGTCGCGCTGCCGGGCAGGTGGGCTTCCACGTCGGCGCGCATGGCGGCGGGGACCTCGTACTGGCGACCCGAGGCGGCGGGGCCGAGGAAGGCACCGATGCGGTCGATGCGGGCGCCTGCCGAGACCATCGCGTCGAGAACTCGCGGCACTATGCCGATCCGGGCGCCGATGCGGCCCGCGTGGACGGCGGCGATGACGCCCGCCTCGTCATCCGAGAGCAGGATCGGCACGCAGTCGGCGGTGAGCACCACCAGCGCCAGTCCCGGCACGGTCGTGACCAGCGCGTCGGTCACCGGCACCGGTTCGGCGCGCGGCCCGTCGACGATCTCGACAGTGCGCCCGTGCACCTGCTCCATCCACACCAGCCGGTCGGGAGCGAGGCCGATGCCTTCTGCCAGCCGGATCCTGTTACGGCGCACAGCCTCCGGATCGTCACCGACGTGGTCACCCAGGTTGAACGAGTCGTAGGGCGCGGCGGAGAAGCCACCGGCGCGGGTGGTGGTCACCCGGCGAACGGTCACGGTAGGCGGTGCGGAAGTCATAGTTCGAGCGTAGTGCGGTCACAGGGTCGCGCGGTCACCGCGCGGGGTGACGTCGGCAACCCGGGTGCGAACCATCGCATGGCCCCGGACGGCCTCGTTTCGCACCACTTCCCGGCAACGCGACAGCGCCCGAACTCGAAGGGAGTTCGGGCGCTGTCGCACGGGCGAATGCTTTATCGGCGCATGAAGTCCGGGACGTTGATCTCGTCGTCATCGTCGCCTTCGCGAACTTCCGGGTTGTTGACGCGGTTCATGGCCGCCTCGGTGACCCGCTGACGCTCCGACTCCCGGTACCGCTCGGTATCGCGGTAGTTCGGCGCCGCGGCCCGGCTACTGGACACCCCGGCCGTAGCGGGCTCGATGGGACGCGAGGGCGCGTCGGACGTGCGTCCCTGGCCGATCTCGCCGGCGCGGCCGGAACCGATCGGGTTCGCCCCGGTCCGGCTCGTCGTGGCCGCGCTGGACTCGGAATTGCGCCGCGACGGGCCGCCACCGTCGAAACCCGCGGCGATGACGGTGACGCGCACCTCGTCGCCGAGCGAATCGTCGATGACCGTACCGAAGATGATGTTGGCCTCGATGTGGGCCGCCTCTTGCACCAGCGAGGCCGCCTCGTTGATCTCGAACAGCCCCAGATCGGAACCGCCCGCGATCGAGAGCAGCACGCCGTGCGCGCCGTCCATGGAGGCCTCGAGCAGCGGCGAGTTGATCGCTGTCTCGGCCGCCTTCACCGAACGACCCTCGCCACGCGCCGAGCCGATGCCCATGAGTGCCGATCCGGCACCCGACATCACGCTCTTGACGTCGGCGAAGTCGACGTTGATCAAACCGGGGGTGGTGATCAGGTCGGTAATACCCTGAACACCGTTGAGCAGCACCTCATCCGCGGAGCGGAAGGCGTCCATCAGACTCACCGCCGCGTCGCCCAGCTGCAGCAGCCGGTCGTTCGGAATGACGATGAGGGTGTCGCACGACTCGCGAAGCAGGTTGATCCCTACTTCGGCCTGGTTCCCGCGCCGTTTTCCTTCGAAGGAGAACGGCCGGGTGACGACCCCTATAGTCAGGGCCCCCAACTTGCGGGCGATGCTGGCGACGACGGGAGCGCCACCGGTACCGGTGCCACCACCCTCGCCTGCCGTGACGAAGACCATGTCGGCGCCCTTGAGCACCTCTTCGATCTCGTCCTTGTGGTCCTCGGCGGCCTTGCGACCGACTTCCGGATCGGCTCCGGCTCCGAGTCCGCGGGTGAGTTCGCGGCCGACATCGAGCTTGACGTCGGCATCGCTCATCAGCAGGGCTTGCGCGTCGGTATTGACCGCGATGAACTCGACTCCCTTGAGTCCCTGTTCGATCATTCGGTTGACGGCGTTCACGCCGCCGCCGCCGATACCGACGACCTTGATCACTGCAAGGTAGTTGTGCGGGGGCGTCATGGGCTCTCGCCTTCCTTCGATCTTAAACCCTCAACCTCAACCATAGGGTTGGCGTTATGTCAAGTATCCGACTGCTGCGGAACGCTATTCGCAGCCACTGCGATCCCGGCGCAGGCGCGCCGTGATGAGAGCCAGAATCTTGTGCCACAAAGAATGTCGCTCACTTTACCGTGACCAGATTCGGACTCGAAACGTCGAACACGGTCCCCTCACGGGTCAGTAGCGGCAACACGACGGCAGCTTTGCGCTCGCCGTCGCCCGTGCCGCCCCACACTACCTTCCTGCCATCGCGCAGGCTCAGCGAGACGTCCGAAATCGACCGTGCGACAACCTCACCCACCTGCACCGACAAGGCGGGCGGCAGGGTGACCAGCACATCCACCGCCGCCCTGGCCGCGGCGGGCCCGGTGAACGAGCCCTCGGTGAGCAGTTTCGGCACCCCGATGGGCAGTTCGGGCTCGATCGCGAATTCGACGCTCTCGGCGTCGATCAGGTGGGCGCCGTCCGGTGCCTCGAAGTACACCACCGGTGTTCGCTCCACGACGGTGACCAGCACTGTCGAGGGGAATTTACGCTGCACCCGGACCGAGCGAACCTTCGGGATCGCGGCCACGCGCTGGGCGATCGCGGTGGTATCGATCCGTAACATAGAGCGGCCGTTCGGAATTTCGAGCCGCTCGCGCACATCGGTTTCCGGCACCGCCGACAGGCCGTCGATGCGCACGGTGCGCACCGACAGCGCCGGGGTGAACCAGGCCACTGCCACCAGCAGGCTCACCACGACCACCCCGACCACCGTCCAGAGGCGGTAGCCGTGCCACCCGCGTGCGGCGGGCATCGGCAACCTCACCGGCCGCCCTGCTGCGGCCTGGCCCGCAGGCCGTCGAGGATCTGGCTGCCGAGCATGGTGACATCGCCTGCGCCCATGGTGATCACCACGTCACCGTCGCCCGCGAGCCCGGCGACCTGCTTGCCGACCTTGGACATATCCGGCTGGTAGTGCACGGGTTCGGTCACCGACTGGGCGACCAGCGCGCCGTTGACGCCGGGCAGCGGATCTTCACGGGCGCCGTAGACATCGAGTACGACCACCTCGTCGGCCAGGCTCAGCGCGGTGCCGAACTCCGTGGCGAAAGTGGCGGTGCGGCTGTACAGATGCGGCTGGAACACCACGATCACCCGGCCGCGCTGGAGGCGGGCGCCGTCGCGCGCCTCCTGGGCGACGAGCTGCGCGGCGGCCTCGAGCACGGCGCGGACCTCGGTGGGGTGGTGGGCGTAATCGTCGAAGACGCGCACACCGTTTTCCCGGCCGGTGAACTGGAACCGGCGATGCACGCCGCCGAATCCCTCCAGGCCCTGCACGATCTCGTCGATATCGGCGCCGGTGGCGCGGGCGGCCAGCAGCGCCGCCAGCGCGTTGAGCGCCATGTGCCTGCCCGGTACCGACAGTCGCAACGAACGCGCGGTGGTTTCGCCGTCGAGCAGGAACTCGACGATGCCGCCGACGTCACGCGGTTGCCAGTCGAGCAGCCGCGCGCCGACGGGCACGGGGGCATCGGTGAGATCGCCCGATCCGTAGCCGAGGACCGAGATCCCGCGCTCGGACATGCGCGGTGCGACCCGCTGGGCCAGCGCGAGCGAACCGGGATCGTCGAGGCACACCACCAGCAGACCGCCGGGGGCGAGCCGGTCGGCGAAGTCGTCGAAGACCTGGATGTAGGCCTCGTCGGTGCCGAAGTAGTCGAGGTGGTCGGATTCGATATTGGTGACCACGGCGACGTCGGGGTCGTATTGCAGCAGTGAGCCGTCGGACTCGTCGGCCTCGGCGACGAAGATGTCACCGCTGCCGTGGTGGGCGTTGGTGCCCGCCTCGTTGAGCTCACCGCCCACCGCGAACGACGGATCGGCGCCGCAGTGCTGCAGCGTGACGATCAGCATCGAGGTGGTCGAGGTCTTGCCGTGCGTGCCCGAGACCAGCAGGGTCTTGTGCCCGCGCATCAGCGCGGCGAGCACGGTCGGGCGCATCAGCACGGGGATGTCGCGCCGATTCGCTTCGACCAGTTCCGGATTGGTCTTCGGGATGGCCGCGTAGGTGGTGACGACGACCGTCGGGCCGCCGGGCAGCAGGTCGAGTGCGTCGGCGGCGTGGCCGATGCGCACCTCGGCGCCGCGGGCCCGCAGCGACAGCACACCGCGGCTCTCGCGGGCATCGGAACCGGAGACCTTGCCGCCGCGCGAGAGCAGGATGCGCGCGATACCGGACATGCCCGCACCGCCGATGCCGACCATGTGCACGCGTTCGAGTTCGGGTGGCAGGGCCGCGCCGGTGGACTCCCCGATCTCCTGTTCCCGCTCGCTCATCGGGCGACCTCGGTGACGATCCTGGCCACCGTGTCGGCAGCATCGCGATGGCCTGCGCCTGCGGCGGCGCGGCTCATCTGCGCGAGTCGAGCGGGGTCGAGCAGCAGCGGAATCACCTCATCGATCACGTATTTCGGGGTCAGCTCGGCGTCGGCCACAATTGTGCCACCACCTTGCGCGACCACCGGTCGGGCGTTGAATTCCTGTTCGCCGTTGCCGTGCGGCAGCGGCACGTAGAAGGCGGGCAGTCCGACCGCCGACACCTCGGCCACGGTCATCGCACCGGATCGGCACACCACCGCGTCGGCGGCGGCGTAGGCCAAGTCCATCCGCGACAGGTAGGGCACCGCCACATACGGCGCGGGCGCGTCGGCGGTGCTCACCTCGACGCTGTTCTTCGGGCCGTGCGCGTGCAGCACCGAGACGCCAGCGGCCGCGAGTTGCGGTGCGGCACCGGAAACGGCCTCGTTGAGGCTGCGCGCACCCTGCGAACCACCGAACACCAGCAGCACCGGTCCCTCGGCGGGCAGACCGAAATGCGCGCGAGCCTGTGCCCGCAGTGCGGGACGGTCGAGTTCGGTGATGGAGGCGCGGACCGGAATACCGACGACCTGCGCGCCCGCCAGTCCCGAGTCCGGAACGGCGGCGAGCACTTTGGCGGCGAGTTTCGCGCCGACCTTGTTGGCGATACCGGCCTTCGCGTTGGCCTCGTGCACGATCACCGGCACCTTGCGCTTGCGGCCGAACACCCCGCCGCGAGCGGCGAGGTACGCGGGCAGTGCGACGTAACCACCGAAGCCGATGATCACGTCGGCCTGCACGTCGTCGATCACCACCCTGGTCGCCTTGACCGAGGCGAGCACCCGGCCGGGCAGCCGCAGCAGGTCGGCGGAGGGCTTGCGCGGCAACGGCACCGGCGGGATCAGCTCGAGGGGGTACCCGCGTTCGGGCACCAGTTTCGTCTCGAGTCCACGCTCGGTACCCAAGGCGGTCACCCGGATCGAGTCGTCGAGTCTGCGCAGCGCGTCGGCGACAGCCAGCGCGGGTTCGATGTGGCCTGCGGTTCCTCCGCCTGCGACGATCACCGACAACCCGGATCGCGGGTTACTCACCTGGATCTACCTCGTTCTCTGTCGTATCGAATCGATCTCGCGAAGGCATGCGTGATCATGCTCCGCCGCCTCCGCCGGTCCGGCGTTTCACCGGGCGGTGTGGCATCGGGTAGGTCGGCTCCCATGCCCTTGTCGACCGTAGCGAACTCGTGCCGCGGCTTTCCGGCGCACGTCGCCTGCGATCGGCGGGCGGCTGGCGACGTGGGGCCTGACGTGGGCGTTCGGTTCGGGGACGCGGCGCGACTTTTCGGGGCGCGGGCGGGGTGTACACCTCGGGCACCGGCAGCCGAAGGAGCCTGCTGAGCCTGCCGTCCTGGCCTGCCTTCAGCGCCGATACCGCCTCCGGTTCGTGCCGGGCGGCGCTGGCGATGATGCCGAACATGAACAGCGTGATCGCCAGCGACGAACCACCGGCCGAGACCAACGGCAACTGCAGACCGGTCACCGGCAACAGCCCGACGACATAGCCGATATTGATCAGCGCCTGTGCGGTGATCCAGGTGGTGGCGGTGGCGGTGAGCAGGCGCAGGAACGGGTCCACCGAACGCAGCGCGATGCGAATGCCCGCGTAGACGAACAGGGCGAGCAGCGCCAGCACCAGCATGCAGCCGAGGAAGCCGAGCTCCTCGCCGATGATGGCGAAGATGAAGTCGTTGTGCGAGTTGGGCAGGTAGCTCCACTTCGCGCGGCTCTGCCCGAGGCCGCGGCCCCAGATGCCGCCGTCGGCGAGGGAGTACTTGGCCTGACGCGCTTGATAGTTGGCGCCCTGCGGGTCGTCACCGGGGTTGAAGAACGCGCGCACCCGGTCGGAGCGGTATCCGGCCGACAGCGCGAGCACCGACGCGGCGACGATGCCCGTCACCATGATGCCGACGAACAACCGCACCGGCAGCCCGCCGAACCACAGCAGCGCCATCAGCACGATGCCGAGCGCGATGGTGGTCGACAGGTTCGGTTCGAGCACCACCAGCAGGCACACCAGCAGTCCGGCGGGCACCAGCGGCACCAGGATGTCCTTGAGCGCCGCGCCGCGCCGCGAGGCGAGCAGGTGCGCGCCCCACACCACCAGGGTCACCTTGACCACTTCGGACGGCTGGATGGACAGCGGGCCGATATCGAACCAGCGCCGCGCGCCACCGTGCATCGAACCGATGCCGGGGATGAGCACCAGCACCAGCGCGAGCACCGAGATGCTGAAGATCGGGAACGACCACTGCCGCAACAGCCGCAGCGGCAGCCGCAACGCCACATAGAAGCCGATCGCCCCGAGCGCGGCGAACATGGCCTGCTGGATGAACAGCGCGTAGGCCGAACCACCACCGGCATAGGCCTCGACGCTCGACGCCGACAGCACCATCACCAGACCGAGCACGGTGAGCAGGGTCGCGATGGTGACGATCAGATGAAACGACGCCAGCGGCCGGGCCAACCACGCACCGAAGCGCTCCCCCGCCCAATTCGGCTGCCCCGAACCCCGCCGGGTGGTACCCGTGCTGCCCTGGCTACCGACCCGGCTGCTGTCCACGCTGCCCCGGCTCTTACCCACGCTGCCCCCTTTTGGGCTGTGACGGGTCGGCCGGGCGCGCCTTCGTCATAGCGCCCGCCCGATGTCACCATCTTCCAGTGCCGTCACCGCATCCACGAAACAGCGTCCGCGATGGGTGTAGTCGTCGTACATATCCAGGGAAGCAGCCGCGGGCGCGAGCAGAACGGTGTCTCCGGCACGAGCCAGGCCCGCCGCGGCGCGCACCGCGCGGCCCATGACCGCCTCGGCTCGCTGGGATCTCGACGACTCCATGTCTGCATCGTCTCCCGCGTCCAGCTCGATGACCGGGACTTCGGGTGCGTGTCGCGCCATCGCGGCGGCGATCACCGGCGCGTCGGCCCCGAACAGCACCGCGCCGACCAGCCGGTCACCGATCTCTTCGATCAGATCATCGACACCGGCGCCCTTGAGCAGACCGCCCGCCACCCACACCACGTGCGGGTGCGCCATGATCGCGGCGCGCGCGGCGTGCGGGTTGGTGGCCTTGGAGTCGTCGATGAAGTCGACACCGCCCAGTTCGCGGACGAACGCGGTGCGGTGCGGACCCACCTTGTGCTCGGCGAGGCCTTCCTTGACGAACTGCGGTGCCACATCGATGGCCCTGGTCAGCGCGGACGCGGCCAGCGCGTCGGCGATGCCTGCGGGGCCCTGCGGGCTGATGTCGCTGGTCTCGGCGAGGATCGCGGCCTTGGTGAAGGCGCGGTCGAGCAGCTTGCCGTCGACGACACCCAGCTCACCGTCGGCGGGGACGCCGATGCGGAAGCCGACCGTGCGGCGAGCCTTGGCCTTGCGGGCCAGTGCGCCCGCGACCGGATCGTCGAGGCCGACGACGCCGACCCGACCGGTCAGCGCACGCGCCTTCGCGGCGGCGTAGGCATCGAGGCCGCCGTGCCAATCCAGGTGATCCTCGGCGACATTGAGCACGACACCGGCCTCGGGTCGCACCGACGGCGCCCAGTGCAGCTGGAACGAGGACAGCTCGACGGCGAGGACCTGCGGCCCGGGGTTGCGGCGCAGTGCGTCCAGGATCGGCAGGCCGATATTGCCGCAGGCCACGCTGGAGATGCCGGCGGCACGCAGGATCGAGTGCGTCATCTGGGTGGTGGTGGTCTTGCCGTTGGTGCCGGTGATCACCAGCCACTTGCGGACCGGCCCGTAGATGCGGGCCTGATCGACCCACCAGGCGAATTCGACGTCGCCCCAGACGGGCACGCCCTCGGTGACCGCGGAGACCAGCACCGGCGAATCCGGCCGCCAGCCGGGACTGGTGATCACCAGCGCGAACCGGCTCAGGTCGGCGCTTTCGAGTTCGACGCTCGGGGCGATCTCGAGGCCGAGTTCGGCGGCCTCGGCGAGTGCCTTGGCACCGTTGTCGGTGACGACGGGGTGGGCGCCGATATCGCGCAGCGGTTCGATCAGCGAGCGCCCGGAGACGCCCCAACCGGCGACGAGAACGTCGCGGCCACGCAGGAATTCGAGCATCGGGCCCGGGGAACGCAGGGCGCGGGGAGAGTGTTCGACCATGTCTCTACTCACCCGACCTGTGACAGATATTCGCTGTAGAACAGGCCGAGGCCCACCGCGGCGGAGATGCCCGCCAAAATCCAGAACCGGATGATCACCGTGGTTTCGGCCCACTTACTCAACTCGAAGTGATGGTGGAACGGCGCCATCTTGAACAACCGATTGCGCGTGGTGCGGTACACCGCCACCTGCAGCATCACCGACGCCGCCTCGGCGACGAACAGCGCGCCGATCACGGCCATCAGCAGCTCGGTGCGGGTGGTGATCGACAGCCCGGCGATCAGGCCGCCGAGCGCCAGCGAACCGGTGTCGCCCATGAAGATCCGCGCGGGCGCAGCATTCCACCAGAGGAACCCGATGCACGCGGCGGCCGCCGCAGCGCAGACCAACGCCAGGTCAAGAGGGTCTCGCACGTCGTAGCACCCCGGACCTGGGTTGGTGGAGCATGACTTGTCGTACTGCCAGAATGTGATGATCACGTAGGCACCGAGGAGCATGCTCATCGATCCGGCGGCGAGCCCGTCGAGCCCGTCGGTCAGGTTCACCGCATTCGACCAGGCGACGACCAGGAACAGCACCCAGATCACAAAGATGACTGCACCCATCGACACCGTGCTCCAGTCGCGCACGTATGAGAGGTGCTTGCTGGCCGGAGTCAGCCCGTCGGGGCTGCGGAACTGCAGGGCCAGAACAGCGAAGATGACCGCCGCGGCGGTCTGCCCGATGTACTTGCCCGCGGCCGAGAGTCCGAGATTGCGCTGCTTGCGCAGCTTGATGAAGTCGTCGAGGAAACCGACGATGCCGAGCGCGGTGGTGAGCCCGAGCACGAGCAGACCCGACGCCGTCGGACCTTCCGCGTCGTAGCCGATACCGATCAGGTGCGAGCCGAGATAGCCCGCCCACATGCCGATCAGGATCGCGACACCACCCATGGTCGGGGTGCCACGCTTGGCCTGGTGACTGGCCGGGCCGTCGACCCGGATCTCCTGGCCGAAGCCCTGTTTGGCGAAGACCCTGATCAGTAACGGCGTCAACAGGATCGACACCGCCAGTGCGATCCCCGCCGCGAACAGAATTTGCCTCATCGAGCTGTATTACCTTCCGCTGCCCCGGTCAGGTGCTCGGCGACGGCCCACAGGCCCACCGCCTTCGACGCCTTGACCAGTACCACATCGCCTGCGGCGATCTCGTCGTCGAGCAGCGCGATCGCCGCGTCGATATCGGGAACGAGGATCGATTCCTCGCCCCATGAGCCTTCCATCACCGCTCCCTGGTGCATACCGTGGGAGGGTCGTCCGGTGCCGACCACGATCAACCGGTCGACATCGAGGCGCACGGCCAGGCGTCCGATCGCGTCGTGTTCGATCACCGAGGTGTCACCGAGTTCGCCCATTTCGCCGAGCACCGCCCAGCTGCGCCGGGGTTCGGAGCTCGACTTCGCGAGGGTGACCAGCGCTTTGAGCGCCGCGCGCACCGAGTCGGGGTTGGCGTTGTAGGAGTCGTTGATAACGGTGACGCCCGCGGGGGTGGTCGTCACATCCATCCGGCGCACGGATGCCGCGGTGGCACCGGACAGCGCCTGGGCGACGGTCGCCAGATCGGCACCACATTCGAGGGCGACGGCCGCGGCGGCCAGGGCGTTGCCGACCTGGTGCTCGCCGTGCACCGCGAGCTGGATCGGGATCGACTCGCCCGCGACGTGCAGGGTGAAGTGGGCGCGGGCCTGGTCGTCGGTGATCACGTCGGTGGCGCGGATGTCGGCGTCGCCGGACAGGCCGACCTTCACCACGCGCGCCTTGGTGCGCGATGCCATGGCCGAGACGTTCGGATCGTCGGCGTTGAGCACGGCCAGCCCTTCGGCGGGCAGTGCTTCGACGAGCTCGCCCTTGGCTTGCGCGATCGCCTCGCGGCTACCGAATTCCCCGAGGTGGGCGGTGCCCACATTGAGTACGACGCCGATCCGGGGCGGCGCGATGCGGGCCGCGGCGGCGATGTGGCCGACACCGCGAGCCGACAGTTCGAGCGCGAGAAACTTGGTGTCCAGACCGGCGCGCAGGGCAGTCCACGGGTGGCCGAGTTCGCTGTTGAACGAGCCGGGCGGCGCGATGACCGGACCCAGCGGCGCCAGCACGGCGGCCAGCAGATCCTTGGTCGAGGTCTTGCCGGAGGACCCGGTGACGCCGACGACGGTGAGACCGGTGCGCTCGGCCAGCCTCTCGGTGCTGACCCGCGCCAGCTCGGCCAGCGCGGCCAGCACGGCCGCGCCGGAGCCGACGCTGTCATCGTGGCTGAGCGCCACCGACGTCCCCGGAACTGCGCCGAGGCTGGGTGCCACGACAATGGCGGGCACGCCGACCGGGCGGGCAGCGAGAACCGCGACCGCTCCGGCGGCGACCGCCTTCGCGGCGTAGTCGTGCCCGTCGGAGTTCGCGCCGGGCAGGGCGAGGAACAGATCGCCGGAACCGATTCGGCGCGAATCGAATTCGACCGAACCGGTCACCAGTGCCTGGGGGTCGGGTACGTCGTGCAGCTCGCCGCCGACGACGTCCGCGATCTCCCGCAGTGTCATCTCGATCATGAAACCGTCAAGTCCTCCGAGTCCGTGTGCGGACTGTGTCGTATCCGCAGGGCATCCAGCGCCGCCGCGACCACCTCGCGGTCGTCGAAGGGATGCTTGACGCCCTTGATCTCCTGCCCCGCCTCGTGGCCCTTACCCGCGACGAGCACTACGTCGCCGGAACGCGCCCAGTCGAGTGCGGCGGCGATGGCCGCCGCGCGGTCACCGATCTCGCGGATCTCGCCGCGGTCGGTGGCCGGGAGTTCGTGCGCACCGGCCACCACGGCGGACCTGATGGCCGCCGGGTCCTCGGTGCGTGGGTTGTCGTCGGTGACGATCAGCAGATCGGCGTGGGCGGCCGCGGCGCCCATGAGCGGGCGTTTGGCCACGTCACGGTCGCCACCGGCGCCGAGCACGACGGCCAGCCTGCCTGCTCCGGCGTCGGTGAGGTGGCCACGCAGGGTCGTCACGACCGATTCGATGGCGGCGGGCTTGTGCGCGTAGTCGACGACGGCGAGGAAATCCTGGCCGCGCTCGACGCGCTGCATCCGGCCTGGCACGTCGACGACGGCGAGCGCCGGGGCCGCGACGGCGGGATCGACGCCGGCCGCAGCGCAGGTGGCGACGGCCAGGAGCGCGTTGGCGACGTTGTAGCGGCCGGGCAGGCGCAGGCCGACCGTCAGTTCGCCGTCGGGTCCGGCGGCGGTGAATTCCTGTTCGCCGCCGGTGGTTTTGATGTCGCCGCTGACCTGCCATGTGGCCGCGCCGGTCGTCGACACGGTGATCGGATCGACCAGGTCACCGGCGAGGCGGGTGCCCCATTCGTCGTCGACGCAGATCACGGCGGTGCGCGCGGCGACCGGCGAATCCGCGTCGAACAGCCGCCGTTTCGCGGCGAAGTAGTCCTCGAAGTCGGCGTGGAAGTCGAGGTGGTCCTGCGACAGGTTGGTGAACGCGCCGACCGCGAACCGCACACCGTCGACCCGGCCCAGCGCGAGCGCGTGGCTCGACACCTCCATCACGACCGCGTCGACGCCCTGTTCCACCATCGCGGCGAACATCGCGTGCAGCTGCGGCGCCTCGGGGGTGGTGAGCGCGCTCGGCACCCGCTGCCCGCCGATCCGGGTCTCGATGGTGCCGATCAGCCCGGTGGACAGTCCGGCCGCGGCCAGACCGGCTTCCACCAGATACGAGGTTGTGGTCTTGCCCGAGGTGCCGGTGATGCCGACGATGCGCAGCCGATCGCTGGGGCGGCCGTAGATCTCGGCGGAGAGTTCGCCGAGTACCGCGCGGGGCTGCTCGCGCACCAGCACGGGTACCGCGACGTCACCGATCAGCTCGGCGCCCGCGGCATCGGTGAACACGGCCACCGCGCCGTTCGCGATCGCGTCGGCGGCGAATCGGGCGCCGTGCGAGTTCGCGCCGGGTAGCGCGGCGAACAGGTCACCGGCGCGCACCGCGTTGGATCGTTGCTCGATGCCGGTGACGCTCACCTCTGATACGGACACGACGACCGTGGCACCTGCGAGGTCCAGCACGGCCTGCAGCGGCGTCAACGGCGGCGTGTTCGGCCGGAGCGCCTGCGGGTTGGACTTCGCGGACACGGGGCTCCCTCTGGTCATTCGAGCGGGTCGGATGAGTCGATCAGTCAGGTTACCGATAGCGGTTGAAGCGCGCGCTCCCGCCCACGACACACCACGCCCACGATGTAGCTTCTGGCATCTGCCGTCTCACCTCGAAGGCAACCCCGCCCCGCGCTCGGCCATCGATGTGAGCCCGCACTAATTCGTCCGCGTAGCAGCACGCGTCCCGAACTGCAAATGGTTGAAAACTCCCTGGCCCACAGCTAGACTAACAACCGCTCCCACTTGGGGGGAGTGCAATGGTTCACTTGGAGGGGAAAATGAACAGGACGTTGATCGTCGCGTTTACAGCGCTGGCTTTTACATTGCTGACAGTCGGATCCAGTAATGCCTTGCCGTCAAATGGCGCCTGGGAGAAGCAAGGCCCGTTTCGTTCCATGGCGGCATGCAATAACGCCCTTGCTGAAGCCAGAGCGAACGCAGGAGGGGGAAGATACATCGAGTTCCAAGACTGCGTCCCCGTACGTTGGGATTACTACTACATGGCTCGCTACCGCCCCGCTTAGGACCGGTTCCTAGAGTCATGACCGGGCAGGGGCCTCACAATCCAAGGGTGGCTCCTGCCCTGGTCAACCACCATAAAGCTCCCGAAAAATCGATAGATACGACGTCAGCGAACTTGGCTTGAAATTCAACCCCGGGCTGGTCATGCATTCATAGCACACTGAATTCAGAAATGTCATTTCTTGCATCGCGGCTCGCACGATAGAGAGATTTCCGCCAAACAATATAGACTCCGGGACATGAAACCATGAACGACGATGTGTTTACGCTAAATAATAGCGTCGAAGTCGAGCTTCATGATAATAGAATCGAAACTCTAAAGATATTGCCTACAGTCATATAGCAGCGTCTGGATTGCGCCTACTCGATTACAGTAGTCAGTCGTAACGCAGCAGCGATCTTCCACTTCGGCGTGGACCCGAATTTACGTTGGCATATAGCCGAAGTCGACAGTCCCCGATTTGATCGAATTTTCGGTATTGCCCCCCATCGATCTTATTCGCAATAATATCCCATTTCGCTACTGAACAATTTGCCCCTGCCAGCGACGATCAGTCGGGGTGGGGGTTGCGGCATACTGGACCATCGAGCGAGTAGCGGCGCGGCGCTCACTTCCGGCACCTCCGGCCGGAAGTCCGTGGTAGTTGACTGTCACCGGACCTGGCACCACCATTCAGGACCACGAACCGATGGTGATGACTCAGAAGGCATTTCGCAGCCGTCAAAGCGCAGCACTTCAGGGTAGCCGTCGGCCCGCCAAGGTCCGATCACCATCCGAAGCCGCTGCGGGCAAGCCGCAGTACGGCCCGAGGCCAACGCGAGATGTGCCGACGGACGGACTCAGGACGAGGCCTCCAGCACCAATCGCTTGGGCTCGGGCGAGGGCGGCACCCGATCGCGCTGCAAGGCCCAGGAGGCGATGCTGTGGAACAGGGGCGCGGCCGACCCGCCGCCGGTGCCGTCGGAGCTGCGCACCGGCGCGTCGAGCATCATGCCGATCACGTAGCGGGGGTTGTCGGCGGGGGCCATCCCGGCGAACGTGCTGTAGAACGACGAGGTCGAATAGCACCGGCACGCGGGGTCGACCTTCTGCGCGGTGCCGGTCTTGCCCGCCACCTGGTATCCCTCGATCGAGGCGGGTGCGCCGGTGCCCATCTGCACACCCATCGGGTCCTTCTGCACGGTCGCCTGGAACATCTCGCGCAGGGTGTGCGCGGTCTGCGGGCTCACCACGCGCACGCCGTCGGGCTGCAGTTCCTCGGTGCGGGTGCCGTTCGGGGCCACCTTGGCCTTGACGATGCGCGGCGGGATCCGCAGGCCGTCGTTGGCGATGGCCTGATACATCGCGGTCATCTGCAGCGTTGTCATCGAAAGGCCCTGGCCGATGGGCAGATTCGCGAAGGAACCACCGGACCACTGGTCACGGGCCGGTACCTGGCCGCTGCTCTCGCCGGGCAGGCCGACGCCGGTGCGCTGGCCGAGCCCGAACCGGTTGATCATGTCGGCGAACCGGTCCTCACCCACGCGCTGGGCGAGCATGAGAGTGCCGACGTTGGAAGACTTTCCGAAGATGCCGGTCGTCGTGTACGGCGCGACGTCGTGTTGCCACGCGTCGTTCACGGTGACACCCGACATGCGGATCGAGCCGGGCACCTGCAGCACCTCGTCGGGAGTGGTCACGCCGTATTCGATGGCGGCCGCCGCGGTGACGATCTTGTTGACCGAGCCGGGTTCGAACGGTTCGGTGACCGACGGGTTGCCCATCTTGCCCGAGGCCCAATGATTCGGGCCGAGTGCGGGATTGAAGGTGCCGTCGTTGGCCATCGCGAGCACCTGGCCGGTCTTGGCGTCGAGCACCACCGCCGAGGCCGAGGACGCGCCGGAGACCTGTTTGGCCTGTTGCACCTGCTGCTGCACGTAGTACTGCAGGTCCGCGTCGAGCGTCAGCTCGACGCCGTAGCCGTTCACCGCGGGCTGCAGGTCACGGTAGCTGCCGGGGATCACCGCGCCGTCGGAACCCTGGTCGTAGGTGCGCGAACCGTCGGTACCCGAGAGCACCGAGTCCAGTGCCGATTCCAGCCCCATCTGACCGTGTTTGTCGCCGCCGATCGCGCCGATGACATTGGATGCCAGTGAGCCACCGGGATACTCGCGCAGGTCCTGTCGCTCGGCGCCGACCTCCGGGAATTTGGCGGTGATCTCGGCCGCCACGCGCGGATCGACATTCTTGACCAGGTAGTGGAACAGTTTGTCGCTGCGCAGCTTGTCCAGCAGTTCCTGCTCGGTGGGCAGTCCGGGGGCCGCGCCGACCTTCTCGTGGATGAACTTCGCGATATCCTCGAGCCGCTGCTCCGGGTCCGGTGCGCTCGGCTTGAGCTTCTTCGCTTCCGCCAGCTGCTTGCGCACCGTAACCGGCTGGAAAGTCAGGGCTTTCACGGTGAGCGTGAACGCGAGCTGGTTGCCGTGCCGGTCGGTGATCGGACCACGTACCGCGGCCTCGGTGTCCTTCTTGGTGCGCTGCGACGCCGACTGGGCCTGCAACGCCGGGGCGGCGAGGCTCTGGATGTAGAGCAGCTGCAACGCGACCACCGCCAGGGTGGCCAGCAGGGTGACCCGGCCGACGCCGAGGCGAAGGCGGATCGGCCGGTCCGGCGAGAGCGAGCCGGAGCGGCGGGCCCTCGACGAGACCGGCCCGCGCCGCTGCTGCGACGCGGGCCCGCTCTGCTTCATCGAGGACCATCTTGCGATTCGACCACCTGCGGCTGTTCGCTCGGCGATCCGGCCGCCGGCGCTCGTAGTCCGGGACCCGGCGCGACGGCACCCGGAGCGGGTAACGGCGCATCCGCGGCGATCGCCGGGTCGGCGACGACACCCGGTGCGGGCGGTGGCGTGTCGGCGGAGGCCAGCGGTTCACCCTGACCTGCGACGTCGATCCGATCGGGCACGGTAACCGGAGCGATCGGTGCCGGGGCAGGGGCCGGGGTTTGGGGCGAATTCACGGCAGGGGCCGTCGTGGTGACGGGAGCCGCGAGCACGTTCGCCGGAGCACCGTTGGGCGCGGCGGGGCTCGCCGCGGCCGCACCCGGCTGGACCGGCACCACACGCTCGCCCTGCGCCTGGGCATGCCCCGGTGCCGGACTGTTCGGCGTGGTGGTCGGCGGGCCGTTCAGCGGCGGCACCGGCGCACCCTGCGCGGGAGTCGGGTTGCCGATCACGGTGACCTCGCCGTCGACACCGATCACCAGCCGGGCCGGGTCCTTCGCGGGGATCATGCCGAGTTCGCGTGCGCGTGCGGCCAGTTCGGGGGCGGAATCGGCGGCGGCGACCTCGCGCTGCAGCGCGGCCCGCTCGTCGGCGAGCTTGCGGTTGACCGTCCTGGCGTCACCGAGCTGGTAGCTGTCCTCGGCGGCGCGGGTGGTGAGCAACAGGGTCAGGGCGAGGCCGCAGCCGAGCAGTCCGATGATCGCGGTGACGAACGGGATCCGCCCCGCCATCGTCGAGGACGGTTCGGGCAGTTCGATGCCGTCGAGCAGCTGCTCCCTGGTGCGCTTGCGGGCATAGGCCCGCTGTGCCGCACCGGACTTCACTCGTTCGGCCGCCTCGACGCGCCGGGCCGTCTTGCTCGGCACCGCGACTGTGCTCGTCCGCACGCTCATCGTGTCCCCTCCTGTGTCCTCCCTGACCTCTCCGCGATTCGTTCGGCCGCGCGCATCCGCACCGGCGCGGATCGCGGATTGACCTCGATCTCGGACTCGGTCGCTTTTTCCGCTCCACGGGTCAGCATCCGGAATTCCGGTCCCATGCCGGGCAGTTCGACCGGCAGGTCCATCGGCGACCGGGATACGATCCGTGGCGCGAGTTCGTGTTTGACCAGCCGGTCTTCGAGCGACTGGTACGACATGACGCAGATCCGTCCGCCCACACGCAGTGAATCCAGTGCCGCGGGTAATGCCGCCCGCAGCGAGTCGAGCTCACCGTTGACCTCCACCCGCAGCGCCTGGAACGAGCGCTTGGCCGGATGTCCGCCGGTGCGGCGCGCCGCGGCCGGAATGGTCGCGTAGAGCACCTCGACGAGTTCGGCGCTGGTGGTGAACGGCTTGACCGCCCGCCTGCGCAGCACCTCCGAGGCGATCTTGCCCGCGAACCGTTCGTCGCCATAGGTTTTCAGCACCCGGGCCAGATCGCCGTGGCTGTAGGTGTTGAGCACGTCGGCGGCGGTGATCCCGGTGGTGGGGTCCATCCGCATGTCCAGCGGCGCGTCGACGGAGTAGGCGAAGCCGCGCTCGGCCTCGTCGAGCTGCATCGACGACACCCCGAGGTCCATGAGGATCGCTGAGACGGAACCGGTTTCGTCCAGTCCCGCTTCGGCCAGCGCCGCCGGGATCCCGTCGTAGCGGGTGTGCACCAGCGTGATCCGGTCGGCGTAGGGCGCCAGGCGCTCGCCCGCCATCCGCAACGCGGTGGTGTCGCGGTCGAGACCGACCAGACGCGCTTGCGGGTAGGTACGCAGGAAATGCTCGGCGTGCCCGCCCAATCCGAGGGTCGCGTCGATGTAGACGGCGCCCGGTTCGCTCAGCGCGGGGCCGAGCAGATCGTCGGCGCGCTCGAGCAGAACCGGCACATGACGGGGGTTCTCGGCGTCATGGTTCACCTCGACCTCCCGGGATACTGCCTCGCGTCGCAGACGGGTCGCCTTGCCACACAGTGCTTTCGAATAAGTGCATGTCGAACGAGTTGGTGCTGTGAATGCTTCGAGGTCTCTGACCGGGGCAAGGCACCTGGCGTCGGGGAAGTACGTCAGGGTCCACGCCCGGGCAGAGGCCTCGCAGCACTCGCGTGCTCCGGGTCAGAAGATTCCGCCCAGCGACTCGTCTCCGGCTTGCGCGTAGTCCTCCTCGTGTTCTTCGAGGTAGGTCTCCCACGCCTGCTTATCCCATATTTCGAGGAAGTCGACCGAACCGATCACCACGCAATCCCGCGAGAGGTTCGCATAGCGCCGATGGTCCGGCGACAGCGTGATCCGGCCCTGTGCATCCGGACGTTGCTCGTCGGTGCCCGCCGCCAGCGCTCGAACGAAAGCCCTTGCCTGCGGGTTGCTTCGGGACGCCGACGCCGCTCGCCGCGCGAGCGCGGTGAACTCGTCTTTGGGATACACGGCCAGGCTGTGGTCTTGGCCTTTCGTGACCATCAACCCTCCCGCCAGATCGTCTCGAAACTTCGCAGGCAACGTCAGCCGCCCTTTGTCGTCCAGCCGGGGGGTGTAGGTACCGAGGAACATCCCGGCCACCTCCCTACTGGATTCACCTCGCCGTACGGCCTCTCCTGTAGTGCGCGACCCACATTACCCCACTTTCCCCCACTTTCAATCGAAACCCTGAGTGATCCTGCTCCCCGCCAACACAATTCCGCAGGTCATCCCAGCTATCACTGAGATTCGCGGTTATCCCGTGTTCGGGCAACCCGCGCGGGTCGGCAACCCCTCGTTCCGACAACGTTCAGCAAACATCGCAGGTGCGCCGTCGGGCGGGTGGCCTCGTGGGGGAAGTGTGGGGAGCGGTGGGGAAGGTGGGGGAACTTCCCTGGCCACGCGCTTCGGCGTCAGCGGGCCATAGACGCACGAAGGCGGCGCCACACCCGGTGGTGGGTGTGGCGCCGCCAACGTCGTGGGGTAGGTCTGAGGTTTTCCTGCTCGTACCGTCGTCGGGCTCGGGGGTCCCTGCG
>NZ_JBHXNK010000037.1:0-64582 GCF_042719755.1 Nocardia sp. NPDC058519 | reverse complement strand
GTTGCTTGCTCCTTCGTCGCGTACGCAACGGCGTCTAACCGGCGACCCGGCCGCGGACCCGGCCACTTCGTGGCCGCCGCTCCCTAAGGGTCGCGGGTGCGGGGCTGGGAATGCGGTCATGGGGGAGCCCGGGCAGTGCCGGGGGCGGGAGTGCAGTCAGGAGCGAACGGTCGCCGAACGCACACCCTCGGCCAGTTCGGCCGTCAGCGCGCGGACCGCGTCCAGGCCTTCCGGCACGGCCGAGACCAGCGCCGATCCGACGATGACACCGTCGGCGTACGCGGCGATCTCGGCGGCCTGCGCGCCCGAGCGCACGCCGAGGCCGACGCCGATCGGGATGTCGGAGTGCGCGCGGATTCGCGAGCACAGCGCAGGCGCGGCCGAGGAGACCGCCTCGCGAGCACCGGTCACACCCATGGTCGAGGCCGCGTAGATGAAACCGCGCGAGGCCTCGAGGGTCTTGACCAGACGCTCTTCGGTCGAGGACGGTGCGACCAGGAAGATGCGATCCAGGTTGTGGGTGGCCGAGGCGATGAACCAGTCGTCGGCCTCGTCGGGGATGAGGTTCGGCGTGATGATCCCGGCGCCACCGGCCGCGGCCAGGTCGCGGGCGAAGGTGTCGACGCCGTATTGGAGCACCGGGTTCCAGTAGCTCATCACCACGGCCTGACCACCGGCGTCGGAGATCGCCTCGACGACGGAGAACACGTCGCGCACGCGCACCCCACCGCGCAGCGCCTGCTCGGCGGCGGCCTGGATGACCGGGCCGTCCATCACGGGATCGGAGTAGGCGACGCCCACTTCGACGATGTCGCAACCGGATTCGACCAGTGCGCGGCAGGCGGCGATGGATCCGGCGAGGTCGGGATAGCCCGCGGGCAGGTAGCCGATCAGGGCGGCCCGACCTTCGTTACGCGCGGCGGCGAAGGTGTTCGCGAGGCGGGACTGCTGACTCACTGCTTGTTCTCCTCGGCGGCGTCGTCATCGAACAGACCGAACCAGCGGCCCGCGGTGTCCATGTCCTTGTCACCACGACCGGACAGGTTGACCAGGATGACCGCGCCCTCGCCGAGCTCGTAGCCCAGCTTCAGCGCGCCCGCCACGGCGTGCGCGGACTCGATCGCCGGGATGATGCCCTCGGTGCGCGAGAGCAGCAGCAGCGCGTCCATCGCCTCGGTGTCGGTGATCGGCCGGTATTCGGTGCGGCCGATGTCCTTGAGGTGGGCGTGCTCTGGGCCGACGCCCGGGTAGTCCAGACCGGCCGAGATCGAATGCGATTCGATGGTCTGGCCGTCCTCGTCCTGCAGCAGGTACGAGTAGGCGCCCTGGAACGCGCCGGGCGTGCCACCGGTGAAGGTGGCGGCGTGGCGTCCGGTTTCGACGCCGTCACCGGCCGCCTCGAAACCGACCAGGCGCACACCGGCGTCGGGAATGAAGGCGTGGAAGATGCCGATGGCGTTGGAACCACCGCCGACGCAGGCCACGACGGCATCGGGCAGCTTGCCCGCCTGCTCCGGAAGCTGGATCTGCTCGCGCGCTTCCAGGCCGATCACGCGCTGGAAATCACGAACGAGCAGCGGGAACGGGTGCGGACCCGCTGCGGTGCCGAAGCAGTAGAACGTGTCGTCGGCGTTGCTGACCCAGTCGCGCAACGCCTCGTTGATCGCGTCCTTGAGGGTCTGCGAACCCGTGGTCACCGGAATCACCTCGGCGCCGAGCAGCCGCATGCGGGCCACGTTGAGCGCCTGGCGGGCGGTGTCGACCGCGCCCATGTAGATCACGCAGTCGAGGCCGAGCAGCGCGCACGCGGTGGCGGTGGCGACGCCGTGCTGACCCGCACCGGTCTCGGCGATGACCCGGCCCTTGCCCATCCGCTTGGCGAGCAATGCCTGGCCGAGCACATTGTTGATCTTGTGCGAGCCGGTGTGGTTGAGGTCCTCGCGCTTGAGGAAGATCCGCGCGCCACCGGCGTGCTCGGCCAGCCTGGTGCATTCGAACACCGGCGAAGGGCGGCCGGTGTAGTCGCGCTGCAACCGGTCGAGCTCGTCGAGGAAGGTGCGATCGGTGCGGATCTTGTCGTACTCGGCGGTGACCTCTTCGATCACGGCCATCAGCGCCTCGGGGACGTGCCGTCCGCCGTAGACGCCGAAGTGGCCGCCCGCGTCGGGTTCGTAGTCGGAGTGCTGCGCGACACCGGCGCTCGCCGGGGGAAGCACCGTCACCGGATGCTCCGCCGGGCAGGCTTCGGGCAGGACGGGTGCGTACCGGCGGTCACCAGCTCGGACACCGCCGATCGCGGGTTACCGCTGGTCACCAGGCCCTCGCCGACGAGCACGGCGTCGGCGCCCGCACCGGCGTAGGCCAGCAGGTCGGCGGTGCCGCGGATGCCGGACTCGGCCACCCGGATGACCTCCGAGGGCAGGCCGGGCGCGATCCGCGCGAACACATCGCGGTCGACTTCGAGGGTCTTGAGGTTGCGCGCGTTGATGCCGATCACCGTCGCACCGGCTTCGAGGGCGCGGTCGGCCTCTTCCTCGGTGTGCACCTCCACCAGGGCGGTCATGCCGAGGGATTCGGTGCGGTCGATCAGCGAGGCCAGCACGTCCTGTTCGAGCGCGGCCACGATCAGCAGGATCACGTCGGCGCCGTGGGCACGGGCCTCGTGGATCTGGTACGGGCCGACGACGAAGTCCTTGCGCAGCACCGGGATGTTCACGGCGGCGCGCACGGCATCGAGATCGTCGAGCGATCCGCCGAAGCGGCGGCCCTCGGTGAGCACGCTGATGATGCGCGCGCCACCGTCTTCGTAGGCCTTGGCCAGCACGGCGGGATCGGGGATGTCGGCCAGCGCACCCTTGGAGGGGCTGGCGCGCTTCACCTCGGCGATGACACCGATTCCGTCCTCGTGCAGCGCGGCGTATGCATCCAGCGGTCCCTTGACCGCGGCGGCAGCAGCTTTGATCGCTTGAAAATCGAGGAGGGCTTCGCGAGCGGCAACATCCGCCCGGACCCCGTCGAGAATCGAGTCGAGTACCGTCATCTGGCTCGAATCCTTTCTGGGGAGACGCACTTCTCGCCCGAGAGTCCCCTCAGGCGCTGTCTCACCGATGCTGGTAAAGAATAAATGCCCGCCGCGCGTGTCACTGCGGCGGGGGTGCTGCCGGTCACTTGTTCTCCTCGACCGGACCGTGGCCGGTGCCGGGGGTATCGGAGGTGTCGGTCGGGTCGGTACCCGCGTCGAGCGCGTCCCACAGCACCCGGTCCGACAGTGGCGCCGCGGTTCCGGTCTCCGCGTTCTGTTTGTTCACCGCGGCGCTGGCATCGGCACGGCGGAACACCGGGTTGTCGTATTTGCCGGAGAGCTCGGCGCGTTCGCCGGTTCGGCGGGCGAGCAGGATGCCAGCGGCCAGTGCCAGGATAGCGGCGAGGATCGACAGGATCGCCGGTCCCAGGTGCGTGTCGGCGCCGCTGACGACCGCGCGCACCGGCAGTTCGGCCAGGGTGCCCGCACGGTCGGCGGTATTGCCCGCCCCGACGGCCAGCGCGAAGCCCGGCACCGCGGCGGCCGCCGCGACCACCGAGATCACCACCCCGAGCAGCTGACGCAGCACGCCCTTGACCGCGAACACCGCCGCGATCGAGGCGACCAGCACCAGGGCGAGCGGGGTGAGCGCGCCGAACCACACGCCACCGTTGAGGTGGTCGGTGCGCGGTTCGGTGAGGCCGTCGGCCGAGTGCACCGTCACCCATGTCATCCGCGAGGCCGCCCACAGCCCCGCCGCGGCCAGCGCGAGCAGCACGACCGGAATTATCGGTTTGGCCGCCGGAGCGGGCGTCCTGGCCGTGGTGTCCGGCGCGGTCGGCCCGTCGACGTCCGCCGGGGCGGGGTTACCGGTGTCGTCTTCGCCGGGCGTGGCCGTCATAGGTCCCCGCCTTCGTAGGTGCGCAGGGTCTGTGCCGCCGCGATCGCCTTGAGCACCGCCATGGCCTTGTTGCGGGCCTCGGTGTCCTCGTAGACCGGATCGGAGTCGGCGACCACGCCCGCGCCCGCCTGCACGTAGGCGGTGCCGTCTTTGAGCAGGGCGGTACGGATGGCGATGGCGGTGTCGGCGTCACCGGCGAAGTCGAGATAGCCGACCACGCCGCCGTAGACGCCGCGCCGGGTCGGTTCCAGCTCCTCGATCAGCTCCATCGCCCGCACCTTCGGCGCACCGGACAGGGTGCCCGCCGGGAAGCAGGCCCGCACCGCGTCGAGCGCGACCTTGCCGTCGGCGAGCTGGCCGGACACCGTCGAGACCAGGTGCATCACGTGGCTGTACCGCTCGACGTGGCGGTACTGGGTGACCTTGACCGTGCCGGGACGACAGACCCGGCCCAGGTCGTTGCGGCCGAGGTCGACGAGCATCAGGTGCTCGGCGTTCTCCTTCTCGTCGGCGAGGAGGTCCTTCTCGAGCAGGATGTCGTCCTCGGCGCTGTCGCCGCGCCAGCGGGTGCCCGCGATCGGATGCGTCGTCGCCACCCCGTCTTTCACGGTGACCAGCGATTCGGGACTCGAGCCGACGATGGAGAACGCGGTGCCACCCTCATCGTCGGGGATGTGCATCAGATACATGTACGGGCTCGGGTTCGAGGCCCGAAGCATCCGGTAGACCGCGAGCGGGGAACCGGTGTAGTCCATTTCGAAGCGCTGCGAGAGCACCACCTGGAACGCCTCGCCCGCCTCGATCTCCTTGATCAGGCGGCGCACGCCCGCACCGAATTCCTCGGTGGTGCGCCTGCGCAGGAACTGCGGTTCGGGCCGGTCGAAGACCGACACCGTCGAGGTCGCGGGTGCGGCCAGCGCGGCGGTCATCCGGTCGAGCCGGGCGACGGCGTCGTCGTAGGCGGCGTCGACCCTGGAGTCGGTGCCGTCCCAGTTCACCGCGTTGGCGATGAGGGTGATCGCGCCCTCGTGGTGGTCGAACGCGGCCAGATCAGTGGCCAGCATCAGCACCAGCTCGGGCAGCCGCAGATCGTCGGCGGCCAGCTCGGGCAGCCGTTCGATCCGGCGCACCGCGTCGTAGCCGAGATAGCCGACCATGCCACCGGTAAGCGGCGGCAGACCGGGCAGCCGTTCGGTGCGCAGCAGTTCGAGCGTCTCGTGCAGCACGCGCAGCGGGTCACCACCGCTGGGTGCGTCGGCGGGCACCGTGCCGAGCCAGGTGGCTTCCCCGTCGACGACGGTCAGCGCCGACGGGCTACCCGCGCCGATGAACGACCAGCGCGACCAGGACCGCCCGTTCTCCGCGGATTCGAACAGGAAGGTGCCCGGCCGGTCGCCTGCCAGTTTGGAATAGGCCGAGAGCGGAGTTTCGGAGTCCGCCAGCACCTTTCGGGTCACCGGGACGACCCGGTGCTCGGCGGCGAGCAGCCGGAACTGTTCGCGGGTCGTGGTGGTTGGTGTCGACGCGCCCTGCATTCGCCCATCATCCCAGGCGCGCCGCCGACGACGCGCGCGGACCCGACCCCGCGCCGAATCGGGCGGTGACCGGCATCACTACACTCGCGCGGGTTCCACGTCGCATGCGGTAATCCCCTTTCCGAGAGGAGCAATGTTGTACCCCTCGCACCAGGGCGCACAGGACGGCCGGCTGGCCGTCCCGTCGCAGCAGCACCACGGTCCCGGCCAGCAGGCGGTGACGGCGAACGCGATCCATTCGTTCGTCACCTATGCCAAGGCCATCCAGGACCTCGACAAGAAGAACTTCCCCGACGAGTACGCCGGGCACAGCGACCGCATCCGCGAGCTGGAACCGCTGCTACGCGCGCACGGCATCCTCGACGTGATGCAGATCCGCAATCCCGACGTCGCGGCGCTGCTCGGGCAATAGGCCCCGCAGATCCCCGTTCGCGGCGCGAACGGGGATCTTCCTAACTCGGCCACCGGTGGTTACTGTCTGGGCATGCAGCCAGGCCAGCGCGCTCCGCAGTTCGAGCTCCCCGATCAGTCCGCCCAGCTCCGCTCGCTCGACGGCTTGCTCGCCGAGGGCCCGCTGGTGCTGTTCTTCTACCCCGCCGCCAATACCCCCGTGTGCACCGCCGAGGCCTGCCACTTCCGCGATCTGAGCGGTGAGTTCGCCGCGCTGGGCGCCTCGTGCGTCGGCATCAGCACCGACAGCACCGAGGTGCAGGCGGGCTTCGCCACCAAGCAGCGCCTGGATTACCCCGTGCTGTCCGACAGCGACGGCGCGGTGGCCGCCGAATTCGGCGTGAAGCGTGGACTGCTCGGCAAGCTCGCCCCGGTCAAACGGCACACCTTCGTCATCGACACCGACCGCACGATCCTGAAGATCATCACCGGCGAACTGCGGGCGGCCGTCCATGCCGACGAAGCACTCGCCTTCCTGCGCGAACGCAGCACCACCCCGGAGTAGTACCGACCGAAGAATCGCCGGGCGCCGGATCGACGCCCGGCGACCCCGACACACTTACGCTGGGCAGATGACAACCGGCGAGGTGCAGTCGAGCGGTCAGAAATCCACCGCCGTCCTATGGCGTAACCGGGCGATCATGGCGCTCGCCACGCTGGTGGTGCTGGTGATCGCCTACTTCATCCTGTCCTCGTTCATCCCCCGATGGTGGGCACAGCGGCTGGCCAACGTCGTGCACGGCAGTTTCAGCTCGGGCATCTGGTGGGGTCTGGTGTACGGATTCCTGTTCACCCTGCTGCCCCTGCTGCTGCTGGTCTTCGCGGTGCGGGTCTGGAAGCGCAAGGGCGGCAAGTTCATCGCGGGCGCGGCGGTGATCGTCGCCCTGGCTTGCTCGCTGCCGAATCTGATGACCTTGACGATCGTGCTCGGTGGCAACAATGCCGCACACGCCGGTCAGCGCATTCTCGATGTCGACGCGCCGGCGTTCCGCGGCGCCTGCCTGGTCGGCGCCATCATCGCGGCGGTGGTGTTCGCACTGGTGCTCGCACTGATGGGCAAGCGTGGACTCACCCGTCACAAGGCCGCCAAGGCCGCGGCACGCCCGCCAGAGCCCACCATGCCGCCGATGACCGGCGACCGGTAGCCGTTATCGGCGACCTCGCGGTGATGTGAGTGACCTCACGACCACCACCATCTCGCGGACGCCACAGCGACGTCGTGGCAAACTCTTTCTCGTGCGCGCCTCACTCCACCATGTCCGCCGTCCGGCCGCGAGGCAGTACCGGCGATGACTCAGTGGCTCGACCCCGTCGAACAGCGCGCGTGGCAGGCGATCGTCGCGCTCATGACCCGGATTCCCGGCGCATTGGACACACGATTGCAACGCGAGTCCGGGCTTACCCATTTCGAGTTCCGGGTACTCAGCCTGCTCTCGGAGGAGGCGGGCCATCGCCTGCAATTGAGTGATCTCGCCCACAAGGCAAATGCGTCGCTATCGCGACTGTCACATGTGGTGTCGAAACTGGAACGCCTCGGCTGGGCGCGACGCGACACCACCGCGGGCAGACGCGGGGTGTACGCGGTACTCACCGACGCGGGATTCGAGAAGGTGATCGAAGCCGCACCCGGCTATGTGGATGCCGTACGCAGGCTCGTTCTCGACGGTCTCACCGATAAGCAGACCGCGCAACTGGCGGTGCTCGGGGAAACGCTGTCCGACCGGCTGAATCGGATCCTCGCCGAAGACGGCGACTAGTCCGCGGCGAGCAGTAAGTCGGTATCGAAGCAGGTGTGGGTGCCGGTGTGGCAGGCCGCGCCTTCCTGATCGACGATCAGCAGCAGCGTGTCGCCGTCGCAATCCAGACGCACCTCGTGCACGTACTGGGTGTGCCCGGAGGTCTCGCCCTTGACCCAGTACTGCTGACGCGAGCGCGAATAGTAGGTCGCCTGACGGGTTTCCAGCGTGCGGGCCAGCGCCTCATCGTCCATCCACGCCATCATCAGCACGTCCCCGGTCGCCTTTTCCTGGGCGATCGCGGCGATCAGTCCGTCCTCGGTGCGCTTGAGGCGGGCGGCGACGGCGGGGTCCAGGCTCATGCCTCGTTTATAACAGCAGCCAGTTCGATGGCCACCAGCAGTTCGACGAGGTCGTTCACGCTGCGCACATTCCGGCCGGTGAGCTCCTGGATCCGGCCGAGCCGGTACTTGGCCGTATTGAGGTGGATGTGGAGAGTGTCGGCGGCTTCGCGCAGATTCATGTCGGCGGCGGCGAACGCGCGGATCGTCTCGGCCAGCGTCCCGTTGGTACCGCCCGACCGATCAACGCCGACAACACAATCGCGGTTTCGGCATCGGGTGATTCGACAGTCCGGACGGCGACTGCCTACTATCGCGGCGATCGAAGTTCGTACACCAGGGGGATTCTCATGCATCCGCAGCAGCCGTACCAGCCAGGCTATCCGCAACAGACTCACCAGCCCGGGGCTCAACCGGGCCAGCCGTACCAGCCGGGCTATCCGCAACAGGCCGATCACCCGGGTCAGCCGCAGCAGTACGGGTCCAGTGCGCGGGCCGATGGTTCGATCGACGTCGCCTACGTCTGTGACGACAAGACCGCGCGGCGCCTAAGCCGCGGCGCTGCCCTGGTCAACTGGCTGCTCCCGGCCAAGTTGTGGCTGCTGCTCGCGATTCCCGCGTTCCTGCTCGCCCGTGGAACCGTCTCGCTGGTGACCAACGGCGGCGACGCCGAATTCGGTGAGATGATGGGCGCGTTCTTCGTCGTGCTCGGCTTCGAGTTCGTGTGCGTCGTCCTGATCACCGGCTGGCAGCTGGCCCGGGTGAGCCCGAGATTCACCGCCGTGGCCGGACCCGGATATCGAATCACCGCGCACTACACCCACGACACGATGCACCTGCAACAGACCACCGGAGCAGTCGCCAACCGCTATGCCGACTTCAAACGGGTCAGGGTCATCGGCGACGTAGTGTTCCTGCAGCCCAACGGAACCCAAGGCTTCATGCTTCCCTGCGAGATCGTACCTGACGCCGCGCTCGCCCGGCTGCGTGGCGGTCGGGCCTGAGCATGCGTCAGCGGACGGTGATGCCGTCCGCGCGCATCGCGTTCTTCACCTGGCCGATGGTGAGGTCGCCGAAGTGGAACACGCTCGCGGCCAGTACCGCGTCGGCGCCGGCGTGCACGGCGGGCGGGAAGTGTTCGACCGCGCCCGCGCCGCCGCTGGCGATCACCGGTACGCGCACCGCGGCGCGCACCGCGGTGATCATCGGCAGATCGAAACCGGCTTTGGTGCCGTCGGCGTCCATGGAGTTCAACAGGATCTCGCCCACGCCGAGTTCGGCGCCGCGGATGGCCCATTCGACGGCGTCGATGCCGGTGCCGCGCTTGCCGCCGTGGGTGGTGACCTCCCAGCCGGACGGGGTGTCGGGCTCACCGTCGGGCACGGTGCGCGCGTCGACCGAGAGCACGATGCACTGGGCGCCGAAGCGCTGCGACATCTCGAACAGCACTTCGGGGCGGGCGATGGCGGCGGTGTTCACCGACACCTTGTCCGCGCCGGCGCGCAGCAGCCGGTCGACGTCGTCGACCGTGCGCACGCCGCCGCCGACGGTGAGCGGGATGAAGATCTGTTCGGCGGTGCGGGTCACCACATCGAGCATGGTGCCGCGGTCGCCGGTGGAGGCGGTGACGTCGAGGAAGGTCAGCTCGTCGGCGCCCTGGGCGTCGTAGGTCGCGGCCAGTTCCACCGGGTCGCCCGCGTCGCGCAGGTTCTGGAAGTTGACGCCCTTGACCACCCGACCGGCATCGACGTCAAGGCACGGGATCACGCGGACCGCCAGGGTGCTCGGTCGTTCGTCGGTGCGCGGTGTCATGGGGTTCGCCCTCGTTCTTCTTCTTCTTCGCTGACGGTGCAATTGACTTCCTCCCCGCCCTGAAGGACTGGGATTCTCCACCTCACGGCAGCGGGTTCCTGTTTCATCGACAGTTGCCTCCCCGCGTTAGCCGCGGGACGGTCTCACACCATCTCCGCAGGCGAGCACGGCCAGCCCGGCCGCACGTATGTTCTTGGCAGCGTTGATATCCCGATCGTGGACTGTGCCACACAGGCACGTCCACTCCCGGATAACCAACGCCATCTTGTCCACGATCCGCCCGCACGTCGAACACGACTTGCTGGACGGATAGAACCGGTCGATCGCCACAACCGTGCGCCCGTACCAGTCCGCCTTGTACTCCAGCATCGACCGGAACTCCGACCAGCTGGCATCGGAGATCGCCCGTGCCAACTTCCGATTTCGGACCATGTTCCGCACACTCAAATCCTCGATGGCGATCACTTGGTTTTCGCGCACCAAACGAGTAGAGAGTTTGTGCAGATGGTCGCGGCGACGATCCGCGATCCGAGCATGAATACGAGCCACCTTCAACCGAGTCTTCGCGCGATTCGCGGAGCCCTTCAGCTTCTTCGCCAGCACCCGCTGAGCTTTCGCCAGACGGGCGCGGTCGGCCTTCTCGTGCCGAGGGTTGGAGATCTTCTCCCCAGTCGAGAGCGCGTACAGGGTAGTGATGCCCGCATCGAGCCCGACTGTCGTATCGGTCGGCGGATGCTCGGCGATCGCGTCCTCGACCAGGATCGAAATGTGGTAGCGACCCGCCGCGTCCTTCGAGACGGTTACCTGCGACGGCACCGCACCTTCGGGCAGTGGGCGCGACCAACGGACGTCGAGCGGTTCGGTCTGCTTCGCGAGCTTGATCCGACCGTCCCGGTAGGTGAAACAGTTCGAGAAGTAGGTGGCCGAATCCTTCGACTTGCCACGCTTCTTGAACTTCGGGTATGCCGTCTGCTTGCGCCAGAACTTGTCGAACGCGCCTTGCAGATTCTGCAACGCGACCTGCAACGGCCCCTTCGAGGGATCGGTGAGCCAGTCGGTTTCGGGATCGCGCTTCCAGGCGGTGAGCATCTTGCTCGTGTCGACGTAATTGACGCGCCGCTGCTCCTGGATCCACGCGCGTGAGCGTTCCGCGAGCGCTCGGTTGTAGACGTAGCGGACGCAACCGAAGGTCCGGGCGAGCTGCTGAGCTTGCTCGTCTGTCGGATAGAAGCGGTACTTGAACGCCCGCTTCACCACCTTCGATGCCATGAGTGAGATGATCGCACATTAGTTTTTCACTCATTGATCCGCTATCCCCGCCGTAAACGACGGGGTCTGCGCACTACGTTCCTCGATCATTTCCAGCAGCTCTGCGTGCACGCCCGGCGCGGCGGCCAGCACCGAGCCGGAGGTGATCGTCCACGGCGCGCCCGCGAGGTCGGTGACCACGCCACCCGCGGCGCGCACCAGCGCGACCCCGGCCGCGTTGTCCCACGGATGATGCCCGAAGACCACTGCGCCGCCGAGCACCCCGGACGCGGTGAACGCCAGGTCGATGCCGGTGGCGCCGTGCATACGCACCCGCGAGGACAACCGGCTCAAGGCACCGAGCAGGTCGAATCGGAACTGACCGGGGATGCGGCCTGCCGAGTCCAGGTTGAAGGCGCCGAACCCGATCATGGAGTTGGCTAGTTTGCCCGGTTCCAGCGGCGGCGACGCCACCCCGTCGAGGTAGAGCGGCCCACCGCTCACCGCGGCGTAGCGGCGGCCGAGCATGGGCAGCCAGGTCAGGCCGATCACCGGTTCGCCTTCGTGCACCAGCGCCAGCAGGGTGCCCGACATGGGGTGGCCGGAGGAGTAGTTGAAGGTGCCGTCGATCGGATCGAGCACCCAGGCCGTGCCCGAGGTGAGCGCGGGCCCACCGAATTCCTCACCGTGCACCGCGATGCCGGTGCGCTGCTGGAGCTCGGCGGAGATGGTGCGTTCCAGCTCGAGATCGAGTTCGGTGGCGAAGTCGTTGCGG
Source organism: Nocardia sp. NPDC058519 (assembly GCF_042719755.1). Lineage (NCBI taxonomy): Bacteria > Bacillati > Actinomycetota > Actinomycetes > Mycobacteriales > Nocardiaceae > Nocardia > Nocardia sp. NPDC058519. The sequence goes on along the minus strand of NZ_JBHXNK010000037.1, from coordinate 52,762 downwards.
CCCTTGGTCACCGCGCTCGGCGCGCCGAGACCTTCGACGAAACGCGGGACCACGCCGTCGAGGGTCTGGGTGGCGACGGTCAGCAGGTCGGTCAGTTCGGCGGTGCTCGGCGTGGCGGTCATCGGCGGTGTCAGCGCACCGCGGCCAGGGCTTCGGGCAGTGTGAACCGGCCCGCGTACAACGCCTTGCCGATGATCGCGCCCTCCACACCGTCTTCGGCCAGGCCCGCGATGGCGACGAGGTCGTCGAGCACCGAGATACCGCCGGAGGCGACCACGGGTGCGTCGGCGGCGTTGGCGACCTCGCTCAGCAGCTCGAGGTTGGGTCCGGTCAGCGTGCCGTCCTTGGAGACGTCGGTGACGACATAGCGCGCGCAACCGTCGCGCTCGAGGCGTTCGAGCACCTCCCACAGGTCACCGCCGTCGGTCACCCAGCCCCGGCCGCGCAGCCGCCACTGCCCGTCGATCTGCTTCACGTCGAGCCCGACCGCGATCCGGTCGCCGTACTCACCGAGCACCCGGGCACACCACTGCGGGTTCTCGATCGCCGCGGTGCCGATGTTCACCCGCGCGCACCCGGTCGCCAGCGCCGCCTTCAGCGAATCGTCGTCACGGATACCACCGGACAGTTCGACCTTGACGTCGAGCTCGCCGACGACCTGGGCGATCAGTTCGCGATTGCTCCCCTTGCCGAAGGCCGCGTCCAGATCGACCAGATGCACCCACTCGGCCCCCGCTCGCTGCCACGCCAGCGCGGCGTCCCGAGGCGACCCGTAGCTGGTTTCGCTACCGGCCTCCCCTTGCACAAGGCGCACGGCCTCACCATTGGCGACATCGACAGCGGGCAACAGCACAAGACTCACGCATTCAGACTAGTAGGTCTGTGTCGCCGTTCCCGCAACGGTCCGCGGCGGTGAGGCCCGTGTCACGCGAACCTTGCGTGGTCAGCCTGCCACGGCCTCGAACATGCCGGGCTCGTAGGCACCGCCCTGCTGGCGCAGGATGACACCGAGCCGGTTGGCCGCGTTGATCTGGGCCACCACGGCGACCAGGGCGGCGAGCTGCTCGTCGTCGTAGTGCTCGCGCACCTGGGCCCAGGTCTCGTCGGACACACCATGAGCGGCATCGGCGACGCGGGTACCTTCCTCGGCCACTGCGAGCGCCGCGCGTTCCGCGTCGGTGAACACGGTCGACTCACGCCATGCGGCAACAAGATTGATCCGTGTCGCGGACTCTCCGGCGTGGGCGAGGTCCTTGCTGTGCGCGTCGGTGCAGTAGCCGCAGCCGTTGATCTGGCTGACGCGCAACATCACCAGGTCCTGGGTGGCTTTGGGCAGGGTCGACTGCACCAGCGCCAGGCTGGCATTGCCGAACCGCTTGGCGAACTTGGCGCCGACCTCGGTGTCGAAGAGGTTGAATCGGGATTCCATGACGTGTTCCTCACTGGTAGTGCTGAATCGAACGACCATGAGACGACGGCGACCGGACCTCCGTAACACCTCGTCGACGTGAGCCGTGCCACTGCGCATCGGTGTTACGCAACGGCGCCGGCCGGCGTCTGGTGTGCGACACATCCGAGCGGAAACAGGAGCTACCCATGGCGGCGCAGACCACGCCCGACGGCAGTGCACAAGCAACCGAGGTGTTCGTCGCCCATCGCAATCTGCTGTTCACCGTCGCCTACGAGATGCTCGGCTCGGCCGCCGACGCCGAAGACGTCCTGCAGGAAACATGGCTGCGCTGGGTACGCGTCGACCTCGACACGGTGCTGGATCGGCGCGCCTACCTGGTGAGGATCACGACCCGCCAATCGCTCGACCGGCTGCGCACGCTCGGCCGTCGCAGGGAATCCTACGTCGGTCCCTGGCTACCCGAACCGCTACTGACCACGCCCGACGTGGCCGAGGACATCGAATTGGCCGAGAGCGTCTCGATGGCGATGCTGCTGGTCCTGGAAACGCTCACCCCGATCGAGCGAGCGGTGTTCGTACTCCGCGAAGTGTTCGACCTGGACTACGACGAAATCGCCGACGCCGTCGACAAAACCCCAGCCGCCGTCCGCCAGCTGGCCTACCGTGCCCGTGCCCACGTCGCTGCCCGCCGCCCGCGCGAGATCGTGTCCGCGAACGAGTCCCGTGATGCGCTCGCGGCGTTCCAGCGGGCGATCGAGACCGGCGATCTGCGCAACCTGCTCGACCTGCTCGCGCCGGATGTCGTCTTCCTCGGCGACGGCGGCGGAATCAAACAGGCCGCACTCGCGCCCATCGTGGGAGCCGACCTGGTCGCCGCCTTGCTCACTGCCAGTGTGCCGAGGATCGGCGCCGAGATGACCGTCGAACCAGCCCAGCTCAACGGCCACCCGGCGCTGATCCTTCGGCTCGACGGTGCGATCGACACGGTCTTCGCGGTCCGCATCGATGACGGGCTCATCACCGGCCTCTACTCCGTACGCAATCCCGACAAGCTGTCACGGACGGAGACAGAGACCATACTGCGGCGCTGAATCCTATTGACCGGGAACAGATTACGGACCATGTCGGTGGTTATGGATACAGTTCGAGCCGACGCGCGGGTCCGCGTCGTCTGAACCGATCAAAGGAAGATTTTGTGTCTCGTATAGGCGTACTGAGTGGGTTGCTTGGTTCGATCGCGCTGGCGGCGGTGATCGTCGCACCGAACGCGGTGGCGGGTCCGCCGGATGCGGCCAGACTCGCCGGCTGCGATTTCGGCCGTGAAATCTCGACCTACGACCATGCGCACGACCTCGACGGCTACTTCGAGCGCGTCCTCGACCGCAGCACCGGCGCGTTCCACGCCGAGTTCGCCCAGTCCAGGGACGCGCTGGCAGGAGCCATGCGCCAAGCAGAGGTTCGCTCCACCGCCGAAAACGTCACCTGCGGTGTTGTCAGCGGTGATTTCCTCAACGCCGAGATCTTGGTGACGATGACACAGCTCCGTTCCAACCTGAACAACCCCGAAACCGAGCGCCTCAACATGGCCATCAATGTGAAACTGACCAACGTCTGGGGCCGTTGGCTCGCCCACGAACTCGATTCCCCGCTGCTGAAGTAATCAGCCGTGGCGGCGGCGGAGTTCGGGGAGTCCGCCGCCGGTGAGGTCGTCGAGCGCGACGGTGCGGCCGACCATGGCCAGGGCGATGGCCTCGCCGGGGCCGCGGACTTCCGGGCCGTCGCCCGAGGACCAGTCGACATCGGTGGCGACGAAACGCAGGCCCTTGGTGAATCTGCCGGGGAGGGCGAACGGGTCGGGGTAGCCGAGGACCGCGATGAGGCGGTCGGCGGGGATGGTTCGCGGGCGGGCGAGCGGGCGGCGGATGTCCTGGTGGTGGACCACGAGGTCGGAGAGCATGAGCCGGGGCGAGTACTTCGACAGGCGACCCGACTCCTTGTCGAGCTTGTCCACCAGCTGCGCGGTCGTCAGCTCCGAGAACGACTGTGCGAGTGCGTTATTGGTGCGGCTCACCGAGCCACGACTCTTCACCACGACCGCCGCGTAGCTCAGCGGACTCAACGTGTCCTGCAGCAGATGCCCGACGACATCACGAACCCGCCACCCCGCGCACAGCGACGGCGTCTCCCACTCCTGCTCGCTCAACCCCCGCAGCAGTTCGACCAGTTCGGCCCGTTCGTCGAGCAACATCCCCCGATAACTCATACCGCCACCCTAGTCGCACCGACCGCCGTCCGAAATCATTCCGCGGTCGGATTCTCGTGGGCGAGCAACGATTAGAAATCCGCGATCCACCCAGCCCGGCTGACCTGCTCCGACCCTTCGAAGTCGACCGAACGAGCGTGCCGCCCCGCTGCGACAATGGACGCCGCGCCGCTGCCCACCCCATCGCAGGGCAGCGCCTCCACGAACAGGATCGGCACACCTTGGCCAAGCAGAATCGTCGGCGTCGCACCGGTCGCAAGCCGGCGGCCGCTCCCGGACTTCCGGTCGATGCCGCACTGTCGGGTGACCCGTCGCAGGTCGCCGATGCGATCGCGACCGTCGCCTTCCTCGCCGCGCAGGGCGACAAGAACGCGATCGGGCGGTTCGTCGAACAGGTCGCGGGAGCGGAGTCGGGCGCGGGGGTTCAGCTCGCCGCTGCGCGAATCATCGCCCGTGCCTTCGACTTCGGCTGGTTGCCCAGCGACATCCACGAGGCCGCACGCAGGCGGGTGGACGAATTCGCGATCGGGTATCTGACGGATCTCATCGCCGACCACCGCGTCGGCTTCGCACCCGAGTCCGTCGACGAGATCTGGCAGCGGCAGCTGGACGAACTGAGCGCCACGGTGTGGTGGACATCGGATCGCCCGCACCTCGAGCAGTGGGCCGACCGGGCACTACTCACCGACGCGGAGGCCCTCACCGCGGCCCTCACCGCGCTCGCCCTGCTCATCCAACTCCCGAAACTCGAGCAGATCGTCCCCCTCCCCGGCACCCGCGGACAGACCGTCACCCACCGCCACGTCGACGAGAGAACCCTCGGCCGAGTCCGCGGCCTGCTCGCCAAGGCCGAGTCGACGTCCTTCGCCGAGGAAGCCGAAACCCTGTCCGCCAAGGCGCAGGAACTCATGACCAAGTACGCGATCGACCGCGCCCTGATCGATGCCGAGCGCACCGACCCCGATCTGCCCGCCGCCCGCCGAATCTGGCTCGAAACCCCTTACACCGACGCCAAAGCCCTGCTCATCGACATGGTCACCCGCGCCAACCGCTCTCGCGCGATCTTCGTCGCTGACTGGGGTTTCGTCACGATCGTCGGCGACGACCCCGACCTCGACGCCGTAGAAATCCTGTCCACCTCCCTGCTGGTCCAAGCCACCCGCACCATGATCGACAACGCCACCACCGAGGAATCCCGCTCCCGCCACTACCGCAAGGCCTTCCTTACCGCCTACACCTCGAGGATCGGCGAGCGCCTCGCCGCGGCCGCCGAAGCGACGATCGCCGACTCCCCCGACGCCACCCACCTGCTCCCGGTCCTCGCCGGCCACCGACAACGAGTGGACAAAGCCTTCGACACCTACTTCCCCACCGTCCAGACCCGAGGCATCACCATCCGCTCCGCCGAAGGCTGGACCGCGGGCACCGAAGCCGCCGACCGAGCCGACGTCGACAACCCCTGACCCGAATCGCCCGTTGCCAGGCCGACAACAACCCTCGTACGCTCGGCAGATGCGGCCGATCATGTCCGAACGGGAGCTGGACGTCGGCTGGGACTTGGCGCGCTCGGCCGGACCGGCGATGGCGGGCGTCGCGATGGAGGGGTTTCGCGATCGCGCCTCGACGGGGTGCGATATGCGAATCTTCGCTCGCCCGGCGGTCACCGTCGTGATCCAGTTCGGGGACAGTCCGCTGACGGTGGAGGACCCCGGCGGGCAGTCGGCAGTCGATGGTCTGGTCGCCGGTCTGTACCCGGGGATTCGCCGGGTTCATGCCCCGCGCGTCGAATGTGTGGAAGTGCGGATCTCACCGATCGCCGCGTACCGGCTGCTCGGTGTCGCACCGACCGACCTTGCCGCCACCCTGATCGGACCCGCCGACATCTGGGGTTCGGCGGCACCGCTGCTGCGCGAGCAGCTGGCCGAAACCGCGACGTGGGCAGAGAGATTCGCGGTGACGGCGAAACTCCTCGCCGACCGCGAGTCGACCAGGACGGCGGATCCCGAGGTCGCCGCCTGCTGGCACCGCATCGTCGCGGACAAGGGCGACGTGCGGGTGCGGGAACTTGCCGAGCTCACCGGCTGGAGCCGCAGACGCCTGTGGTCGAGGTTCACCGCGCAGGTCGGCGTGACGCCCAAGCGGGCCGCGATGGTGGTGCGGTTCCGACACGCGTTCGACCTGCTGACGACAGGTCGATCCCCGGCGAATGTCGCTGTGGCATGCGGCTATTCGGACCAGTCACACCTGCACCGCGAGGTATCGGCCTTCGCCGGAATCACACCGGGTGCGCTCTCGGCGCCCTGACCACCGGAACATTCGTTCAAGACGCCGCGCACCACCGCACCCGACAGTGGAGGCATGAGCAATTCCCCAAGCCTGGAACACCGGATCCGCGCGGCCGAACAGCGCGTCGCCGACACCTACGGACTCACGATCTCCGAGCACCTGTTCACGCTGCGCGATCCCTCGGTACAGGTCCGCGTCCTGACCGCCGGATCGGGTGAACCGGTCGTCCACATCAACGGCATCTCGGCACCCGCCATGGGCATGGCACCCCTGATCGCCCAGCTACCCGGCTTCCAGCACATCCTCATCGACCTGCCCGGCCACAGCCTCGCACCCCCGTTCGCCTGGCAGGGACGCACCGTCCGCGAGTTGGCGACAAGCGTGGTCACCGGAACTCTGGACGCGCTCGCCGTGGATCAGGCCGCGTTCGTCGGCAGCTCGCTGGGCGGCTTGTTCACCCTGTGGTCAGCGCTCGACGCGCCGGAGCGGCTGACGCGAGCCGCGATAGTCGCCACACCTGCCACCGCATTGCCCGGAATGCGCGGCATCGCGGAGATGGCGTCGCTGACCTCCCCGCTCCGCGGGCGAATCGACGAAGCGCTGATGCAAATGCGCTCCCCGCGGTTCGTCGCCCGCTTCGCTCTCACCGAGGCACTCGGGGCAGCTGCGACCCGCGCCATGTCCGACGACATGCTCGATCTGCACCGACTACCACTGCGCCTGCCGGGACAGGCCGCGTCCTACCGCGCTCTGCTGCGTCGCCTGATGCAGGGACACACCGCACGCCCGGAGAACGTCCTGACCGACGACGAACTGGCCCGGCTCGAGACGCCACTGCTGTTCGTCTTGGCCGAGCACGACGTTTTCAGCTCGCCTGACCAGGCACGACCCTCGGTGACGAAGATCCCCGGCGCACGCCTGGTCGTCGTCCCCGGCGGTCACGGCCCCTGGTTCGACGACGCGGCCCGCTGCGCGAGTCCGGTCCGCGAGTTCCTGTCATCCGAGCCGATCCGCGCTGGAACCGAACGGAACCGCGACCACGCCTGACCGCCGCGCCGGACTACAGCGAACCGATCCAGTTGCGCAGCAACTGCGCACCCGCGTCGCCGGACTTCTCCGGGTGGAACTGGGTGGCCGACAGCGGCCCGTTCTCGACGGCAGCCAGGAACGGAACACCGTGCTCGGCCCAGGTGAGCTTCGGGGGTGCGATGTGCTCGTTCTCGGGCAGCTCCCACTGCTGGGCCGCGTAGGAGTGGACGAAGTAGAAGCGGGTGTCGGCGTCCATACCGGCGAACAGGGTGCTGTCGGCGGGTGCCTTCACCGTGTTCCAGCCCATGTGGGGCAGGACGGGAGCGTCCAGGCCCGCGACCGTGCCGGGCCATTCGCCGCAGCCTTCGGTCTCGATGCCGAACTCGACCCCGCGGTCGAACATGATCTGCATGCCGACGCAGATGCCGAGCACGGGGCGACCACCTGCGAGGCGCTGCCCGATGATGCGTTCACCGCGCACCTCGCGCAGGCCCGCCATGCATGCCGCGAACGCGCCGACACCGGGGACGACGAGTCCGTCGGCGGCCAGCGCGGCCTCGGGATCGGCGGTGACCTCCACCTGCGCACCGGCCCGCACCAGCGCGCGCTCGGCGGAGTGCAGGTTGCCGGAACCGTAGTCGAGCAGCACAACGGATCTCACAGCACACCCTTCGTGGACGGCACGCCGCTGACCCGCGGGTCGATCTCGACGGCGGCACGCAAAGCCCGTGCGACAGCCTTGAATTCGGCCTCGGTGATGTGATGCTGGTCGCGGCCGTAGAGCACCCGCACGTGCAGGGCGATGCGGGCGTTCTGCGCGATCGACTCGAAGACGTGCTTGTTGAGCACGGTCGAGTACGAAGCGCCGGGACCCGCGCTGGGAATGATGGTGTGCACCAGGTGTTCCGGCTCGCCGGTGAACACGCAGTACGGCCGGCCGGACACGTCGACGGCGGCGTGCGCGAGGGTTTCGTCCATCGGGATGAACGCGTCGCCGAAGCGGCGGATGCCCTTCTTGTCGCCCAGCGCCTGCCCGAGTGCCTGGCCCAGCACGATCGCGGTGTCCTCGACCGTGTGGTGCGCTTCGATCTCGATATCGCCCTCGGCCCGCACGACCAGGTCGAAACCGGCGTGCGCGCCGAGCGCGGTCAGCATGTGGTCGTAGAACGGCACCCCGGTGGAGATCTCGGTCTGCCCGGTGCCGTCGAGGTTCAGTTCCACCAGAATCGAGGACTCTTTGGTGACGCGTTCCACCCGCGCTGTTCTGCTCATGATGTGTTCCTCCACAGGTGGATTCAGTGAGTAAGGTCGGTGCCCGCGATGTCGCGGCTCACGCGCAGGAATTCGTCGTTCTCGGCGGCGAGGCCGATGGTGGCGCGCAGGTAGCCGGGGATGCCGACATCGCGGATCAACACGCCTGCATCGAGGTAGTGCTGCCACGCGGCGCCCGCATCGGGGAACCGGCCGAACAGCACGAAGTTGGCGTCGCTGGGGATCACGTCGAAGCCGAGCGACACCAGCGCGGCGGCGACCCGATCACGCTGGGCCGCCAGTTCCGCGACGCTGCCGAGGGTTTCGTCGGCATGGCGCAGCGCGGCGCGCGCGGCGGCCTGGGTGACGACCGACAGGTGATACGGCAACCGCACCAACAGAATCGCGTCGATCACCGCGGGCGAGGCGGCCAGGTAGCCAAGGCGCCCACCCGCGAAGGCGAACGCCTTGCTCATGGTGCGGGTGACCACGAGCTTGGTCGGGAACCGGTCGATCAAGGTGATCGCACTCGGGGCCGCCGAGAACTCGCCGTAGGCCTCGTCCACGACGACGATGCCGGGCGCGGCATCGAGAATCCGCTCGAGCTCGTCGATCGCAATGCTGTGCCCGGTCGGGTTGTTCGGACTCGTCACGAACACGACATCGGGGCGGCGTTCGGCGATCTGCGCCACCGCGTAGTCGATGTCGAGCGAGAAGTCACCGCTGCGCTTGGCCTCGACCCACTCGGTATCGATGCCCTCCGAGATGATCGGGTGCATCGAGTACGACGGCACGAAACCCAGTGCGCTGCGGCCGGGCCCGCCGAACGCCTGCAACAGCTGCTGCAGAATCTCGTTGGAGCCGTTGGCCGCCCACACATTCGCGGTGTCCACCGCGACGCCGGTCTGGCGGGTGAGGTACTCGGCCAGGTCGTGACGCAGTGCGACGGCATCGCGATCCGGGTACCGGTGCAGGTCCGCGGCGGCGGCCCGCACCGATTCGGCGACGTCGTCGATCAGCGCCTTGCTCGGCGGGTGCGGGTTCTCGTTGGTGTTGAGCTGCACCGGCACCGTCAATTGCGGTGCGCCATAGGGAGATTTGCCCCGCAGGTTGTCGCGCAGGGGAAGCTGGTCCAGCGTCGCCGAGGCGCCGGGCACGGTGGGAGTACTCATGACAGCGCCTCGAAACGCGCCTGCACGGCCTGACCGTGCGCGGGCAGATCCTCCGCATTCGCCAGGGCGACAACGTGTCCGGCGACATCCTTCAACGCAGCCTCGGTGTACTCCACGATGTGGATGCCACGCAGGAACGTCTGCACGCTCAGCCCCGAGGAGTGCCGTGCGCAACCGGCGGTCGGCAGCACGTGATTGGAGCCCGCGCAGTAGTCGCCCAGGCTGACGGGCGCCCACGGCCCGACGAAGATCGCGCCCGCACTGCGCACGCGCGCGGCAACCGCGGCGGCGTCGACGGTCTGGATCTCGAGGTGCTCGGCGGCATAGGCGTCGACGACACGCAGACCCTGCGCGATGTCGTCGACGAGCACGATCCCGGATTGCTTGCCGCTCAACGCTTCCCGCACGCGATCGTTGTGCTTGACCACGGCGAGCTGAGCGTTCACCGCGGCGTCGACCGCGTCGGCCAGCGCGGGAGAATCGGTGACCAGCACACTCGCCGCGAGCACATCGTGCTCGGCCTGGCTGATCAGATCGGCGGCCACATGCACCGGATCGGCAGTGGCGTCGGCCAGCACCGCGATCTCGGTAGGACCGGCCTCGGCATCGATGCCGACCAGCCCACGGCACAGCCGCTTGGCCGCGGTGACGTAGATATTGCCCGGCCCGGTGATCAGGTCGACCGGCTCGAGCGCGCCGCCGTCGGTATCGGTGCCGCCATAGGACAGCAACGCCACCGCCTGCGCGCCACCGACAGCCCACACCTCGTCGACACCGAGCAACGCGGCGGCCGCCATGATCGTCGGGTGCGGCAGCCCGCCGAACTGCGCCTGCGGCGGCGAGGCCACCACCAGCGACTCGACGCCCGCTGCCTGCGCCGGGACCACATTCATCACGACGGAGGACGGATAGACGGCATTGCCACCGGGCACGTACAGCCCGACGCGCTCCACCGGCAGCCATTTCTCGGTCACGGTGCCACCGGGCACGACCTCGGTCACCGTGTCGGTGCGCCGCTGATCGGCGTGCACCTTCCTGGTCCGCTCGATCGCCACCTCGAGCGCGGCGCGCACAGCCGGGTCCAGCTCGGCGAGCGCTTTGGTCAGCTCGGCAACGGGCACCCGCACCACGGCGGGGCGCACACCGTCGAACTTCTCGCTGTAATCCAGCGCCGCCTCGGCACCCCGGTCACGAATGTCCTCGACGACCGGCCGCACATGATGCAGCACCGAGTCCACGTCGACCCCTCCGCGCGGCAGCGCGGTGCGCAGCTCGGCAGCGGAAGGAGTACGACCGCGCAGATCGACGCGGGCGAGCTCGATGCGGGAAGTCATATCGGGGTACGGTCCTGTTCTGTGCTGGGGCTCAGGTCAGCTACCAGCCTAATGGTCGCCCGCCATCACTTTTCCAGCACATCCCACCGACGCGACGGACCCGACCCGCGGATCCGTCGCATTCACCAGCTAGCGGGTGTCACCGTCGATGCGCAGACTGCCGCCCGAGCTCACCACGCGCATGACCATGGCCTTGGTCGAGCCGTTGATGGTGATGCTGGCCAGGCGCATATTCGTGGAACCGTCGGCATTGTTGCCGCTCACCGCGGTGATGCTGGCGAAGGTGTCGACGGTGCGGGCGTTCCAGTATTCGCGGAACGCGGACTCACTGCCGTAGACCTGCTGTGCGGCGGGGGTGAGCAGCGACCACGAGCCGGCCGGGTCGCTGAAGAAGTTCTCCACCAGCAGACCGGCCGATCCGATATCGACGGTGCCGACATTGCTGGCCTGCCCGAGCGGGGGGACCGCCGCGCTCGGCTTGGGGGCCGCCGAGGCCTGCACCGAGGTCTGCGGACCGGCCTGAACCTTCGGCGAGTCCGAGTCGGAGGTGCTCAGCGCGCTGACGGCGACGGCGATCGCCGCGATCACCGCGCCGACACCGGACCCGATCAGCACCGCGCGTCCCTTGCCTGCCTGCTTGCGCGGGGCGGGCATGGGCTGGGCCTGGGTGCGTGGGTGCGCCGCGGTGTCCTGACGGACCTGCTGCGGACGCGGGTTCGAGCGGATCTGGCGGGTGGTGGCCGTGGACGCGCCCGCGTGCGAGGCCCGGCGACCGGACTGCCGGATCACCTGGGTGGTCGCCGCGGAGTTGCGGCGATTGAAAGCCTCACTGGCAGGCACGAATCCGGCGGGGACCGCGTTCTCGTCCTCGGCGAAGGCCGCCAGCGCGTCGCGGGCCTCGGTCATCGTCGGACGGTCGAGGGGGTCCGGGCTGAGCAGGTCGAGCAGGAAGTCGGTGGCCGGGCCCGCGTTGTGGGGCTCGCGCACCTGCCCGTTGGCGGCGGCGTAGAGCACCGCAAGGGGGTTGGCGTTGGCGCCGTAGGGCGGTTCGCCTTCCAGCGCGTGGAAAAGCGTTGCGCCGAGGGCGAATACGTCGGCGGCGGGGGTCGGATCGGAGCCGCGCGCCACCTCGGGTGCCAGGTAGGCGGCGGTACCGCAGATCAGCCCGGTCTCGGTGAGCGTCACGTCGCCTGCCGCGCGGGAGATGCCGAAGTCGGTGATCTTCACCTCACCGTGGTCGCCGAGCAGGATATTGCCCGGTTTCACGTCGCGGTGCACCAGGCCGGCCTGGTGGGCGGCGATCAGGGAGGAGGCCACCTTCTCACCGATGCGGGCGACCTCGAGCAGCGGCAGCGGGCCCTTCTGGCCCAGCTCTCCCGCGAGGCTGACCGACTTGAGGTACTCCATCACCAGGCACGGATCACCGTTGTGCTCGGTGATGTCGAATACCACAATGGCATTGGGATGCTGGAAGCGTGCCGCGTTGCGGGCTTCCCGAATCGCGCGCTGGCGCAACACATCCCGCTCGCCCTCGGGCAAGCTGGGTTTGATGTGGATCTGCTTCACTGCCACGGAGCGTTGGAGGCGTTCGTCGACAGCACGCCATACAACGCCTGTGCCGCCGCTACCAATACGCTCGACCAGGCGGTAATGCTCCGCGATCTTCTGACCGGTATCGATGGCGCCTACTCCGAACCTTCTCGAAATTGTGACATCCCGCGTATTGACCATGGATATGGTCCGCCGCCGAGTGTAGCTGGCTGGGTGATGACCGCGTGCGGCAGCGGGGGGATTGCTCGCCTGCGGGGGGAAAGACGACTCATGGTGTCACACGTAGCATCCGTCCCGCTGCCTCGACCGCCGGTCCGGAGCTTCCGGCGTCCGCGACGAACACCGCGAACGCCAGGTCGTCCTTGATACCGACGAACCAGCCGTGGGCGTGGGTGTCGTCGAGGTACTCGGCGGTGCCGGTCTTGCCGAGCAGGCCGGGGATATCGCGCAGCGCGGTGGCTGTGCCCGCACTCACCGTCTCCCCCATCATGGTCTCTAGCTGCGACGTCACCGTCGCGGGCACCGGCGCCGAGGGCCGATCCGGGGTGCCGGGACGGCCCCGGATGACGCTCGGAGCGGGCGCGGAACCGTGCGCGAGGGAGGCCGCGACGAGCGCCATCCCGAACGGCGAGGCGGTCACCGTGCCCTGTCCGATGCTCGATTCGACCCGTTGCGCGGGATTTTCGGCGCGTGGAACTTTCCCTGTGACAGTCGTCAAGCCGGGTGTCACATAGTCCACTCCGAGACCTAGCTGCTGGGCGGCCGCGGTCAATCCATCGGCGGGCAATTTCACTCCCAACTCGGCCATCGTGGTGTTGCAAGAACGTGCGAACGCGGTGTGCAGGGGCACCATACCCAGGTCGAAGCCGTTGTCGTTGGGAATCGTGCGGCCCTCGATGGTGGCGCGGCCGGGGCAGGGCAGCACGGTGTCGGGAGTGACGCCGCCCGCTTGCAGCGCCGCCGAGACCGTGACGGTCTTGAACGTGGAGCCAGGCGGGTAGAGCCCGGTCAGCGCGATCGGGCCCTGGGCGTCGGCGGGCGCGTTCTGCGCGACGGCCAGCACCTCGCCGGTCGAGGGGCGCAGTGCGACGATGGCGGACGGCGTAGCGATCGGGGTGAGTGCGTCCTCCGCGGCGTGCTGTAGGTCGATGTCGATGGTGCTGGCGATGTCGGCGGTGGGCATCGCGTCGGGTCCGGCGATGCGCTGGGTGCCTTCGGCGGTCTTGGCGCGGATCGCCCAGCCCGCGGCGGCGTCGGCCTGCTCCTGCCAGATCTCGGCAAGTCCCCCGATGGTGGGTCCGGCGAGGGTCTTGTCGACGGTGAGCAGCCGGGTCTGTGGCGCGAGCGTCACCCCGCGCACGCCGGTCAGCGCCTGCTGCACGGGCGCGATGTCGGCATCGCGCAGCGCGAGGGCGGTGATCGGTTTGCCCTGTGCCGCAGCCAGATCCGTCCGCAGGGTGTCCTCGGTGATGCCCTGCGGCGCCAGCAGCGCGGCAACGGCGGGCAGGTCGGCATCGGGGGCGACGTTCACCAGCGTGACCACCTGCTGGGTCATGAGGTCACCACCGGAGGCGTCGAGCACTCGGGCCGGTTTCGCCGGCACCGGGCTGTAGCTGAGCGCGCCGAGGTCGAGGCCGGGCGCGACCGTGGTCGGCTGCCAGGCGATCTTCCACTCGTCGGCGCCGGTGGTGGTCCCGGCACTCGAGTAGGTCCACGCGTTGCGGCCGTCGGGGCCGAATTTCCAGGTGGATTCCAGCGTGAAGGACTTGTCGTCGGTGGACGACACCCGGACCGTGTCGTTCTTGCCGAGGTTGTCGAACAGCGCGGTCAGGACCGGGCGGGCCTGCTCGGGTGCGTCGGTGAGTGCGGCGGCGGCGGACGCGTCTCCGCTGGTCAGCGCGGCGGCGAAGGATTCGGCGACGGTCTGCGGTTGGTCTGGTCCGGACGAGCAGGCGAGCGGTAGCGCAGCGAGCGCGACGAGCAGGACCGATGCCTTCCGTGGTGTGCGCACGGGTCCGAGACTAGCTCGATCCGTGGTGCCGGTGGGGTTGTCATTTCTGCTGTGACGAGCCCGTCCGCTACCACCACCCCGTGACTGCCCCGATCTGGCGGCCGAGTTCGGGAGCGAGCGAGCGGGCGTAACTGGCGGTCAGGTGATGCTCGTCGCGATAGATGAGCACATTGCCCTCGACCACCCGGCAGCGCTGCGGTCGGCAGACGGCGTCGGACAGGTCGAGCGGATGCACATTCGGGTAGCCGGCGGCCGGTTCCTGGGCGGGATCGCGCGGGTCGAGGACGTCGGCGCGATCGAGTCCGCAGCTGTCGGGGTCGCCGCGGTGGGCGAGGCAATCGGTGGCGCGGTAGAGGACACCGTCGCGGCGCAGCCGTGGCGTGTCACGCAGCGCGAGCACATTGAACCCCCGGTCCTGCATCGCCGTCCACACCTCGAGGTATTCGGCGGGCACCTCGTCGCCCTGACCGTTCATGCGGTAGCGGGTGGACAGGGTCAGCACCCAGTTCGGTGGTTCGGCGGAGAGCCGGTCGAGCACCTCGACGGACCATTCGTGGCATTCGGGGAACGGCCACTCCGCGTAGGACGGCTGATCGGCGAGAACGACCGGACACCCTTCCTTGAGATAGGAGACCACCCGGAACCCGTGTTCGACGGCGAGCGGTTCCAGCGCGGGCAGCCAGTGCTCGGAGTGCGAGCCGCCGACCAGCGCGATCGAGCGGGTGGCGGTGGGGTCGCCGTAGGTACAGACGCGCACTTCCCGGTTGGGCGTGATGCAGCCGTCGGTGGTCGGCGGTGGGGTGTCGGCCTGTCCTTCGAAGATCGTGGGACGCATGGGTTCCGGTGAGTATTCGGCACCGGAGAACAGGGCAGCGGCGCCCGGATAGCGGTGGGTGTCCAGCGCCTGCGGCGGTGCGGCCGGGTTCGCCATCAGCACTACCTGCCACCCCAGCGAGGCGATCAGGACCGCGACCGCCGTGGCGGTGACCAGGGCGCCGGTCACCTTGCGGTCTTCCGCTCGCTGCCCGCGCGGCGGCATCCGCAGGGGTGTCTCGATCAGGCGGGTGGTCGCGTAGGCAAGGACCAGCGAGGCGCCGATCACCACCAGCCCGTCGACGACCCCGGCATTCGCGCGCCCGGTCTCGCCCAGATAGAAGATCAGGATCGGCCAGTGCCACAGGTACAGCGGGTAGGCCAGCGCGCCCAGTTCGGTGCAGAACCGTCCGGCCAGCAGCCGGTTCGGCCACGCCGGTGTTGCCACCGCGAACCCCGAGGCGATCACCAGGCAGGCGGCCCCCACCGGCCAGAGCGCCGCGACACCAGGGAACTGATTCGCGCCGTCGAACAGCGGCCCGCACAAGGCCACCATGGCCAGCCCGATCGCGGCCGCGAGCCCACGCAGCCGGTTCGGCATCCGCAACCAGGGTGCCGCGACGGCCAGAATCGCACCCGCCAGCAACTCCCAGCCGCGCGCGAGACTGTCGTAGTAGGTCCACGCCTGGTGCTGCGCGGTGCCCGATGCCGCGTACCAGAACGACAGCGCCGCCAGCCCGGCCAGCACGATCACCAGGGTGCTGCGCTCAGCCGTTCCGCGCCTGCGCAACCAGGCCCACCCCGCCAGGAGCGCGAGGATCACCAGGTAGAACTGCCCCTGCACCGACATCGACCACAGATGCTGCAACGGGCTCACCGACGGATCGGGTGAGAGATAGTCGAGCTCGGCGGTGGCCAGATACCAGTTCTGGCCGTAGAACATCGAGGCCAATGTCTGCGCGGCGGCTTCGCCCAGCTGGGTGTACGGCCGCAACACCACCGTGGCCAGCAGAACCGCCGCCAACACCACGACCAGCGACGGCATCAACCTGCGCACGGTCCGTCGCGCCGTCTCCCTCGCCGACACCCCGCCGCTGCGCTCCACCCCGCGCACCACCGCGCCGGTGAAGAAGAACCCCGACAACACCAGGAAAACGTCGACACCGCCGGACACCCGGCCCGCCCACACGTGGAACGCCACCACCAGCGCGATCGCTACCCCACGCAGCCCGTCCAGATCCCGGCGCCGTTCGACGGTGCCACGGACCGCCGCACCCGGCGATGCGGTCCGGACATTCGGCACCAACGACCCCACAGAATCGGCCCCCACAAAGGAATTGTTTCCCGGCAAGTAACCATCAATTTGCCGTAGCGACATCCAGGAAGCAAACCGCCGTGCCGTGCGGGGCGGGTGCTAGCCCGTTCGCCAGGGGGTGGTCGCGAGGGTGGCGGCGTCGGTTTCGGTGAGGTCGATATCGAACACTTCGGCCAGCACCTTGGTCAGCTCGGTGGGATCGATGTCACGCGAAGTGGCGGTGCCGTCGGGATATTCCGAGGTCAGCGTGAGGTCGTCGAGCACATGGTGGACCTCGGGCAGGAATCGCTGGAGGAACGGGCGGGTGGTGAACGGCGAGCGTGGCGAGGTCGACACGTAGTGGTTGCCGACCGCGTAGTCGATGCGGAACTGCGGGTTCTCGGTGAAGGTGTAGCGGTCGATCCACCCGTCGCGCCCGAACTGGAACAGCACCCAGAGGTCACCGGCGCGGTGCTCCAGCCGGTAGCGCCAGTCGCCGAGCGCGAATTCGCCGCTGCTGTCGGCCAATTCGAACGGCTCGAGTGGTCCGAAACCGAAACCGACATCGCAGATCCAGACGCGATCGTCGTCGGGGGTGGTCACACGCAGCAGGGCGTGGGTCGCGGGCCGCAGCGCGCCGGTGTCGGCCACACCGTAGGTGACCCGGCCGCTGAGTCCGGTGACACCGAACCCGAACCGTTCGAGCGCGGCGGCGAAAACCCCGACGTTCTCGTAGCAGTAACCACCGCGAGGGTGACCGATCATCTTGTCCTGCAAGGAATTCAGGTCCAGCGGGATACCCCGTCCGAGGATGATCTCGAGATTCTCGAAGGGGATCGTGGTGGTGTGGGCGCGCACCAGCGCGCGCAGGGTCTCGACCGACGCGGTGCGCGGCCCGTCATAGCCGATCCGCGCCAGATAGGCGTCCAGATCGAGCTCGCCACCCTGCCAGCCGTGATCGTCGGGCACTACGTCGGTCATCGCATCCTCGTTCCGGTCGGTGTTCCTCGCACAACCGCTGTTCGGCAAACGTTGTTCCCGCGCGTCTCAGGCCGCGCACTTCGCGCCCGCGGGCGCCGGCGGCGCCGTGACCAGGCCGTGCTCGACATCGACGACATAGTCGCTGACCTGCGGTGCGAGCGGCTCGGTCCCCGCGAGCAACCGCAACACCACACATCCGCCCTCGAACAGCGCGGGCCCGACCGAGTGGTCGCCGGGGACGATCGCGCCGGTGAGGTCGCGCCCGCTGACCACGGTGTAGAAGGAGAACGGTTTGCCCGCCGCGGTCAGCGCCGCGCGCAATTCCACGCTGGTGGCGAAGGGCACGATGGCATCGGCGGTGCCGTGGATCAGGAAGGCCCGGCGCATGCTCATCCGGTCGGCGAGCAGCGCGGGCGAACGTTCGATGTAGGCGAGCGGGCAGATCATCGGCGTGCAGCCGCCCGCGTCACGTTCGATCTGCCGCGGCAGTGCCGGATTCACCGACCCACTGGCCGCCCACATGGTGAAATCGTCGGCGGGACCGTAGTTGTCGACCCAGTAGTCGAACAGTCCGGGCGGCCCATGTGCCACCGCGAGCCCGCTGGTGATGCCGCCCTGGCTCCATCCCCACAGCACGGTGGACGCGATACCGGGATGCTCGCCGCGATACCACTGCGTCGCCGCCACCAGGTCGTGCCAGCCCGCCCACAGATTCCAGTCGCCGGTGCGCCACGGCCCGTCGGCGTCGCGCAGGTCCATGAGCAGAATCGGCGACCCGCCCGTCACCGCGAGGGAGGTCATATACGGCGCGAAATCGGCCGACGACCCACCGTGCCCGTGCACCGCGACCACCAACTTCGTCGCCGAGATATCGCCCGGGACACAGCGGTACGGCTCGTACACGCGCCCGGTCGCCCGCTCGCCGTCCACCGTGATCGAGACCTGCCGCAGGTCGGCACCCGGAGTGCACGGGGGTTGCGCACGCGAGGCGGGTCCAGCTTCGGCCGGTACTGCGAACAGCAACGCGCACATCGCAACAACGACCCCGACCCGCTTCATGTCGCGATTGTCCCCTCGCCCATGGGCGGGGTCCAGCACATCCTCGCGCGTTCCATCGACCAGATGACACGGTCCTCGCAACCCCTACCGATCGCAGGGCTTGCGAGGACCGTCGGAACCCACGTGTCGGCGCGGGTCCGTTCGAGGCGTCAGCGCAGCGCGACCTCCGACCCGCGATGCAACTGCACCGGCGCCGTCTTGCTCGCGGTATCGGCATTGATTCCCTTGGCCGCCGGATTCGCCTGTTCCAGCTGCGGTTTGCGATCCAGCAGCGTCTTGGTGAGCACACAAGCCAGATTCGCGTCGAGGTCGTCGCGCACGACGAGCAGGTTGGGCACCACGATGGTCGGCGTGTCGGCGGACAGGCCGTAGGTGGCAGCCGGGATCGAACCCGTCTCGTAGACGGGGTTGATCTCCTTCAGTTTCGGCAGCACCCCGGTGATGTCGAGGAAGCGGATCTTGTCCTTGGCAGTGGTGAACAAGTCGGTGATGCCCGGCGTCGGCAGGCCACCGGACCAGAACATGGCGTCGATGGACCCGTCCTTGAGTCCGTCGACGGTCTTGGTCAGGTCGAGGCGCTGAGCGGCGACGTCGCTGTCGGGGTTGAGGCCCGAGGCTTGCAGCACGCGCTGGGCGATCACCTCGGTGCCCGATTTGGGCGAGCCGGTGGAGACGCGTTTGCCGCGCAGGTCGGCGAGGGAGTTGATGCCCGCGTCGGTGCGCACGATGACCTGGGTGTAGTTGTCGTAGAGCCGGGCCAGTGCGCGAATCGGCTGCGCGCTGGTGAAGCTGCCCTTGCCCGCGACCGCGTCGGCCGCGGAGTCGGCGAGCGAGAAGCCGACCTGATAGGTGCCGCCGACCACCTGCTGGATGTTCTGCACCGAGGCGCCGGTCTCGGCCGCGGTCGCCTTCACAGTGCCACCGGTGGCGGCGGAGATCTGCTCGGCATAGGCGTTGCCCAGCGCGAAGTACACGCCGGTCGCGTTGCCGGTGGCGATGCCGATCCTGTTGTCCTGCTTCACTTCACAGGTCACCTCACCACCCGCGTCGGCCGTCGGGGTGTCCTGCCTGCCACCGCAGCCGGTGAGTAACGCGGCGGCCGCGACCACGGCGACAATTGTTCTGACCATGAGGTCCCCTTCCGTCGACGGCCGGGCCGCCTGCTGATTCCCGCGGATCACGGTGTGTCCGTGGATGTTCTGTACGCCCGTTCGGCCAGGCCCGCCACCGCGGCGACGACCAGCAGTCCGAGCCCGATCCCGGTGGCGACCGGATTCGGGTACAGCAGTGTCAGACCCGCCGCGGCGGCGATCACGCGCGCGACCGGGCCGATCGCGCCGATTCCGAACAACCATCCGCCCGTCGCCGCCGCCAGCGCCGCGACACCGACGCACGCGGCCGCGCTGACCCACAGCACGTCGAGCACCGCACCGCGGCCGAGCAGGTGCTGCCCGGAATCGGTGAGCACGAACATCAGTGGCACCAGGAAGGCGGGCAGCGCGTACCGCAGGGCGTGCCACATCGTCGGCATGGCCTTCGCACCGGTCACCGCGGCCGCACCGACGGCGGCCAGCGCGGTCGGTGGCGTCACCTCCGAGAGCACCGAGAAGTAGAAGACGAACATGGCGGCGGCTGGCGCGGCGACGTCCAGGTCGAGCAGCGCGGGCCCGATGATCACCCAGCCGATGACGAACGACGCCGTCACCGGCACCGCCAGGCCGAGCAGCGACAATGCGATCGCTGCCAGCACCGCAGTGGTCGCCAACACGACGGCGGGATCGTCGGACAGTGCCGATCCGGCCTTGACCAGCAGCGCGGCCAATTGCGCACCGAGGCCGGTCTTGGTGGTCATCGCGGTGATCACGCCCGCGGCGGCACACACCGCCACCACCGGTAGCGCCGAACGCATTCCGTAGGACAGCGAGCGCAATGCCTCGATCACGAACTGCCCCAAGGACTTCGGTGTCCAGACTCGCTCTTCGGAAGTGCTACCCCGCAGCATCCGGTCCGGGATCGCCAGCAGCAGCGCCAGCACCGTCGCGTAGACGACCGCACGGGTGGCGCTCATCCCGACGAGCAGCAGCACCACGATCACGATCAGCGACGAGAAGTGATACCCGAAGCGCCCCAGCAGTTTCCACCACGGCGTCGGCAACGGGCCGTCCGCCAGATCGGCGGGCGCGCGCCCCTCCGCGTGGATGCGGCGCGCGTCGATCTCGACCGACAGCAGGATGCCGAGGTAGTACAGCAATGTCGGGATCAGCACCCACCCGAGCACCGTCACATACGACACGTCGAGATATTCGGCGACGATGAACGCCGCGACACCCAGCGTCGGCGGCGACAGAATCGCACCGACACCCGCGGCGGCGAGCATCCCGCCCGCCTGTTCGGGCCGGTAGCCGGCCTTGCGCAGAATCGGCCAGGTCACCGCGCCGGTACTCACCGCGGTCGCGGTCCCCGACCCCGAGACCGTCCCGAGCAGAAACCCCGACGCCACTGCCGTCCGCCCCGCCGCGCTCTTCGAGCGACGGAACAGCGACACCGACAGATCGACGAAGAACCTTGCCGCACCGGAGAATTCGAGCACCGCACCGTAGAGCGTGAACAACACGATGTAACTGGCGGCCACATCGAGCGGTGTTCCGTAGAAGCCGCTGCCGGAGTTGTACAGCGCGTCGACGATCTGATCGACATCGAGCCCCGCGTGCGCGATCGACCAATCCTGCGGCAGCAGACCGCCGTAGTACCCGTACCCGAGGAACACCAGACACACCACCGGCAAGATCACCCCGGTGGTCCGCCGGCACGCCTCCAGCACGAGCACCAGCAGCAACCCACCCATGACGACATCGAGCGGCGCCAGCATCCCCTGCCGGTCGAGGAACGCGTCGTATCCCCCACCCGCGTCACCGATTCCGATCGGCAGCACCGGATACAGACACACCACCAACGTGATCGCGGCCAGCACCCAGTCGAGCACCGAGGGCCCATCGGCCCGATCGAGTGGACCCCACCACGACCGGTAGCTCAGGTACACCAGCGGTAGCGCGACAGCCAGAAAAATGACCAGGTAGTACTGGCTGCCCTGCGCCAGCGGCCGAAACACCTGCCACACCGACAACAGCGCGAGCCCGAGCGCGACCACACCGACCAGCCGACCGGGGAATCCGGCGAGCACCCGCGCGGGCCGCTCCTCATCGTCGACCCCCAGCTCAGCCGCAGTGACAACCGGTGGCGCTGCGCTCATGAGCGGACGATAGCAACGGGATTCACGCCCGGTGACGGAATCGGCAACCGCACAGTCTGTACAAAATGGACACTATGCGCCGACGGCAGCGACCACTCGGGCGTGGATAATGTCGTGGTGGCGGTGATGCGGCGAATCTCGGTGGTGGGGACTTCGGGCTCCGGCAAGAGCACGCTGGCCCGGCAGATCTCGCACCGGCTCGACATTCCGTACATCGAGTTGGACGCGATCCATCATCAGCCGGACTGGACACCGATGCCTGCGCCCGATTTCCAGGCCGCCGTCGCCGAGCGGATCGCCCGGGATGCCTGGGTCGTCGACGGTAACTACCGAGGCAAACTCGGTGATCTGGTGTGGCAGCGTGCCGATACGGTGGTCTGGTTCGATCTGCCCCGGTCGCTGGTCATGCGCCAGATCGTCCGTCGAACGGTGGGCCGCGCGCTGACCGGGCGCGAGCTGTGGAACGGCAATCGGGAACGCTGGCGCGAGATGATCTCGCTCGACCCGGCGCGGTCGGTGATCGTCTGGGCATGGACGACCCATGCGAAGAACCGGGCGCATTATCTTGCGGCACAATCCGACCCGGCTTTCACGAATCTCACCTTCGTCCGGCTGAGCTCACGTCGCGAGGCCGCCGCCTTCCTCGACGGTCTCGGTCGCGCGACTTCCCCACCGCCGAAGTAACTCGCCCTCGCGGCCCGGTCCGACGCCATCAGTCGCGGGGTTGTCGGTGCCCCCGCATACCATCCGCTCATGCTCTCGATCGATATCGCGCAGCGTCGCGCACGCCTGGCGACCAGGCATCGCCTCGCGCCGTCGGCCCGCTCGAACGACCCCGTCGACATCGCGCGTTCGATGGTGGTGCTGCACGCCACCGATCCGGCGACGGTGTTCCTTTCGGTCGGCGCCCGTGGCATCGATCTCACCCCGGCCGATGTCGAGAAGGCGCTCTACGACGACCGCGCCCTGATCCGCATGCTGGCCATGCGCCGCACGATGTTCGTCGCGCCGACCGAGCTGCTACCGGTTCTCCAGGCGTCCACCTGCGATGCGCTGGCCCACAAGCAACGCCGCACCTACGGCCGCTATATCGAACAGGCAGGCGCGGTCGACGGTGACATCTCGGCTTGGCTCGCCGATGTGGAAGCCGAGACCCACGCGGCGCTGCTGACCCGCGGCGCGGCAACGGGCGTCCAGCTGAGCAAAGATGTGCCGCGCCTGCGCACCCAGATCGACACCGCCCCCGGCAAGTCCTATTCCAAACCGACCAGCATCACCACCTGGGTGCTGGTGGTGCTCGGCGCCGAGGGCCGGATAGTGCGCGGCCGCCCGAACGGCAGCTGGACCAGCAGCCAGTACACCTGGGCCCCTGTGGAAACCTGGCTACCCGAAGGGTTTTCACCGATGCCTGCCGCGCAGGCGCGTGTCGAACTGGTGCGTCAGTGGTTGCGCACCTTCGGCCCGGCGCCGATCACCGACCTGAAATGGTGGACCGGCTGGACACTGGGCGAAGTCCGAAAAGCCTTGGCCGAACTCGACACAGTCGAAGTAGACCTCGACGGCACCCCCGGCGTTGTCCTCACCGACGACCTCGCCCCCGTCCCCACCCCTGAACCCTGGGCAGCCCTCCTCCCAGCCCTCGACCCCACCCCCATGGGCTGGCAATCCCGAGACTGGTTCCTCGGCCCCCACGCCTCCGCCCTCTTCGACACCAACGGCAATATCGGCCCCACCATCTGGGCCGACGGCCGCATAGTGGGCGGCTGGGCCCAACGCCCCGACGGCGAAGTAGTAACCCGCCTGCTGGAAGACGTCGGCACCGACACCGAAAAACTCATCTACGCCGAAACAGCCCGCACCACAACCTGGTTCGGCGAAGTCCGGGCCATCCCCCGCTTCCGCACCCCCTTGCAACGCGAACTCACCAGCTGAGGCACACACCCGACGACATCGCCGCAGCCGATCACATGCAGCAGTTGGGATCCAGCACCGTGCACAGCGCGGACAGCGCGTCGCGCCGGGCGCGGTGGATCGTGTTCATCCCGCGCCGCTCGGACTCGACCAGCCCTGCCTTGCGCAACTGGCCGAGATGGTGAGAGACCGTGGACTCGCTCAGACCGACCGCGGCGGCGAGATCACCGCCGTTCTCCTCGCCGAGTGGACTGGTCAGCAGCAGTGACAGCAATCTGACCCTGGCCGGGTCGGCGATCGCCTTGAGCCGCAACGCCACCTCCAGTGCGGCGGCGTCATCGACGGGCCCCGCCGCGACGGGGGCGCAGCAGACGGGGGCGGACATGTCGATCATGGGTAGCGCCTTGGGCATGAGATCGACCCTACCCGCGGTATTGACATATGTCGAAAAGGTGAGCAGACTCGGCATCACAAGTTCTTCGATATATGTCACACAAGTGGAGGTTCGATCATGTCTCGTATCCAGCTGGCCCTCAACGTCGACGACCTCGACACCGCCGTGCGGTTCTACTCCACCCTGTTCGACACCGAACCGGCCAAGCGCAAGCCCGGCTACGCCAACTTCGCGATCGCCGAGCCCCCGCTCAAGCTCGTACTGATCGAGAACGCGGGCCAGGGCGGGTCCATCAACCACCTCGGGGTCGAGGTCGAATCCTCCGAGCAGGTACACGGCGAGATCGCCCGGCTCTCCGCAGCAGGCCTGTTCACCGAGGAACAGATCGCGACCACGTGTTGCTTCGCCACCCAGGACAAGGTGTGGGTGACCGGACCGGGTGCCGAACGCTGGGAGGTCTATACCGTGCTGGCCGACAGTGAAACTTTCGGTACCGCGCCAGATCTCGGCCTCACCGATAAAGAAGCGGTCGACGTGTGCTGCGGCACCACCGCCGAAGCCGAAGGTGCCTGCTGCGGCACCGAGGCCAAGGAGAAGGCCGTCGCCTCCGGCGCGAGCTGCTGCGGCTGACCCACCCCGCGAGTGAGCGGGTTCACCCGATGTTCGCTTGCCTTCTTGATTCGATATCGATCAATATCGACAGATGTCGAATCAGGATCTGCCGCTGAGTGTGGCCTCACCCTCGTGTGAGGCCACACCCCGCACCCGCGCACCGATGACCGGCGAGACGGCCACCGAGCTGGCCGTGCTGTTCAAGGCGCTCGCCGACCCGGTCCGGTTGCGGCTGCTCTCGGCGATCGCGTCGCGCGCCGGCGGTGAGGCCTGCGTCTGCGACCTGTCGACCGGTATCGATGTCACCCAGCCGACCATCTCCCACCACCTGAAGGTGCTGCGCGAAGCCGGTTTGCTGACCAGCGAACGCCGCGCGTCCTGGGTGTACTACCGGGTGGTCCCGCACGCGCTGCGACGGCTCTCCGATGTGCTCGCGACCGAGGCAGGCGCGGTGACCGTATGAGCACCACGACCGGTCATCCCGCGGTCGTGGGCAAACTGTCGACGCTCGACCGTTTCCTGCCGGTCTGGATCGGCGTCGCGATGGCCGCCGGCCTGCTGCTCGGGCGCACGATTCCCGGCCTCGGCGATGCCTTGTCCGCCGTGGAGATCGACGGCATCTCGCTGCCGATCGCGATCGGGCTGCTGATCATGATGTACCCGGTACTGGCCAAGGTCCGCTACGACCGCCTCGACTCCGTCACCGGCGACCGCAAGCTCCTGATCAGCTCCCTGGTGCTGAACTGGGTGCTCGGACCCGCGCTGATGTTCGCCCTGGCCTGGCTGTTCCTGCCCGATCTGCCCGAATACCGGACCGGCCTGATCATCGTCGGTCTGGCCCGCTGCATCGCCATGGTGATCATCTGGAACGA
The DNA here is from genome assembly GCF_042719755.1 of Nocardia sp. NPDC058519. Classification (NCBI taxonomy): domain Bacteria; kingdom Bacillati; phylum Actinomycetota; class Actinomycetes; order Mycobacteriales; family Nocardiaceae; genus Nocardia; species Nocardia sp. NPDC058519. The sequence goes on along the minus strand of NZ_JBHXNK010000037.1, from coordinate 27,268 downwards.
CCTGGCCTGCGGCGACCGCGAAGCCGCCGCGGTACTGGTCGCGCTGAACTCGGTGTTCCAGGTCTTCATGTTCGCCGTGCTCGGCTGGTTCTACCTCTCGGTCCTGCCCGGCTGGCTCGGCCTCGAACAAACCACCATCGACGTCTCACCGTGGCAGATCGCGAAATCGGTCCTGATCTTCCTCGGCATTCCCCTGCTGGCGGGGTTCTTGACCCGTCGCCTCGGCGAACGCGCCAAGGGCCGCGAATGGTTCGAATCGAAGTTCCTGCCGGCGATCGGTCCGTGGGCGCTCTACGGGCTGCTGTTCACCATCGTGATCCTGTTCGCCCTGCAAGGCGACCAGATCACCTCCCACCCACTCGACGTGGTCCGCATCGCGATCCCGCTGCTGGCCTACTTCGCGATCATGTGGGGCGGCGGCTACGCCATGGGAGCGGCCATCGGCCTCGGCTACGAACGCACCACCACCCTCGCCTTCACCGCCGCGGGCAACAACTTCGAACTCGCCATCGCCGTAGCGATCGCCACCTACGGCGCCACCTCCGGCCAGGCCCTCGCCGGTGTCGTCGGCCCCCTCATCGAGGTCCCCGTTCTCGTCGGGCTGGTCTACGTCTCCCTGGCACTGCGCCAACGGTTCCAGACCGCCCCCGCTTCGTCCGCCATCTGAAAGGCATTGCTCCACATGACCACCAAGCCCAGCGTGTTGTTCGTCTGCGTCCACAACGCCGGACGCTCACAAATGGCCGCCGGATTCCTCGCCCACCTCGCAGGCGACGCCATCGAGGTCCGCTCCGCGGGCAGCGCGCCCGCCGAGACGATCAACCCGTCCGCGGTCGCGGCGATGGCCGAACTCGGCATCGATATCTCCGACCAGACCCCGAAGATCCTCACCTACGACGCCGTGGAAACCTCCGACGTCGTCATCACCATGGGCTGCGGCGACACCTGCCCCTTCTTCCCCGGCGTCAGCTACCGCGACTGGGTCCTGGAGGATCCCGCGGGCAAGGGCCTGGAGTCGGTGCGCCCGATCCGCGACGAGATCAAGTCCCGCATCGAATCGCTGGTCGCCGAATTACTGCCTGCCCGAGCCTGAATCCGTGTACCGAGCCTCGCCTCCGGGACCTGCCGGATGCGAGGGCTCGTGCTCAGCTCGGTGGCCGGAGGGCGGCGAATTCGTCGGTGACGCGCAGGCCGGAGTCGGTGAAGCGGTAGAGAGCCGCGGGGCGCCCGCCCGCTCGGCCGGAGGGGGCCGTGGCGCCGGTGGGGGTGATCACTTTGCGGCGGGTCAGGACTCGCTGGAGGTTGGTGGTGTCGACGTCGTAGCCGAGTGCGGCGCAATAGATTTCGCGCAGCGTCGACATGGTGAACATGTCGGGCGCAAGAGCGTAGGCGATGTTGGTGTAGGAGAGCTTGGCGGCCAGGCGGGTGCGGGCGTGGTCGACGACGGTGCGGTGGTCGAAGGACATGTCGGGCAGATTCGAGACCGGGTGCCAGGTGGTGTCGGACGGAAGTTCGGGTTCGGTGGTGAGGGGTACCAGGCCGAGATAGGCCGAGGCGATGCGGCGGGGCGCGGGGACTCGGTCGGGGTTGCTGAACACCGACAGTTGCTCGAGATGGGCCAGTTCCCGCACGTCGACTTTCTCCGCGAGCTGGCGCCGGGCTGAGGTGTCGAGGTCCTCGTCGTCGCGTAGCCGCCCGCCCGGTAGCGACCAGGTGCCTTTCTGCGGATCGAGTGCGCGTTCCCACAGCAGAACCGCCAATTCCGGGTGCTTGGCGCCTCTACCTGCGGAAATGCTCAAGGGGAAGCGGCGAACCTGGAACACCGCGGTGAGCGATTCGTGGATGGTGTTACTATGGGGCACGTTTTCGATTGTAAGTCGAAAACCTGGTTTGGTGCGAATCGCGGCGATGGAGCCGCTCGCACGATGAAGGGAGCCACCATGGCGACGACGACTGCACAGCGGACGCTGATGGATTCGGTCTTCGACGGACCCACGGGCTACGCGGGTGTCGAGGCGACGCCGGAATGGGCGCAGGAGGTGCGCCGCCTGGCGCGCGAACGCAATGCGACCATCCTCGCGCACAACTACCAGCTGCCCGAGATCCAGGACGTTGCCGACCACGTCGGCGACTCGCTGGCGCTCTCGCGCATCGCGGCCGAGGCCGAAGAGGACACCATCGTGTTCTGCGGCGTGCACTTCATGGCCGAGACCGCCAAGATCCTCAGCCCGGCCAAGACCGTGCTCATCCCGGACCAGCGGGCGGGCTGCTCGCTGGCCGATTCGATCTCCGCCGAGGAACTGCGCGCCTGGAAGGCCGAGCACCCCGACGCGATGGTGGTGTCGTATGTGAACACCACCGCCGAGGTGAAGGCGCTCACCGACATCTGCTGCACCTCCTCCAACGCCGTCGACGTGGTCGATTCGATCGATCCCGACCGTGAGGTGCTGTTCCTGCCCGACCAGTTCCTCGGCGCGCACGTCAAGCGCGAGACCGGGCGCGAGAACATGCACATCTGGGCGGGCGAGTGCCACGTGCACGCAGGCATCAACGGCGACGAGCTCACCGAGCAGGCCCGCACCCACCCCGATGCCGAGCTGTTCGTGCACCCGGAGTGCGGTTGCGCCACCTCGGCGCTGTATCTGGCCGGTGAGGGCGCGTTCCCGGCCGAGCGGGTGCACATCCTGTCGACCGGCGGGATGATCGACGCCGCGAAGGCGTCGCACTCCAGCCAGGTACTGGTGGCGACCGAGGTCGGCATGCTGCACCAGCTGCGCAAGGCGGCGCCCGGCATCGACTTCCAGGCCGTCAACGATCGCGCGTCCTGCAAGTACATGAAGATGATCACCCCGGCCGCGCTGCTGCGCTGCCTGGTCGAGGGCGCCGACGAGGTGCATGTCGACCTGGCGATGGCCGAGGCCGGTCGCGCCTCGGTGCAGCGGATGATCGCCATCGGCAACTCCGGCGGTGGCGAATGACCGCCGTCGCGAGGCCGAGCCGGTAACGACCATGACGGTTCCGGTTTCCTGGGAGGCCGAGGTCGACCTGGTCGTCATCGGCGGTGGCGTCGCCGGTCTCACCGCCGCGCGCACGGCTTCGTTGTGTGGGCTGCGGGTGCTCATCCTCAGCAAAGGCGGGCCGACCGATACCTCGACCCAGTACGCGCAAGGCGGCATCGCGGTCGTCGCACCGCTCGGTGATTCGGTGGACTCGCACGTGCGGGACACGGTCGAGGCCGGTGCCGGGCTGTGCGAGGTCGACGCGGTGCGATCGATCGTCGAGGGCGGACAGGACGCGGTCGCCGCGCTGACCGACCTCGGTGCGGTATTCGACCTCGGTCGTGACGGGCAGATCTCGCGGACCCGCGAGGGCGGGCACAGCACGCGTCGGATCATCCACGCCGGTGGCGACGCTACCGGCGCCGAGGTGCAGCGCGCGCTCAACGCGGCGGGGCTGCCGGTGCTGTTCGGTGCCGCCGCGCTACGTGTGGTGACCGGCGCCGATGGTGTGCGGGGCGTTATCGCGGTGTCGGACAACGGGTTCGGTGTCGTGCACACGCCCGCAGTGCTCCTGGCCACCGGCGGGCTCGGGCAGCTCTACGCGCTGAGCACCAATCCGCCAGGGGCGACCGGCGACGGTGTGGCGCTGGCATTGTGGGCCGGGGCGGCGGTGGCCGATCTCGAGTTCGTGCAGTTCCATCCGACCGTGCTCTACACCCCGGGCGGGGTGGGCAGGCGGCCGTTGATCAGCGAAGCGGTTCGCGGAGAAGGCGCGATACTCGTTGATTCCCAGGGGAACTCGGTGACCACCGGCGTGCATCCGCGCGGCGACCTGGCCCCGAGGGACGTGGTGTCGCGGGCGATCGCGGAGCGCATGCGGGCGCTGGGCACCGACCATGTCTTCCTCGATGCGCGTGCCGTCGATGGGTTCGCCCAGCGGTTCCCGACGATCACGGCCTCGTGCCTGGCCGCGGGAATCGACCCTGCGGCGCAACTGATTCCGGTCGCGCCCGCCGCGCATTACCAGTGCGGCGGCGTTCTCACCGATACGCACGGGCGAACCGGTGTCGCGGGGCTCTACGCCGCGGGCGAAGTCGCCAGGACCGGGCTGCACGGCGCGAATCGGTTGGCCTCCAACAGTTTGCTCGAAGGGCTCGTGGTGGGTGAGCGGGCCGGTGCGGCGGCGGTCGAGCGCGCCGGGGTGCGCGCTCGGGTCGATGAGATCTCCTCGTGGACACTCGAATTCGCCGATCGTTCGGTCGTGCAGCAGGCGATGACCGAGCACGCTTCCGTCGTGCGTGACGGCGCCGGACTCGCCGAGGCACTGGAGCGAATCGATGCGGCGACGTCGATGGTGCCGATGCTCGACGCTGTCGAGGATTCGGTGACCGCCGCACCGCACCTCCGGCGCATCGAGGACGCGGCGCTCACCTTGACGGCGCGGGCGCTGCTGCTCACGGCGGCGGCACGTGCGGAGAGTCGCGGCTGCCACACACGCTCGGAGTATCCCGGGACCGTCGACCAGCAGCGGCACAGCACCGCGGTCCGCCTCGACGCGCACGGCGGACTCGAGCTGACCACCGCGGCGGTCGATTTCGAGCCCATCCCGGTAGGGATGCGGTAACGATCGCCACCCGTCACCGGGTGGGTCGGTCTGTTGTTCAAGCAATTCCGGCGGAGCGAAAAACGCCCGCCCGATCGACGCGGCGCACAGTCGCCCGAGAACAGGAGTGCAGTGATGGCTCTGGACGCCACCCTGGACCGCGATGAGCTGCTCACGCTGATCCGTACCGCTCTCGACGAGGACCTGCGCTACGGGCCCGACGTCACCACGGTCGCCACCGTTGCCGAAGACGCCGTGAGCAAGGCCTCGGTGGTGTCGCGCCAGCACGGCACTGTCGCGGGTATCGACGTCGGGCTGCTCGTGCTCGACGAGGTCATCGGCGCGGGCGCCTACGAGATCACCGCGCGTGTCCCCGACGGCACCCGGGTGGAGCCGGGCACGTCGGTGCTGAGCATCGTCGCGCCCACCCGCGGCCTGCTCACCGCCGAACGGACCATGCTCAACCTGGTCTGCCACCTGTCCGGTATCGCCTCCGCGACCGCCGCCTGGGTCGACGCCGTCGCGGGCACCGAGTGCAAGATCCGCGACAGCCGCAAGACGTTGCCCGGCCTGCGCGCCCTGCAGAAGTACGCGGTCCGCGTCGGCGGTGGCGTCAACCATCGGATGGGTCTCGGCGATGCCGCGTTGATCAAGGACAACCACGTGGTGGCCGCGGGTTCGGTCGTCGACGCCCTGCGCGCGGTCCGCGCATTGGCACCGGATATCGCCTGCGAGGTCGAGGTCGACAGCCTCGAACAACTCGACGCCGTTCTCGCCGAGAACGTCGAACTGGTGCTGCTCGACAACTTCCCGCTCTGGCAGACGCAGGCCGCCGTCCAGCGACGCGATGCGGCGGCTCCCGACACGAAACTCGAGTCCTCCGGTGGCCTTTCGCTCGAACAGGCCGCGGACTATGCGAGCACCGGCGTCGACTACCTCGCCATCGGCGCCCTCACCCACTCGGTGCGTGTGCTCGATCTCGGCCTGGACATGTGAGGTCGCCGACCGCCTTGTCGCCCAAAGGCCGTGACGCGGTGCAACTCAGACCGGCTTGACCCCGACGAGGTCATCGAGCCCACGGAAGTCATGAGGAACCGCGACCGGTCGACCGCGCACGCTACGAATGTGTCGGTGGTCGGTGTCACACTGCTCGGCATGGACAACAACGTGGCGAAGGCGAAAGAACCCATCACCTACGACGACCCGGACGCACCGTGGAACCGGGAGTACTCGCCCGACGAGATGGCCGGCTGGAACGATGGGGTGGTTCGGGAATTCCGCGAGAACGGCGGGCAGGTCGGCGGCGACTACGCCGGTGCCACGCTGTTGTTGTTGACGACGACGGGCGCCAAAAGCGGTAAACCGCATGTGGTTCCGCTGGGGGCGCTGTATCGGGGCGACGTGATGTATGTGAGCTCGTTCATCGAGGATCGGTATCCGGCCTGGTATTACAATGCCAAGGCTGATCCGCGGGTGACGATCGAGTTGGGTGGGGAGAAATTCGCGGCGACGGCCGATGTGCTGACCGGCGCGCGGTACGACGAGTTCGCGGCATGGGCGCTGGCGGAGAATTCCCTGCTGGCCGAATATCAGGCCAAGGTCGACAAGCCGTTGCCGCTGGTGGTGCTGACCAGAACGGAACCGGAATAGTCCGGCCCCGTCAGTAATCGTGGCGGCGATCGCGATGCTTCGACGAGCGCCGATAGATGCGCCCGCTGGGTACCGCGGTGGCCGCGGACGAGCTGCGCAGGGCATGGCGGCGGCGCCAGGCGACCAGATCGGGTCGCTCGGCGGGCTGCTCAGCGGCCTGCTCGGCTGCGGCTTTCATGGTCAAGGTCCTCCCCCGAAATGACGATGCTGCCAGGATAAGGAGCGGGTACGACCACATTCCACTGGTTTTCCGGTGAACCGATGCGCGGCGGCCGCTATTCCTTGGCCCCCGCCGTGTCGGCGGGGGCGGACCTGCCCGATTCCCGCTGCGGCGCAGCCTTCTTGTCCATCGGCGCACCGATCAAGACATCCGCCCACCGCGTCGTCGGGTCGATGTCGAGCAGCAGCGCCTTCACCAGCAATGTCAGCGGAATAGCCAGCAGCGCACCGAGCGCACCGAGCACCCACGCCCAGACCACCAGCGACAGGAAGGTGATGGTGACTCCGAGGCCGACGGCATCACCGACGAACTTGGGCTGAATGATCGACTGGATCACGAAGTTGATCACCGAATAGATCACGATCACCCAGAGCATCAGCACCGGCCCGCCGTCGAGCAGGGCCAGCAGCGCGGGTGGGATGACGCCGATGACGAACCCGACGTTCGGGATGTAGTTGGTGATGAACGACAGCAGCGCCCACAGGATCGGCAGCGGCACCCCCATCAACCACAGTGCCCCACCGTCGATCACGGCCACGATGGCGCCGAACACCGTGGACACGATGAGGTATTTGCGTGTCCCGGTGACGAAACTGTCCAGTGCCTGCGCGATCGCAGGCCGCTCACGGGCCACCATCGCCAGCCGGCGATCCATCGTTATCCCGTCGACGGCCATGAACAGCAGCAGTGCCAGCACGAAGAACAGATTCGAGAAGACCCCGAGGACGCCGCCGAGCACCTGCTCGATCCAACCGGCGGCCTTGCCCACATCGATCCCGCTGAGCGCCTTGTGGATCTGATCGGAGCTCACCCCGAGATCCGACAGCCAGCCGCGCACATGATCGAGCAATTCGTTGAGTTTGTCGGCGTAGTCGGGCAGCAGCGAGGCCAGCTGCACCGCAGACAGCGCCAGCGCGCCACCGATTCCGAACAGAATCGCGACCACCGCCACCAGCGCCGCGGCCATGCCCAGCCAAGCGGGCCAGCCTTTGCGCCGCGCCCAACTCTGGATCGGTTGTACCGCGATGGTCAGCATGAGGGCGAGGAACACCGGTCCGACGATGCCGGAGAAAGCCTTCAGACCCGCGATGGTGACCACCGCCGCCCCGAGCGATAGCAGCACGATCAGGCCGCGCGGAATCGACCATTCGGCGGGCGGGGCCGGGGTTGCGGCGTCAGTGCTCGGCTCGGACATGCGCCGAACGATAGCCACGCGAAGGTGCCCCCCACCTCCCCCGTTCCGGGTGAGATCCGGGCTCAGGCCGTCTTCATCTGCGGCTTCGGCGGGGGCGCCGCGGTGCGGCACGTGACCTGCCCCAAGGCCCAGAACCCCAGCTCGACCACCCAGAACACCAGCAGCGCCACAGTCACCACCACCACGGGGACCGCGAGGAACACCAGGGAGGGCACCGCGATCAGCAACCAGCCGAGCACATCGACCGCACGCGCCCCGCGTAATCGGCTGCCGAAGCGAACCGCCGTCCACATCATCCAGCGTCGAGGCACCGATACCCCGGCCTCGTGCAGGCTGCGCCGGAATATCCCGTCGGCATCGGCGGGCCCGACTTCGCCTGTGCGGCAGAGATAGTCGTGCAGGATCGCGGCCCTGGTGTAGGCGCCGTAGCGCGGGATCAGCCACACCAGGGCGCGCGGTACCGAGGCGAAGTCGGTGCGGAATCCGGCAGGCACCGTGAAGGTTTCGACCGCGCCCTGATAGGTGAGCGGTTCGGTGAGCCGCCAGAATTTCGCGTCGAGTTCCTCGACGACCGGACCACCACCGATGAATGCCACGACCGTTCCTCTCGCACCACTACCTGCTGTTATGCAGAAATGGTATCGCGCAGAGGTGGCTCAGCCGCGTGGTTGCGAACTCGGATCGAAATCGCCGCTCGGCCGATACTGTTCGGCACCGTAAGGCAGGCGGTAGCCGTCGAACTCGTCACCGAAATCGGCTGGGCGCAAGTCTCCGAGCAGTCCGGCAGCACCGGAATCGAGATCGACGGCCGGGTGCAGCGCGGCGAGAAACAACAGCACGAGCGCAGCGAGGAACGGCTGGATCAACAGCGCGAGATCGGTCCCGACTTCCGCGGGCAGTGCGACGATCTGGCCGATCACCGGATCCTCGGGACGCGGATGACGCACGCCCGCAACCCATTCCCCGATCCACATCATCAACGCCGCGCCGAGCCCCGAGGCGAACAGCATGCCGACGACGAGGGCGGGCCCGCGCGTGGTCCGAACCCGCCAGGCCCCGACCGCGGTCACTACCGCGACCGCCGCACCGATGCACAGGAACATCCCGACCGCGTCGAACAGGTGCAGACTCTCACCGGTGAGCACGGCGGCGCGGCCGGGCTGGGTCACCCGCAACCGCTCGGTCGGCGCGAGCAGACCCCACACCACCCCGGCCACCGCACTCGCCACCAGCACCACCGCGATGACGACGCCGACGCCGATCACCTCGCGACGCAACACCTCCGGGCGTTCCCCGCGGCCGAGCACTAGCGGCGTTCCAGCTGGGCCGATTCGATGACACCGTGCCGCGAGCACTTGGCCCACCAGCCATCCGGGCTGATCTGCACGATCATCCGGCGACCGCACTGCTCGCAGAATCGCGGCGGTTCGAGACCGAGCGCGGCCGACGCCGGCATCGCGTCGGCGAGCCCGGCCACGATCCGCTTACCCGTGAACGGGTTGTAGCGCTCGCTGTCGACTCCGGGCACGATCGGCTCACGCTGCACCGGGTTGTCGCGCTCGTCCAATGCTGTTACCGCCTCCGTGAAGTGCGACTCGACGGCCGCGACCTGGGTCGATACTCGATCGTACACAGCGTTTCAGAGGGTTTCGTTGAGCGCCTTGATCGGCATGCTCAGCTCACCGAGCAGATCGAGATCGGACTCGGCGGGACGTCCGAGGGTGGTGAGGTAGTTGCCGACGATGACGGCATTGATCCCGCCGAGCATGCCCTGCTTGGCACCGAGGTCGCCGAGCGTGATCTCGCGACCACCGGCGAAACGCAGGATGGTGCGCGGCATCGCGAGCCGGAATGTGGCGATGGCCCGCAGCGCGTCGGCGGCGGGGAGCACCTCCAGGTCACCGAACGGGGTGCCGGGTCGCGGGTTGAGGAAGTTCAGCGGGACCTCGTCGGGGTTGAGCGACGCCAGCTGCGCGGCGAACTCGGCGCGCTGCTCGATGCTCTCGCCCATGCCGAGGATGCCACCGCAGCACACCTCCATGCCCGCTTCGCGCACCATCCGCAGGGTGTCCCAGCGCTCCTCGTAGGAGTGGGTGGTGACGACCTTGGGGAAGTGCGACTTGGCGGTCTCAAGATTGTGGTTGTAGCGGTGCACGCCCATCGCGGCGAGCTGGTCGACCTGTTCCTGGTTGAGCATGCCCAGCGAGCAGGCGACCTGGATGTCCACCTCGTTGCGGATGGCCTCCACCCCGGCGGCGACCTGGGCCATCAGTCGCTCGTCGGGACCGCGCACCGCGGCGACGATGCAGAACTCGGTGGCGCCGGTCTTCGCGGTCTGCTTGGCCGCCTCGACCAGGCTGGGAATGTCGAGCCAGGCCGCGCGCACGGGCGACTGGAACAGGCCCGACTGCGAGCAGAAGTGGCAGTCCTCGGGGCAACCGCCGGTCTTGAGGCTGATGATGCCCTCGACCTCGACCTCGGGGCCGCACCACTTCATCCGTACTTCGTGGGCGAGCTCGAGCAGTGCTTCCAGGCGGTCGTCACCCAGGCGCAGCACCTCGACGGACTGCTGCTCGGTGAGGCCCTCGCCGCGCTCGAGCACCTGCTCACGGGCGATGGCCAGAATATCGGTCTGGACGGGTGCCTGTGTCACGACGTGATGTCCCTTCGACGGGGGTGTGCGCACGAGCCGTGGGTGTGATCCACCCGGCGTGGCCGTGCAACTTGAACGGTGTTCAGGATAGGGTAGCGGCTACGAGTGAGTCACGACACTCGGGTAGCAAAATCGGACGGAAGGACGCGCGTGCAACTGCGGAAGACGGATGTGGTCGATGCCGCCGTCGCGATTCTCGATCAGTACGGGCTCGCCGACCTGACGATGCGCCGGCTCGCGGGCTCGCTCCAGGTGCAGCCGGGGGCGCTGTACTGGCACGTCAAGGACAAGCAGACCCTGCTCGGTGCGGTGGCCGACCGGATCCTCGCCCCGATGGACGAGCCGATCACCGCCACCGAATGGCCCGCGCAGCTCACCGAACTGGCGCATCGACTGCGCGACTGCCTGCTCGCCTATCGCGACGGCGCCGAGCTGGTTTCGGCCACCTACGCCTCCCGCCTGACCACGAGCAAGGCGCGTGAACGCCTGGCAGGCATCGTCATTCGGGCCGGAATGACCAGGGAGGAAGCCGATCTCACGGCCTACACCCTGCTCTACTACGTGCTCGGCCAGACCGTCGACGAGCAGTCGCGCATGCAGATGGACTCCGTCGGCGCGCTGCCCGAGGACAACACACCTTTGCTCGACACTCCCGACCCCACCGCGCGATTCGACTTCGGCTTGCAACTGTTCATCGCGGGCGTGCGCACCATTCTCGGTACCCGCGTGCGCTGATCAGGGCGGATCATTGCGATTGGCTTCCTGATAGCGGCGAACGAACGGCAGTACGTGCGACTCGATGATCGCGTTGTATTCGCGTGGTCGCTGAATGGGATTCGCGTGCTCGATCTCACCGGGCCGCACCACCAGTAGCGTGCCGTCGACGCCACCGGAGTGCTCGATCAGCAGCTCGTGCGAATAGTCCACGTCCACCACAGCATCGCGGGCAGCGTCGCGTGGCCGGATGAAGACGATCGCGGGGTTTCGCTTGTTCGGGTCAGGCCGTCCGAGTGCGCGCAGATCCGCGGTGCCACCACCGGCGACGATCGCCAGGAACTGCGCCTCGATCAACCCGTTGCTGGCGGCATCGCGGGAGAAGATCTTGTCGCGCAACACCTCTGCGGCCACCTTCCGGAACTCTCCGAAGTCGATATCGGGAAACAGACCCCGGCGCTGCTCGAACCGTTCACGCCGAGCCGACATCTCGACCGCGAACCGCAGCAGCCTGCTCTCCCGTGCACCGGGCAGCCAGCCCAGCCACCGCACCAGATCGGCCCCGCGACTGCGACTTTCGGGCCGCACCGCGTTCAGATCCAACGGCGTGCAGTCCAGCACAACCGCGACCAATCGCCGATCACTGCCATGATGAATATGCCGCGCCACCTCGAGCGCGATCACCCCACCCATGCTGTGACCGACCAGCACGATATTGCGCACATTGCCGTACCTGGCGGCTCGCACGATCATCTCGGCGATGACCTTGGTATCGATACCCGCGTTGTCGTAGCGCACGGCCCACACCACCCCGAGGCGACTCAGCGCGGGCAGTGCGGCGGCGGTCGGTACCGCGTTGACTCCCCCGAGCCCGACCATATCGACCACCGCGGTATCCCAATTCCGGGTGTCAGTGGGCAGATGAGCGGGCAGTAGTTCCGGCGCTGTCTGCGCCAGGCGCTCACGCTCGGGGACGACATCGTGGACCCAGTACTGGCCGAACACGATCATCGCGACCGCCAGCACCCCGATGATTCGCAGCACCACCAGCCTTGGCCTGCGCCAGCGACGCCAACCGTGTCCGAGCCGGGTTTCGCGCAACCGTTCCCGCCGCCGCGCATCGTCGAAATCCGCGACGGTAGACGGATGCCGATCAAATGACGACATCACTCCACTGTAGGGGCGCCCGCGCAGTGCCCTGGTCTACACGAACTGAGAAGCGGCGACAGGACGGGTCGCCGGTTACTTCTCGAACGACCCGTACCGCTGCGCGTAACTGGTCGGTGGTTCGCCGAAGATCTTGCGGAAGTCGCGGCTGAGGTGCGCCTGGTCCGCGTAACCGAGGTCGGCGGCGAGTGCCGCCCAGTCGATGTCGACGCCGTCGGCGAGCCGCTCGGTGATCTCGTGCAGGCGGTAGCGGCGGATCACCCACTTCGGCCCGATGCCGACGTACTCGGCGAACAACCGCTGCACTCGACGGACACTCATCCCGCAGCGCGTCGCGAGCGCGTCGACGGTGGTGATACCCGGGTCGTCGGCGATCATGACGACCATCTGCCCTGCGCGCTCGGCCTCCGGGTCTGCCACGGGCAGGTGCACGCGAAGATAGCCCTCGACCGATACGACATCCACCGGATCAGGCAATTCCGGGCCGAAAACTGTTGCCGCATCGACCATCCGATCCCGCAGCCGTGCCACCGGACCGTCCAGGAACGGACGGAACATCCCGGGCCGGAAGGCGACACCGAACACCGAACCCGAGCCGGTGAGCTCGCGGTAGACGTGCGAGGACGAAGGACCGTGCACTTCGGCGTGACCGTCGCGGAAAGTCAGGTGCACGTTCGGCAGCGGCACGACCAACTGCCGATACGGCCGCTCGTAATCCCAGGTGACGACCCAATACCGATCGACGTATCGCGCCAGGTCAGCCGATGGTGCGATGAACCTGTGGCGTTGCGACACCTGCCAGGCACCGCCCAGTTCGCGCGGGTCGCGTTCCACCCGGCGAGTCTATGTCGCGTTTGTTCAAGACAGTGCCGCGTCGCGGTGGTTACCTCGGTACATGTCCGAAACCGAACGCGTAGCTCACGCCGCGACACCGCTGTCGAAGCTCATCCGCACGGTCGACCCCGCTCGACTGTCCGATCCGACTCCCTGCGCCGAGTTCGATATCCGAGCCCTGCTCAACCACCTGCTCTTCTGGGGTCCGTCGCTGGTCGGCGCCGCGCACAAGGAAGCGATCGCACCCCCGGCGACCGCCGAATCCGATGTCGACCTCACCGCGGGCGATTGGGCCGCCGCCCTCGACGCGCACCTCGACGCGCTCACCACCGCCTGGCGTGACCCCGCCGCGTGGCAGGGACTCACCCACATGGGCGGACCGACGGAACTCCCCGCACCGCTGGTCGGCGGGATGGTGGTCGGCGAACTGATCGTCCACGGCTGGGACCTCGCCCGCGCCCTCGGCACCACGCCACACTGGGACGACGACCTGCTGCGCGAGACCTACGACGAGACGGCCGCCACCGCCGAACAGGGACGCCAGATGGGCATCTACGGCCCCGAAGTGCCCGTCGCGGCCACCGCTCCGCTCCTTGACCGCATCCTCGGCCTCACCGGACGCGACCCCGCCTGGTCGTAGGCCCGGTCAGTTGCTGTCCACCGACTCCCGGGGCTCGCGAAGATCCGCGGCCTGCGGTTCGGGCACCGTGACCGGTGCCACCGGGAGCCCGGGGAACCAGCGATACATCGCGGCCGCGCCGCCAAGGCCCGCCACCGCGAGCGCGCCCGCCGCCGCACCGAGCACCGTCACCGCGCTGATCGCGCCGACCGCGATCGGGCCCGCGAACATCCCGATGTCGTGGGTGAGCCGCCACGCGCCGAGGAATTCCGCGCGCTGACCGGGCGGGGCCACATCGGCGCCGACGGTCATGATCACACCGTTGCTCAACCCGTTGGCGAAGCCGAGCAGCACGGCGACCGCGGTCAGCCCGACCACCGACCCCGCGAACGGCAACGCGGCGTACCCCGCGGCGAAGGCGATCATCGCGGGAACGCCGATCGCCCTGCGGCCGTACCGATCCAGCCAGATTCCGGCCGGATACGACATCAGCACATCGACGGCGCCCGCGATACCGAACACGATGCTGGTGGTCGCCGCGTCGGCACCGATGTGCACCGCCCACAACGGCAGCAGCGATTGCCGTGCCGCCCGTGCCGCTCCCATGAGCAGGGCGCCGAGTCCGAGCGTGCTGAGCAGTTTGCGATGTTCGACCACCACCGCGCGAATGGTGTTGTCGCTGACCACCGTCGGCGATCCATCGGTCTCCGGCATGGCGAACACCAGCGCACCCGCGACGAGCATGGCGACGAGCTGGATCCACAGCCCGCCGACCGGGCCGAGCCAGTGCACCGCACCCGCGCCGAGGAAAGGTCCGGCGAAGAACCCGAACCGCATCCACCCGGCCAGCGCCGAAAAGGCCCGTCCCCGATCGACACTCGGCACCACGGCCACGATGTAGGTCTGTCTGGCCAGGCCCCACACCGCACCCGAGGCGCCATTGATCAGTAGCCCGACCGCGAAAACGGCGATATTCGGCGCGAGGATGGCCACGAGCAGGCCGAGTGCGCACGTCAACGAGCCGAGCGCGATCGCCTTGCGCTCGCCGGTGCGCGCCACCAGCCACCCCGCGGGCAGATCGCCGAGAATGAGCCCGAAGCCCATCATGGCGACCACCACACCCGCGGTTCCGACCGACGCGCCGAGTTCGAGCGCGTGCAGCGGCAACATGGGAGCCGCTGCGCCCGAACCGATTCCGTAGACGGCGGAAGGAACGAACACCGCCAGCGCCATGGACCGCAGCTGAGTCACCGGACGGCGAGTGCTGTGCTGACTGTTACAGCCCACCGTCATCCGGCTAGGGCGGCGGTGCGGGCGAACCGGCTCTCCGGGCGCGCGAGCCCGAAGTGGTCGCGCAATGTGGTCCCGGTGTATTCGGTGCGGAACAGCCCGCGCTCCTGCAGGATCGGCACCACCGTTTCGGCGAACACCTCGAGCCCACCTGGGTAGTACGGCGGCATCACGTTGAAGCCGTCCGCCGCACCCTGGGTGAACCACTCCTCGATGGTGTCGGCCACTTGTTCGGGCGTACCCGCGAACACCCGGTGTCCGCGCGCACCCGCCAGCCGGTGCAGCAGCCCACGCAGGGTCGGCCGTTCCCGCTCGACGATCCCCGCCACCACCTGCAATCTGCTGCGCGCGTTGTCGGTGACATCGCCCGCCCCCGCGAACACCTCCACGGGAACCGGCTCGTCGAGCGCGAGGGTGCGCAGCGAGGTGCCGGTGATCGATTCCAGCTGCTTGATCCCGTATTCGGGCACGGTCAGCTCGTTGAACTCGCGCTCCAAACGCAGTGCGGCGGCCTCGGTGTCGGCGAT
Source organism: Nocardia sp. NPDC058519 (assembly GCF_042719755.1). Classification (NCBI taxonomy): domain Bacteria; kingdom Bacillati; phylum Actinomycetota; class Actinomycetes; order Mycobacteriales; family Nocardiaceae; genus Nocardia; species Nocardia sp. NPDC058519. The sequence goes on along the minus strand of NZ_JBHXNK010000037.1, from coordinate 11,797 downwards.
GAACGGGCTGATCCCCGGCAGGATCTTCACCTCGTCGGCGGTCCGGCCGAACTCGGTGGCCTTGGACTTGATATCGGCATAGAAGGACTGCGCGTCCGAAAGTCGTTGGTGGGCGGTGAAGATCGCCTCCGCGTACTTGCCGGCGAAAGCTCGACCCTCGTTCGATGCCCCCGCCTGCACCAGTACCGGACGTCCCTGCGGTGTCCGCGCCGAGTTGAACGGGCCACGCACACTGAGATGTTCGCCGACGAAGTCGATCGGATGGATCTTGTCCGGATTGGCGTAAACCCCGGCGGCGCGGTCGAGCACGATCGCATCGTCTTCCCAGCTGTCCCACAGCCCGACCAGCGCGTCGACGAATTCCCGTGCGCGGGCATAGCGTTCGGCGTGATCCGGGTGCCGCTCCAGCCCGAAGTTGGCCGCGGCGAGGTCGGTTCCGGTGGTGACGATGTTCCAGCCCGCTCGTCCGCCGGAGATGTGGTCGAGCGAGGAGAACAGCCGCGCCAGGTTGTAGGGCTCGTAATAGGTGGTCGACGCGGTCGCGATCAGACCGAGATGTGTTGTCGCCGCGGCGATCGCGGTGAGCAGGGTGATCGGCTCGAGGCCGGGCGCGGCATTGTGACGCACGTCGGTGCGCAGGGCGGGACCGTCGGCGAAGAACACCGCGTCGAGCTTCGCCGCCTCCGCGGTGCGCCCGATCTCCTGGTAGTAGGAGACGTCGTAGATGCGGTCGGGCCTGCTGTCGGGGTGCCGCCAGGCGGCCTCGTGGTGTCCGGACGGGTAGATGAACGCGTTGAGACTCAGTTGACGCGGTGCACTCATGAGGCCTGTTTCACTTTCTCTGATTCTGTTGTGTCGACGCCGAGCCCGGTCAGCAGCGCTTCCCGCAGCCGGACGAACTCCGGGTGCGCGTGCCTGCGCGGGCGCGGGGTCTCGATGCGCTGATCGATCGTGATCCGGCCCTCGTCGAGAACCAGCACCCGATCGGCGAGCAGCACGGCCTCGTCCACATCGTGGGTCACCAGCAGCACGGCGGGCCGGTGCCGCTCGCACAGCGCCTGCAGCAGGGCGTGCATCCGAATCCTGGTCAGCGCGTCGAGCGCGCCGAACGGTTCGTCGGCCAGGAGCAGTTCCGGCTCACGCACCAGCGATCTGGCCAATGCCACCCGCTGCTGCTCGCCGCCGGAAAGCTCACGCGGCCACGCCTTCTCGCGCCCGGCCAACCCGACCTCGGCCAATGCCGATCGTCCCCGCTGGTCCGCGTCGCGACCGGTCAACCCGAGCACCACATTGTCGAGCACCCGCGCCCACGGCAGCAGCCGCGAATCCTGGAACACCACCGCGCGCTGCGTCGGCACCGTGAGCTCACCGGAACCCGGTACCTCGGAATCGAGTTCGGCCAGCGCCCGCAGCAGCGTGCTCTTGCCCGAACCGCTGCGCCCGAGCAGCGCGACGAACTCGCCGCGCCGGATCTCGATATCGATGCCGTTCAACACGATTCGCGTGCCGAAGCCGCGGGTGAGAGCGCGGGTGCGTACGACGACCCGCTCGTCGGAGCTCAGTCGCCCAGTGTCTGTCGCCATGCCAGCACCTTTCGTTCCGTAGCCCGCACGGCGAGGTCGCCGAACAGTCCGAGCAGTCCGTAGATCACCAGACCCACGACGATCACGTCGATCTGGCCGTAGGTGCGCGCCTGCGTCATCAGGTAGCCGATGCCGCTGGTCGCGTTGACCTGTTCGACCACCACCAGCGCCAGCCAGGAAATCGTCACCGCCAGCCGCAACCCGAGGAAGAAGCCCGGTAGCGATCCCGGCAGCGCGATCCGGCGCAGGAAACCCCACCGCGACAGCCCGACCGTCTCGGCCAGTTCCACATAGCGCGCGTCGACGCTGCGCAGGTAGGCATGGGTATTGATGTAGATCGGGATGAGCACGCTGGTGGTGATCACGATCAGCTTCATCTGCTCGCCGATCCCGAACCAGACGATGAACAACGGGATCAGCGCCAGCGTCGGGATCGCCCGCTTGATCTGCACGGGACCGTCGACCACCGCCTCACCGAGCCGACTGAGGCCCGAGACCAGCGCGAGCACCACGCCGATCGCCACACCGAGGACCAGGCCGATCACGGCCCGCTGCAACGAGGTCAGCAGATTGGACTGCAACCGGCCGTCGGCGATCAGCTCGCCCGCGGTCCGGGCGACCGTCCACGGCGCGGGCAGTGTCTCCGGGTCGATGGCGCCGATCGCGGAGCCGACCACCCAGGTGCCGATGAGCAGGGCGGGTCCGAGGGCGAAGCCGAACGGGATGGGCTTGCCGGGTCCCAGCCTGCGCCTGCCCCGGCCACGCGGTGCGAGCGCCTCGACCGGTGCCGTGCTCGCCCTGATCCGGCGCAGCACGCCGACGTCGAGGGTGGCCATCAGCCCGCCGCCGGCGCGAACGCCGCCCCGCTGGCGGTGACGGCCTCGGTGACCGCGGCATCGAAGCGCAGGTCGAAGCCGTCGACGGCCTTGATCTTCTTGGGCAGTTCACCCACGGCGTCGATCGCGTCGATGGTGGTCTGCTGCCGGGCGATCAGCTGCTGGTCCAGGTGCGGGAACGTGAAGGTGCCCAGCGATTCGACGATCCGCTCGGCATCGTCGGCGCTGACCTTCTGGCCCTCGACGTAGTAGCGGGTCGCCCATTCCTCGCGATGGGTGTTGGTCCACTGCCAGGCCCGCACGAACGCGCCGACCAGGGCGCGGGTCGCGGCGGCTTTCGCCGGATCCTGGACCACCGCGCGACGCGCGTACACATAGGCGAGACCGCTGTAGATGCCCGTGGTCTCCGAATCCGGGATCAGCGAGGTGCCCTGGGTGCGCAGGAACCTGGTCACATTGGGTTCGATCAGCGGCGCGACATCGACCTGACCGGTGCGCACCGCGTCCGGGAATTCGGCCAGCTGCAGCCGGACCAGCTCCACATCGGTGGGCTTCAGTCCCGCCTTGGTGAGTGCCTTGAGCACCGACGCCTGCTGGGCGGTGCCCTCGGCGTAGGCGATCTTCTTGCCCTTCAGATCGGTGAGCTTCGAGATCGAACGGCCCGGTGCGACCGCGAGTTTCATCGCCTTCGGATTGGTCTGATAGGAGCCGATGATCGGCACGTCCTGCCCCGCGGCCAGCGCGTGGATCGGCGGCACATCGCCGACCTGACCGACATCGGCCGCGCCCGCCCGGAAGGCCTCGAGGATGGCCGGACCACCGACGAAGTTCGCGAACTCGATCTTGAACGGCAGCTTGTCCAGCTCGCCGGACAGCCGCAGCGCCGATTGCAGCCGTTCCTGCTGATCGGCGACGACGAGCGTGGTCCCGGGCGGAACCTCGGTCGGCAGCGGCGCGTCGGGGGTGCCGACCGGTGCGTCGTTGCCCTGTGCGCAGCCGGTCAGGCCGAGCGTCGCAACGGTTGCCATCGCGAGAAGTGCGGCGGTGGCGCGGCCACGCAGGCCGGGTCGAAAGGTGTTCGGTCGGTACATAGACGGATTCAAGCAATCACGACCACCCCCCGAACACCATTAGCCTTTCCATGATTTGAAGGGCCCGGCTCCTGGTTGGCACGGAGTGCCGCGTTAGAGTCTGGGCGTTATTCCCGGCGGGTGCGGGAATCCGGTGTCACTCCGGAACGGTCGCGCCACTGTGATCGCCTCGCGGCGAAAGTCAGACCTCCCTCGCCGGGACACCCTCTGAAAGGGCCGCGCCTTGCCTGTGGAGAATTCGCGATGATCCGTGCCCGGATCTCGCTCGCGCTGCCCCTGATCGGGGCGCTGTTGCTGGCGGCCATGATCGGTGCCACCGGATTCGGTGCGGAGATCGTGCCCGTGTCCGCGGTGCTCGACACCCTCATCGCCCGGCTCACCGGCGCGACACCCACCGATCTCGGTATCGACACCATCGTCTGGCAGCTCCGGGTGCCACGCACACTGCTGGCCGCGGTGGTGGGCGCCGGATTGGCACTGGCCGGTGCGGCGATGCAGACGCTGGTGCGCAACCCACTGGCCGACCCATTCCTGCTCGGCGTCTCCTCCGGGGCCGGTGTAGGCGCGGCCGCGGTCATCACCTCCGGGTTGTTCGCCGGTGCGGGCATCTGGGCGCTGTCCGGCGGTGCGCTGCTCGGTGCGTTCGGCGCCGCGACCCTGGTGTTCCTGATCGCGTTCGCCCAGGGCGGTCTCACGCCGCTGCGGCTGGTGCTCACCGGCACCGTGCTCGGTTCGGCGTTCGCCGGGTTCAGCAGTTTCCTCGTTTTTCGCAGCACCGATCCCGCGGCGGCGGAGTCGGTGCTGTTCTGGCTGCTCGGCAGTCTCGCCGGTGCCGATTGGACGACCATCGCCCTGCCGCTGACCGTGGTGCTGGCCTGCGGCGCGATCCTCATGGCGAGCGCGGGCTGGCTGGACGCGCTCACGCTCGGCGCGGACACCGCGTCGTCGGTCGGCGTCCCGGTGCGACGGCTGCGCATCGGCCTGTTCGTGCTGCTGGCGGTGCTCGTCGGTGTCCTGGTCGCGGTGTCGGGCGGCATCGGCTTCGTCGGCCTGGTCGTCCCGCACGCCGCCCGGATGATCGTCGGCCCCCGCCACCGCAACCTGCTCCCCACCTGCGCGCTCGGCGGTGCGCTGTTCCTGGTGGTCGCCGACGCCGCCACCCGAATATTGGTGCGCCCCACCGAGATCCCGGTCGGCGTACTCACCGGCCTCATCGGCGCTCCGACTTTCCTTCTGCTGATGGGCAGACGCCGCTACCAGTTCGGCACGTCATGAGCGACTCCACCCAGGTCGAACGCCCATCCAGCGAGGAGGCCTGCCCGGGCAATATTTCAGCGAGCTCAGGCGAAGTGCGAGCGGTCACGCTCACCTGCGCTATCGGGCGACGGAATGTCGTGGTCGGCGCGGACTTTTCGATCGAGCCCGGGGAAATCGTCGGGATCGTCGGGCCCAACGGCAGCGGTAAATCGACGTTGCTGCGGGTGCTGGCGGGAGTCGACAAACCCAGGCAGGGTCGAGTGCTCGTGGATGGGCAGACCCTGCACACGATGCGGCCGCGACAACGGGCCGCGACGGTGGCGTTGGTGGCGCAGGACGAGACCCCGCCCGCCGACATGCTGGCCGGCGAGGTGGTCGCCCTCGGGCTGACGCCCTATCTGCCGCCGTGGGGACTCGGCGCCCCGCGCGAACAGCAGCAGGTGGCACAGGCGCTGGCCGCGGTCGATCTCGCCGGTTTCGCGGGCAGGCAGGTGCACCAGCTGTCCGGCGGCGAACGGCAGCGGGTTCTGCTGGCACGTGCGCTGCTGCAGAACACCCCGGTACTGCTGCTCGACGAACCGACCAACCATCTCGACGTCACCCATCAGCTCGAACTGCTCACCCTGATGCGGAGCCTGAACCGAACCGTCGTCGCCGCCCTGCACGACCTGTCACTGGCCGATCGCTACTGCGATCGAATCATCGTGCTGCACAACGGTTCTGCCCGAGCACCGGCACCACCGGCCCAGGCGCTGACACCCGATGTCGTCGCCGAGGTGTTCGGTGTCGACGCGACGCGCGTCCAGCACCCGCTGACCGGCGAAAACCACCTGTTGATCACCCCGCGAGAGGCGCGACGATGAAGAACCACGGCCGGATCCTGGCCACCACTGCCCTTGCCGCCGTTCTGACGGCCTGCACCGGCACCACCACAGAGTCCGCGACGACGATCCCGATCCGCAACTGCGGCAAGGAATCCCAGTTCCCCGCCCCCGCGCAGCGACTGTTCGTCAACGACGGAAATCTCATCTCGATGGTGCTCGCGCTCGGTGCGCAGGACCAGGTCGTCGCGGTCTCGAGCATCCAGCGCGATGCAGGCACCCTGCGCGCCCATTACGGCGCCGACGTCGTAGACGGCCTGAAATCCGTTGCCCCCGAGTACCCCTCGCGCGAGACCGTGCTCGCCCAGCGCCCGGATGTCATGGTCGCCGGCTGGAGCTACGGCTACGACGAGGCGAGCAACCTCACCCCCGCGTCACTGCGGAAAGACGGCATCGCCGCCTACGTCCTCACCGAGAGCTGTCGCCAACTCGACGGCGCCGCCGCACGCGGCACCGTCGAACCATGGACCGCGTTGCGCACCGATCTGACCGACCTCGGCACGATCACGGGCCACCCCGACCGCGCGCGGGAGGTCACCGCCGATCTCGACCACCGGCTCGCCGCCCTGACCGCGGCCCCGAAACCGGCGCGAACCCCGACGGTGTTCCTGTTCGACAGCGGCACCGACACTATCTACTCCAGCGGGAAATACGGTGCGCCGCAAGCGATCCTAGAAGCCGCGGGCGCCCGCAACATCCTCGACGATGTCGACGACACCTGGACCAAGGTCTCCTGGGAGCGGCTCGCGGCCGCCGACCCGGACGCGATCATGTTCGTCGACTACCCCGGCCAGAGCTACGAGCAGAAGGTCGAACTGCTGCGCTCCAAGCCCGGTATCAACGGTCTGCGCGCGGTCCGCGACAGCCGGTTCTTCAACTTGCCGTACGCGCTGTGGACGAGCGGACCACTCAATATCGATGCGGCCGAACAGATCCGCAAGCAGCTCGAAACGTGGAACCTCGTCCCCGCCTCTGGCATCACACCCCGCGCGGACGACGCCGTACGGTAACCCCGGGCCCGGCTGTGCGCGGACCGCGCTGTCGGTGAACCGTCGCAACGGAGCGGGGCTCAGTCCGTCGTGCCCCGCTCAGCGAGCGCCACCAGTTTCGTCAGCGCCATCTGCCAGCCGACTTCGTTCTCGGCGGGACCGAGCCCTGCCGGAACCCCCTCGTGCAGTACTTCGAGGTAGGTGCCGCCGCCGGCGTCCGTCAGGGTGAAGGTGACGGTCTGCGCCCCGGTCATGTCCGGCTTCTCCGTGACGAATTCCAGCACCTCGACCACTTGCTCATCCGAGGTCAGCGAGCGGAACGTCCCGAAGTAGGCGTCGTGCTGCTGGCGCACCGTTCCCGCATCGTGCTGCCCTGTCTCGCCCACGTCGACGGGCTCGTCATGGGTGAGGGTGATCGAGAACGATCCGCCCTCCACCGGCTCGAACCGATGCACATCGACAGATATCCCGTCGGGCATCATCCAGGCAGCCACCGCGTCGCCGTCGAGCAGCAGACGGTAGACGGTCGAACGAGGCGCGTTGATCTGCGTGCCGATCCTGGTCGTCGTCGCCATGGCTTTCACGATAGCCGCCCTGCCGACGTCAACCGGTCAACCGCCGGAGCTACGCGCCAGTGTCTGCAGTGGGTCGGTCAGCACATCGGCGAACGCCAGTTCAGCGGCCCCGATCAGCGGCGCGTCGTCGGCCAGCGCCGAGGTCCGCAGCCGGACACGTTCGCGGACCGCGAGCAGTCCGTTCACGGCCAGCCTGCTGCGGACCTGGGCGGCCGAGCCGAGGTAGATCTCGCGCAGCACCCCGCCGAACACGACCATCGTCGGGTTGAAGATGTTCACCAGGTTGGCCACCCCGTAGCCGAGCCAGTCGCCGACCTGGTGCAGCGCGTCGCGGGCGGTGGCGTCACCGCGGGCGGCCGCGTCGACGATCGCTTCAACCGCCGCCCGCCCGGTGAGATCGGCACGCCCCGCCACCGCGATCAAGGCCAGCTCCCCCGCCTCCGCCTCGAGACAGCCGCGCGACCCACACCGGCACGCCCGCCCGCCGGGGTTCACGATCATGTGCCCGACCTCACCGCCGTAGCCACCCTCGCCACCGAGCAGTTCGCCGCCCATGATGACGCCACCACCGATGCCGACCTCACCGTGCAGGTAGATCAGGTCCGATACCCCGGCACCGACACCGCGTTCGCGCTCGGCCAGCGCGCCGAGGTTCGCATTGTTGCCGACCACTACCCGAACACCGAGCCGCTCCGACAGCGTCGCACCGACCGGCACATCGACCCAGCCGATATTCGGCCCGTACCGCACCACACCGTCACCCTGACGGACCATGCCACAGAACGCGAGACCGACACCGACGCGAACACTGTCGGGCCCCGCCGCGGCGACCATGGTCTCCGCCATCACCGCCAGCGATTCGATCACCTCATCGGGATCGAATGCCGAACTGTCGCGGGGCGTTTCGCGACGGTCGAGGATCACCCCACCCAGACCGACCCGCGCCACCGCGAGCCGGTCCGCGCCGACATCCAACGCGAGCACGTACACCCGCTCCGACTCCGGCCGCACCACCAGCGACGGCCGCCCTGCCCTGCCGGTCTGGCGAGGCAGTTCCTCACTCACCAGCCCGGCAGCGGCGAGATCGGTGGTCAAAGCCAGAATCGTGCTGCGGTTCAGGCCCATTCGCTCGGCCAGCTCCGCCCGCGATACCGGGCCACTCAGATGGACATGGCGCAGCAGCACGGCGAGATTGCGTGTTCGGATCTCGTCCGGGGCGGGTGCAGCCCTCATCCGGCCCAGCCTTCCCGGTCGATGGTCAACTTCCTGGCAGCGAACGCTTGCGTGAGAGCGCGTCCACCCCCGCCGCGAGCAGCAGGACAAATCCTGTCACAACGAATTTCGTGCCCGCGCTGTAGCCCATCAGCCCCATACCGTTGTTGATCACCGCGACCACCGCGGCGCCCAGCACCGCGTCGAGCATCCGGCCGCGACCACCGAACAGGCTGGTACCACCGATCACCGCAGCACCGACCGCGGTGAGCAGCACATCGGAACCACCGGTGTTCGGATCGACGGAGTTGGCCCGCGACGCCGCGATCAATCCGCCGACAGCAGCCATCGTCGAACAGAGCACGAACGCGCTGATCTTGATCCGATCGACCGGAATACCCGCGCGCCGAGCGGCTTCCACGCTGCCGCCGACCGCGTAGACATGCCTGCCGAACGAGGTGCGATTGAGCACGAAGGTCCACAGCAGCAACAGCGCGATGATGATCGGCACCACGATCGGCATGCCCTGCAGCGAGTTGACCTCCGGATTGCGGCTGCGCTCGTCATTGAGCACCAGCACCGCTATCCCTGCGACGAGCGCGACCGTGGCGATCCGCAGCGCGACCACCGGTGCCGTCTCGCCGGTCAGCCCGAGTGTGTTGCGCGCCCGCAACTTTCGGTACTGCACGAACGAGAACCCGGCAAGCAGCACCAGGTACATGACCCAACCGAGCAAGGGCGGCACATTCTTGTTGGCGATCGCCAGAATCGTCTCGTCGTGGATGGAGATATTGCGGCCGTTGTCCATGATCTTCAGCGCCACACCCTGTAGCGCCAGGAACGCGGCCAGCGTCACCACGAACGACGGGACACCGATCTTCACCACGATCGCACCGATGGTCAGCCCGATCACGACACCGGTGAGCAGCGACACGAGCACCGCCGCGTACCAGGGCCAGCCCTTGTCGGTGAGCAACACCGCGAGCACCGCGGCACACACGCCGCTGGTGAAGCCGGCCGACAGGTCGATCTCCCCGAGCAGCAGCACGAAGATCAGACCCATCGCGATCACCGCGATGGCGGCACCCTGGGTGAGCAGGTTCGCGATATTGCCCTGGGTCATGAACACCGGCCGCGCGATCCAGAAGACGACCGACAGCACGACCAGCGCGATCACCGAGGGCAGCGCACCCATATTGCCGCTGCGAATCCGCGCGATATAGCCGGTGACCAATTCGGTCACCGGTGCGGCAGGCTCGGCGGCCTTGTCCGTCACGACCGCACTCATGCCTGCACTCCGATTCCGAGACTCCCGCTGCGGCCGGAAGTGATGAGCTCGACGACCTGCGAATGGGTCACATCGGCGGTCCGCACCTGTGCGGCCATCCGGCCCAGATACAGCGCCGCGATGCGATCCGAGACCGCGAAGACGTCGTTCATATTGTGCGAGATCAGCACCACCGCAAGACCTTTGTCGGCCAGTCGGCGCACCAGTTCGAGAACTTGCTGAGTCTGGGCGACACCGAGCGCCGCGGTCGGCTCGTCCAGAATCACCACCTTGCTGTTCCACAGCACGGCCTTGGCGATGGCGACGGTCTGGCGTTGCCCGCCGGACAGGCTCGCCACCTTCTGCCGCACGGATTTCACCGTCCGCACCGACAGACCGGCCAGTGTCGCGCCCGCCAGTTCCTCCATGCCGTATTCGTCGAGCACGATGCCGTGCTTCTTCTCGCGGCCGAGGAACATGTTCTGCACGATGTCGAGGTTGTCGCAGAGCGCGAGATCCTGATAGACGATCTCGATACCCAGTTCCGCCGCGTCCCTCGGGTTGCCGATCTGCACCGGCGCACCGTCGAACAGCACCTCACCCGCATCGATCGCATGGGTACCGCCGATGCATTTGACCAGGGTGGACTTGCCCGCGCCGTTGTCACCGACCAGTGCCGTCACCTCACCGCGGTAGGCGGAGAAGTCGATGTCGTGCAGCACGTGAACCGGCCCGAAACTCTTCTCTAATCCGCGCAATTCGATGAGCGGGGTATCGGTCATCAGCGGACGCCGTTATCCGCGCAGAGCTTCGCGAATTCACCGGTGCACAGCTCGGCCTTGTCGACGAAACCGTCCGCGACAACGTCGTTCACGTTGTTCTTGAAGATCGCCTTCGGCTCGAGCAGCACCGCGGGCACCTTCGTCTTCGCCTCTGGATCATCGACGGTGCTCGGCGCCTCGCCCTTCTCACCGTTGGCCAGCGCGATCGCCAGCTTCGCGCCGGCGGCGGCCTCCAGGTTGATCGCCTTGTAGACGGTCATGCACTGGTCACCTGCCAGGACGTTCTGCAGGCCCTGCACCGTGGCGTCCTGACCCGTCACCGGGATCTGACCGTTGAGCTTCTGCTTCTTCAGCACGGCGATGGCGGCGTTGGCCAGCCCGTCGTTGGCCGCGACCGTGCCCCCGAGGTTCGGGGTGCCGGTGAGCATCTGTTCGAAGATGGTGCCCGCCTTGGTGTTATCCCATTCCGGGACGGCCTGATCGGGGCCCTTCACGTACTCGCCCGCGTCGAACTTCGGCTTCAGCGCGCCGTCGTAACCGCTCTTGAACAGGGCGGCGTTGTTGTCCGTCGGACCGCCGTTGAGATAGGCGACCACGGGCTTGGACGCCTGCTTGTCGGCCAGGCACTTCGCGAGGCCGTCGCCCATGAGCTGTCCGACCATCACGTTGTCGAACGACACGTAGTACGGCGCACCGCCGCCGAGAGTGAGGCGGTCGTAGTCGATCACGGTCACACCCTGCGCCTTGGCCTTCTGGATGACCGCCTTGCCGGTGCCGCTGTCGAGGTTGGTGATCATCAGCACCGAGGCGCCGTTGGTGATCATCTGATCCGCGATGGTCTGGAAGGCGTTCTTGTCGCCCTGGGCATTCTGGATGTCGGCCTTGATCCCCGCGGCGTCGAACGCCTGCTGGAGATACTTGCGATCCGCTGTCTCCCACCTCGCCGAGGTCTTGCTGTCGGGCAGGATCACGCCGATCTTGGCGCCGCCTCCCGAGGAGTTCGAAGTGTCGTCGCCGCAGGCGGTGAGCGTAGTGGTGAGAAGTGCGATCGAGACGGCCGCGATGCCGAAGATCCCCTGACGCATGAGCGTGGGCCTTTCGTGGAACCACCGCCTGTGGGCGGTCGAGCTGGAGCGAATGTTGTTCTCGACAACATACTCCAGGGTGACCTGGCCCACTGTGGAAACGCAAAAAGGCCCTCCAACCGAAGTTGGAGGGCCTTTCGCAATGATGTTCCGGCAGTGTCCTACTCTCCCACACCCTGTCGAGTGCAGTACCATCGGCGCAGGTGGCCTTAGCTTCCGGGTTCGGAATGGGACCGGGC
>NZ_JBHXNK010000036.1:0-68692 GCF_042719755.1 Nocardia sp. NPDC058519 | reverse complement strand
GGCGCGAGCATCGCACCCGATGCGCCGAACCTGTTACCTCTCAACCAACTCCGGCCTCTCTCGCCACGGCCGACCCCGCGGACCGCCGCTGACGCCGACCGAGCCGCGCGGACAAAGTTGCCCGATGTCGTGGCACCGCAATGCAGTCGGACTACGCTGGCCGCCATTGCCGCCCATCGATGAATTGAGGGGATCAGCGTGACCAGCAGCGAATTCGCGTACACCGGGTGCGACAACCTGGAGGCGATGACCGAAGCGGTCAACTACAACAAGTTTCTGATCGACTGTGTGGATAAACATGTCGCGTCGCCGGATCTGCGAATACTCGACTTCGGTGCTGGTCGGGGCACCTATGCCGATATGCTGGCCGAGCGGCGGATCATCCCGGATTGTCTCGAACCCGACGCCGAGCTGCAGAAATTGCTGCTGTCGAAGGGCTACAAGGTCGTCGATTGCGAGGCCGAGCCGTCCGAGTCCGAAATGTACAGTCTCATATATTCTTTCAACGTTTTCGAGCACATCAAGAACGACCAGGAAGCCTCGGAACACCTCACCTCACTGTTGCGGCCGGGCGGGACGTTGGTGATCTATGTGCCCGCGCTCGAGATGCTGTTCACGGCGATGGACACGAAGGTCGGGCACTACCGGCGCTACCGCCGGACCCAGCTCGAGCGCATTCTGCGCAATGCGGGCCTGGAGATCGTGGAGTCGCGCTACTGCGACCCGATCGGCTTCTTCGCCACCTTGGCCTACAAGATCATCGGCAGCGACGACGGCACGATCAACACGCGAGCACTGAAGTTCTACGACCGGGTGCTGTTCCCGCTCAGCAAGCTGTTGCAGGTCGGCACCGGCAAACTCTTCGGTAAGAACATTCTCGTCGTCGCCACGAAGTCCTGACCGCCGGGCCGAGGAGGCCACGCGCGAAAATCCGGTCGGTTCGACGGCCATCCGAGTCGGTGGGCCAGCCGAACTCCGTTGCGTCCAAACCAGTGCGGCTCCCGCCGCCTCGACGGAAGTGACGAAAAGACCATGCGATCGATGCGCAGTGCCCTCATGGCGGCAGTACTCCTCGGCTCGGTGCTCGGCGCCTCTGCCTGTGGTTCCGACGACGACTCGAGCACCACCGCACCCACCTCCTCCGCGCCGATGACATCGGCGCCCACCACCTCCGGCGCTGCCGCCGCTTCGGGCCTGGTCGGTCCGGGGTGCGCGGAATACGCCGCCCAGGTTCCCAGCGGTCCCGGCTCGGTCAGCGGAATGGCACAGGACCCGGTGGCCACCGCCGCGTCCAACAACCCGATGCTCACCACCCTCGTGGCGGCGGTCTCGGGCAAGCTCAACCCCGAGGTCAACCTGGTCGACACCCTCAACGGCGGCCAGTTCACCGTCTTCGCGCCCGTCGACTCCGCCTTCGCGAAGATCGATCCGGCCACCATCGAGTCGTTGAAGACCGACTCGGCCACGCTCACCAAGATCCTCACCTACCACGTGGTTCCCGGCCAGATCGCCCCGCAGTCCATCGCGGGTACGCACAAGACCGTCGAAGGCGCTGATGTCACGGTCAGCGGTTCGGGCAACAGCATCAAGGTCGGCGACGCGAACGTGATCTGTGGTGGCGTCGGCACGGCCAATGCCACCGTGTACATGATCGACAGCGTGCTCATGCCGCCTGCAGCCTGATGTCGGCGATGATGGCGCCGCTGAAGCTCGTAACATCGGACGAGAAATATCTCGGCGGCGCCCATCCGGACGTGTGGGCTGGCCGAAGTCCCTCTTATGCCGATGCGAGCAGGAACCACACGATGACGAACCGGCCGGGCTCCTCACCGATCCGCCTGCGAGCGGTCGCCGATCCGGCGACCGCTTGCCCGGCGGGTGCCAAGCCCGACCATGCCGCCCAAGCCCGGCTGGTAACACTGCTCGGTGACGTCGCGGCCGGTGATCGTGCGGCGTTCGCCGAGTTCTACCGTGCCACCAGCTCCCGGGTGTTCGGTCTCGCGCTGCGGGTGGTGCGCAACCACGGCGCCGCCGAGGACATCGCCCAGGAGGTGTTCCTGCAGGTTTGGTCGCTGGCACCGGACTACGACGCCAACAAGGCCAGCCCGATCGGCTGGCTGCTGATGCTGACCCATCGGCGCGCGGTCGACCGGGTGCGGGCCGAGCAATCGGCCACCAGCCGCGACCTCGTCTTCGGACATGCCAACCTCGGCTGCGACCACGACATCGTGTCCGAGGAGGTGATCCAGCGGCTCGACGAACAGTCGGTGCTGGATTGCCTGGAGACCATGACCGAACTGCAACGCGAGGCGGTGGCGCTGGCTTACTACAGCGGGCGCACCTATGTCGAGGTCTCCGAGACCTTGGCCGTGCCGTTGCCGACGGTGAAGAGCCGGATCAGAGACGGCTTGAAGAGACTCGAAAATTGTTTGACCGGAGGGAATTTCCGATGAGCGAGACAGATCGGCGGACCCCTTGGTCATGGATGGACGAGGCCTACCCGTACGCACTGGACGCGATGGACCCCGAGCAGCGGCACGCTCTCGACGAATGGCTCCTCGCTGCCGGACCCGACCGCGCGGCGGAGTTCCACGCCGCCGTGCGCCGCATTCAGGAGACCATCGCGGCGCTGACCGTGTTCGACTCGGTGCCACCGCCAGCGCGACTGGAATCCGCGCTGATGCTGGCCTTGGACCAACACGATTCGCGCAGGCATCCACTCGCGCGCCGCGGTGGTCTCGGCCGGAGCTGGCATGTGCGGTGGTTGACCGTCGCGGCGGCGGCCATCGTGGCTGTCGGCGCCGGGGTCGGCATCGCGGCGGTGATCGAACGCGCGGATGAGGGATCGAAAGCGGTCACGGCACAGCAAGTGATCGACCGGCCCGACAGCCGCGAGTCCTCGGTCGGCGTGCCCGGCGGCGGGTCGATGACGGTGTCCCAGTCGAAGGAGCTCGGCGCCGCCGCGGTGTCGTTCAGCGATATGCCCACGCTGCCCGCCGACCGCACCTACCAGCTGTGGTTGGTGCCGCCCGCGGGCACACCGAAGTCCGTGTCGGTGATGGATGGTTCGGCCTCGGTCGTCACCGCCGTCGATGCCGCCGACACCCTCGCGGTGACAGTCGAGCCCGCCGGTGGCTCGCCAGGTCCGACCACACCGGTGATCGTCAGCATGACTGTCGGCTGACCCGCCCCGGCGGGTCGTGCCGGCACTCGATACCTCAGGAGTGACAGCATGATTCGCCGCATCGGGTTCACGCATCGGCCGATGAGCCGCACGGCGGCGGCCGCCGCAACTACGGCTGCCGCCGCCGTCGTCCTCGGGGTCGGGCACCTCGTGGCCGCCTTCATCGATCCGGCTTCCTCGCCGTTCTTCGTACTCGGCGCGACGGTGGTCGACCGGACGCCGAAGTGGCTCAAGGACAATGCCATTCGCTGGTTCGGTACGAACGACAAACTGGCACTGGCTATCACGATGGGTGTGGTCATGGTGGCGGCGGCCGCGCTGATCGGCCAGGTGACCCGCCGCAAGCTCGCGCTGGGAGCTTGCGGCCTGGGCGGTCTCGGCCTCGTCGTGGCGGTTCTGGCGCTGTCGAGGCCGACCGCCACGCCATTGTTCGCCATCCCCGCCGTCGTCGGTACGTGTGCGGGGATCGCGGCGCTGTGCGCGCTGTTCCTCGTTCCGGCCGATGCCGGTCGGCAGGCGGGGCCCACCCGTCGCGGGTTCCTGCTGGCGCTGGGAGTCGTGGTTGCCGGTGCCGCCGCGGCGGGCACCGCGGGGCGGATCATCGGTCAGCGACTGCGCGATATCGGCGCCGACCGAGCGGCTTTCGTCCTTCCCCGCGTGGCCGATCCCATCCCGCCGGTCGCGCCCGAGATGGATCTCGCGGTTCCCGGTTTGACCCGATTCATCACTCCGGCTGCGGATTTCTATCGCATCGACACCGCGTTGCAGCTTCCGTCATTGACCCGCGATCGGTGGCGGCTGCGTATCCACGGGATGGTTGACCGCGAAATCCGGCTCGACTTCGACGAATTGAGCGCCCGGCCTGCCGTCGAATCACTCATCACGCTCACCTGTGTCTCGAACGAAGTCGGCGGCGGACTCGCCGGAACCGCGACCTGGACGGGCTACCGCCTCGCTGATCTGCTGAGGGAAGCCGGCCCGGCTCGCGATGCCGACATGCTCCTGTCGCGCAGTATCGACGGATTCACCGCGAGCACCCCGTTGGCCGCCATCCTCGACAATCCTGACGCACTGCTCGCTGTCGCGATGAACGGCGCCGCCTTGCCCGTGGCCAACGGCTACCCGGCACGGATGATCGTGCCCGGTCTCTACGGCTATGTCTCGGCCACCAAATGGGTGGTCGACCTCGAACTCACCCGCTTCGACCGCGCCGCGGCGTACTGGACCGAACGTGGCTGGGCCGACCGTGCGCCCATCAAGACCGCGTCCCGGATCGATGTCCCCGCCGCGTTCGCGAACCTGCCCGCCGGACCGGTGACCGTCGCCGGCGTCGCCTGGGCACAGGGCCGCGGTATCACCGCCGTGGAAGTCCAGGTCGATGACGGCCCCTGGCAGCAGGCCATGCTCGCCGCCGCGTACTCCATCGACACCTGGCGCCAATGGACCTGGGTGTGGAACGCCTCCCCCGGAACTCACGCGCTGCGAGTGCGCGCCGTCGATGCCACCGGCACGGTGCAGACCGACGTTCGGACCACACCGTTCCCCGATGGTGCCACCGGACGGCATTCCCGGGTGGTGACAGTGCGCTGACCCCGAGGCACGGCACAGACACGAAGTCCCGATGACCGCGGAGCCGGTCATCGGGACTCGTTGTCGCACTTGGCCCGGCGGTGGACTCAGTTCGTCCGGCTGCCGACCGACTGCGCCAGGAACGGCCACGATGTTTTCAGGTCGTCCTCCCAGTAACCCCACGAGTGGGTGCCTACGGGTCGTTCGTCCAGCGTGACCGGAATGTTCAGCTCGCGCAGGCGGTTGGCGAGGTTCATCGTGCAGAAGTGCACCGCCGCTTCGATGGGTCCACCGAGGGCGATCTGGACCGGGAGCGGGATCCTGCCCTCCTGGACGCGTTTGTCGGCGGGTGTGTCGTGGGGTGCGGCGGGGAGGCCGGTGCCGGTGCTCAGGTAGACCTCGGTGCCGCGCAACCTCTCCGCGTTGACGAGCGGATCGTTGGCTCGCCACAGTGGGCCTGTGCGTGGCCCCCACATGTTCTCGATGCTCTGCCCGCCACCCCAGTTCTCGACCGTGATCCGGACGAATTCCTGGCCGATGGGGTCCGAAGTCTGCGCGCAACCGCTGTAGGAGGCCACGCTGTTCCAGAAACCCGGCTTGGCGATCGCCAGGTTCAGCACCGAGGTGCCACTCATCGACACACCCACCACGGTGCGGTTGCCGTCGGCCCGGAGGAATCCCTCGATCACCGACGGCAACTCGTCGTTGAGGAATGTCTGCCATTTGTTGCGGCCGAGCGCGGCGTCGTCGCGCACCCAGTCGGTGTAGTAGGAGCTGGCACCCCCGACCGGGGACACGACATTGACGTCCTTGCCGCTGAGGAACTCCACGGCATCGGTCTGCGCGTCCCATCCGCTCTCGTTCGGGCCGCCTTGGGAACCATTGAGCAGATACATTGTCGGCCGCGGGTTCTCGGTGTCGGCGGCCCGGATGACCTGCAACGGGATCGGCTTGTTCATCGCCGGGGAGAAGACGGTCACCAGCTGGCGCCTGCCGTCGATGTCGTCTGCCGAGACCACACGGGCGGTCTCGGGCTCGGCGGCAGCGACCCCGGCAGGCAGCGCCAGCCCGGTGAAGGCCAACGCGCCCACCAGCGCGGTGTGCGCCGTTGCCGTACGGATCGATCGGCGTGTTCGTCTCACTATGCGGAACCTCTCGTAGTGCGGGTCACCCCACGACCGTGCGTGAGGCATGAAGAGAGGTTCGGTCTGCCCCTTCCGGCGGTTTGGTCAACCGCTGTCGGAGTCCTCGAGCACGGGTCAGCGGCCGTGGTCAGCGGCTGAGGAACTCCTCGATCGCCGGCCAGGTCGTGTCGGCGGCGGACACCAAACCCAGGTGGCCGCCGCTGACCTCGACGAACTCGACCTGCGCGGCGTTCGGCAGCACATCGAGGCCGCGGCGTACCGAGGCGGCGGGCACCACAACGTCGCCGCGGCTGCCCGCCAGCAGCACCCGGCAGGTGACCTTCGACAGTTCGATCACCAGGTCCGACCTCAAGCGGATCGACCCGCTCGCGAGTTCGTTGCGCAGGACCAAGCTGCGGTGGATCTGCCAGTACGAGCGGCCAGGGTAGCCGGGCATGGTGGCCATGAACCGGTCGGTCGCCTCCATCTTGGCCAGCGCCTCGGTGTCGAAGGCGTTGCGGGCCAGGAACATCGGTTTGACGAGCTCGCGGTCGAAGGCCTGGATGCGGAAGCCCAGCCGGACGAACTCCTGCGGGATGCCGCCCATGAGCTTGGTCGCCAAAGCCATCTCCCGGCCACCGGTGATCTTGGCGAACAGGCGCAGCGGGATCAGGAACGCGGTGCGGGCCTGGTCGATCGGTGCGGCCAGGCAGGTGATGGAGGCGATCGGCAGGTCGGCGTGGGAGGCCGCGGTCAGCAGAGCGAGCACCCCGCCCAGTGACCACCCGATGATGTCGACGCCACGGCCGTCGTGTTCTTCGGAGACCCGTGCGATCGCCTCGGGCAGGATGTCGTCGATCCAGTCCTCGAGGCCGAGATCGCGATCGGCGTAACCGAATTCGCCGTAGTCGATGACGTAGGGCTGCCTGCCCTGGTCGAGCAGGAAGCGCACCAGGCTCTGCCCTGGACGCAGGTCGAAGCACGCCGTGGTCACCGCGAGCGGCGGCACGAGCAGCACCGGATTGCCCTTCGCCGACGTGGTGCGGTCGTAGCGCTTCAAGTGCCGGTGTGCGCCGTCGTACACCGTCGTCGACGGCGCGGGGCGGTAGGACTCGAGTCCACCGCCGAACGACACCGACCACACATTGCGCACCGCGCGCGGCAGCTCGGCAACGATCCCCATCGGTAAACCCCTTACCTCACCAGTTACTGCCTGCCGGCAGACCCAATATCTCGTATCTTACCAGTGAGTAAGTTCTGGCCTCATGCCGCGCGACGAGCTCTGCCCACCGTGCGACCCCTGCCGTGACCGGTCGCCGAGGCGGTGATCGGACGCCCGAACAACGCCTGTAGGGCGGCGTGCGCGAGGGCGCCGAGCCCGCGACGACCCGCGGGCAGCGCGAGCACGCTGCGCACGGTGCGGGTTTCCGACGGCGTCACCGCCACACCGGCGAATCGGTCGCCGAGCCAGTTCAGGCTCAACGGCGTCGACAGCGGCAGCAAGGTGATGTGTTCGCTCGCCCGGTCACGCAGGTAGGTCACATGCGCGCCGAGCTCGCGATAGCGCTGCACGAGCGCGTCGATGTCGGCCGCCGCGATGATCTGGTCGTGCACGGCTTGCACGACCAGCAGCGGTACCGCGGGCGCCCGGTCGCCGAGCGTGAGATCGGCGAAGACGGCCAGCATCGCCTCCATCGCGAGAAGCTCGGCGATCGGGGTGCCGCTGTGCCGGTCGACGTTGTAGCGGGCCAGCCGCAGGACCGCGGCAGCGGTCGTCGACTGGGCGGCCTTGTCGAGCACCGCGCGGCCTTCGTCGCTGAAATGGGTGGCGACGAGCTCCTCGAACGCCGGATACACCCGGCGCAGCGCGGCGACGACGAGCGTCGGCAGCCCGGCGTGCAGGCCGCCGTTGAGCCGATGGAAGGTCGACACCAGATCACCCACCGGGGAGCCGAGCACGGCACCGACGATGTCGAGTTCGGGCGCGTAGGTCGGCGCCATTTCCGCGGCCCATGCCGTGGCCAGACCGCCGCCCGAGTAGCCCCACAAGCCGACCTGCGCCGACGGGTCGAGCCCACCGGGTTCGAAGGCCAGTGCCGCGCGGATACCGTCGAGTGCGCGGTAGCCAGGTTCGCGTGGTGCTCCCCACACGCCGAGCATGCCTTCGTGATCCGGGATCGAGATCGCCCAACCCCTGGTCAGCGCGTCGACGAAACACAGAAGCTCGACGTGCGCGAAGGTGCCGATGGCCCGGGAGCCACGCTGCAACGCGTAGGACGGAAACGCCCGCGGCGAGATCGCGTCGATCGCGCACTGGAACGACAGCAGTGGCGCACCGGGCGCGACACCGCCCATCGGCGCCACCACCGTGGTGACGGATGCCTCGGGCATACCGTTGAGATCGGTCGTGCGATAGAGCAGCTGCCAGGCCTGCACCTTCAGCCCGATCACCCCGAACGCGGCGAGTTCGACCGGTCGCGAGCGCAGGATCGTGCCCTCGGCGAGGCTCTCGAACCCGGGGCGCGGCGAGAAGAACGGATCCTTGTCCGGGAGCACGGCGTGCGTGGGCGCCGGCCAGCTTTCGGCCCTCATGCGGCCCTGCGCGCGGGCTCGCTGCGGTAGCGCGACACCGGTCCGTCGATACCGAGCAGACGCCACACCCGCTTGGCGACAGGGTTCATCAGGCCGATATCGGTCGTGAGCGCGCGGACATCGGTGAACACGTCCCGCTTGACGTGCCGCGAGTAGGGATTGCGCCAGTACGCGTCTCGAATGACCTCACCCGGAATACCGAACTTCTCGGCGAACTGTTTCGGCGGTGTCGCGATCATCGCCAGCATCACCCGCATGATGATCGGAAACGCTATCGACAGTACGGTTTTCGACACGAACTTCATCGAGGGCACGTTGGTCCGAAGGTATTCGTGCGCGAACGAGATGTGCCTGGCCTCCTCGGCCACGTGGATCTCCATCACCCGGTGCACCATCGGATGCGGGTCGGCGTCGCTACGCAGCAACGCCTTCTGCAGGTGATCGATCGGCTCCTCGCCACCGAGCACCAAGGCGAAGAAGAACCCGGGAAAGAACTTCACCGCGGGCCAGATGATCAACGTGAGCTTGCGATCGACCGAGCCCATGCCGATCACATCGCGGTAGCCGATGCGATTGATCATCTCCTGGAACATCATCGTGTGGTTGCACTCTTCGGCAGCCTCGTGGGTGATGTAGCGGAATTCCGGATCACCGTTGGGCACCGACGGCAGATACTGCATGAGCCCGCGGATGAGCAGCTGCTCGAAGTCGATACCCACCTTCGCGATGCAGGCCTGGCGCCACAAACCCATCGCGATCTGCTTGTCGACCGGCTGCGCTTTGTACCAGGGGTGACGGCCGAGCGGGTCCACATCGGGCAGGATCCAGCGCGGGTCGTCGGAGTGCACAGCGAACTCGGGCGAGTCCCAGTCGATATCGATGTAGGGATCGAAGTGTTTGGTCACCGAGCCCTCGGACAGGCTCTGCAGGGCGTCGTGGTAGCTGGACAGCGTCATCGGTGTCTCCTCGGTGTGGTTCCACACCCAGTTTAGTGGTACCGGAGGTACCACACAAGGGTTGACGCTACTGCGTGTTACATCTAATTCTCCGCCGTCAGCTCGGCGATCGACGTCCGCGGATCGAGCGTGACGCCGACTTCACGCAGGCTGGCGTCGATGATCGCCCAGATGGCGACCTGCAGGTAGGACGACAGTTCGCCGGCGTCCATCGGCTGCATCGACCGGCTCAGCCACCGGTTCACACTGCCGTCGACGAAGCTGACCAAGCCGAAGGCCATCGGTTCGGCGACTGCCACCGGCGCGGACTGTGCCCGCAGCGCACTCACGAACACCTCACGGACGGTACCCGCGATGGCGATCTTGGTCCCGGACACGATCGGCGAGTTGTGATCCTTGCTGCCGCCCGATCCGGCGCCGAGGAAGTAGTGCAGGCGCGGGTTGGTCGCGATCCAGCCCACGTAGGCGTCGACCGAGCGCGCGATCGCCTCGGTGACGGTGCCCTCGGGGTTCAGGGTGGGGGCGAGTACTGCCATCAGGTCGTCGACGATGCGGGTGCGTAGCTGTTCGTCGAGGTCTTGGCGGTCTTTGAAGAGACGGTAGAGGACCGAGCGGGGGACGCCGGCCAGGTCGGCGATCTCCTGGACTCCGACCGAGGCGCCTTGGGACTGGACCGCCTCGAGGGCCGCGGCGAGGATGAGTTCGCGGCGGTCGGCACGGTGGCGGTCCCAGCGGCTGGCTCTGCCGTCGGTGCTCTGTGCGGTCACATCTCTCCCTTCACCGGGTTCATGGGGTCCGGAGTGGCGGTTTCCGTGTACTACGAACTGTAGTCCAGGGATTCCATCGCTCCGGACCGCAGGGGCACGGTGATCGGCAGGTCAGGCGATCGCCCCGGCTCGGCGGAGACGGTCGGTCTCGTCGTCTCCGTAGCCGAGGTCCCGCAGGACCGCGCTGGTGTCGGCACCGGTTGTGCTGCCCGGCCGTGGGGTCGGTGCCGGGGTGCGCCCGAATCGCGGGGCGGGTGCGGGCTGTCTGATGCCGCCCACCTCGACGAAGGCGTCGCGGGCCTTGTTGTGCGGGTGCTCGTGTGCCTGCCATGGCGAAAGCACCGGTGACACACAGGCATCCGAGTCCGCGAACACCGCGGTCCACTCGTCGCGCGGCTTGGTGGCGAACACCGCGGCCAGCGCGTTGCGTAGTTCCTCGGCGCTGTCGAGGTCGTACTGCGCGGGCAACTCGGCCGATGCCAAGCCGAGCCGGTCGAGCAGTTCGATGTAGAAATGCGGCTCGACCGCGCCGACCGCGACATATCCGCCGTCGGCGCAGCGATAGGTGTCGTAGTAGGCGCCGCCGCCGTCGAGCAGGTTCTCGCCCCGTTCGCCTTCCCACAGGCCCGCGGCGTGCATTCCGTGCAGGAACGAGGTCAGCAGGGCCGCACCGTCGACCATCGCGGCATCGACCACCTGGCCCAGGCCCGATCGCGTCCGTTCCTGGAGCGCGGCGAGCATACCGACGACGAGAAGCATTCCGCCGCCACCGAAGTCGCCGAGCAGGTTCACCGGCGGGGTCGGGTGCTGTCCGGCTCGGCCGAGCAGATCCAGCGCCCCGGCGACACCGATGTAGTTGATGTCGTGACCGGCGGCGTTCGCCAGCGGGCCGTCCTGGCCCCAGCCGGTCATCCGGCCGTAGATCAGTCCGGGATTGCGGTGCGCGCAGGCGTCGGGACCGATGCCCATGCGCTCGGCCACGCCCGGCCGGAACCCTTCGACGAGAACGTCGGCGGTTTCGGCCAGGCGCAGAACGACTTCCCGGCCCTCGGGCGATTTCAGGTCAACCGCGATGGACTTGCGTCCGCGATCGAGCACACCCGACGGGGCGAGCAGCCCCGCCGAGTCACCGACGCGGTCCACGCGGATCACCTCGGCGCCGAGATCGGCCAGCACCATGCACGCGAAGGGTCCCGGTGCGAGACTGGCGATCTCGATCACCCGCAGACCGGCCAGTGGCCCGCCTGCCCGAGGGCCGGGACTGCTCACCCGTTCACCGCCGCGTCCCGTGGCAGGCCGAGCATCCGCTCACCGATGACATTGAGCTGGACCTCGGTGGTGCCGCCGTAGATGGTGGTGGCACGGCCCGCGATGAGCTGTTCCATCGCGTGGTCGCTGCGCTCGCCGGGCACCGACACCACACCGGCGACCCCGAGTTCGGCGACGATGTACTCCGAAATCGCCTGTCCCAGACCCATTCCCAGCAGCTTGGCGACGCTGGAGGTGGTGGACACGTCGATGCCGGACAGCTGCTTGAGCACCACCCGCGAACCGATCACGTCCACCGCCCGGCTCTCCGCCACGAGTTCGCCGATGTGATAGCGGGCCACCGGCGAGAGGTCGCGGCCGATCGCGAACCGCAGCAGGTCGGTGTCGGTGGCGTAGGCCTCCATCTTCTGGCTCAGCGCCACCCGCTCGCCCGCGAGGGTCGTGCGGGCCACGTGCCAGCCGTCGTCGACCGCGCCGACCACGTTCTCGTCCGGGATGAACACGTCATCGAGGAACACCTCGTTGAACAGCGCCGATCCGGTCATCTCCCGCAGCGGGCGCACTGTGATGCCGGGCGAGGACATGTCGAGCACGAAGTAGGTGATGCCTTCGTGTTTGGGCTTGTCGGGGCTGGTGCGCGCGATCAGCATCGCCCAGTCGGAGAACTGGGCGACCGTGGTCCAGATCTTCTGTCCACTGATCCGCCAGCCACCGTCGACCTTGGTGGCCTTGGTGGTCAGGCTCGCCAGGTCCGAGCCCGCGCCCGGTTCGCTGAACAGCTGGCACCACACCAGTTCGCCGCGCAGCGTCGGCACGACCAGTTCCTGCTTCTGCCGTTCGTCGCCGTGCGGGACGAGCGCGCCGACCGCCCAGGTGCCCATCAGCAGCTGCGGCATCTGGATGCCGGAAGCCTTGATCTCCTGCGCGATCACGACCTGCTCGAGCGGCGAGGCAGAGCGGCCGTAGGGGCGGGGCAGGTGCGGCAGGTTCCAGCCGCCGTCACCGAGGGCGACGAGCTGGTCGTCCTCGTCGTCGATCGCCGCGATCTCGGCGAGTTCGGCACGCACCGCGGCGCGGATCTGTTCGGCCTCGGCGGGCAGTTCCAGTTCGCTGGACAGGGTCAGTCCCGACAACGCGTAATCCGCCACCGCTTCCGCCCGTTCGTCGCGCGCACCGAGCTGACCGCGCAAGGCGAGGGCCCGTCGGTAGTACAGGTGCGCGTCGTGCTCCCAGGTGAAGCCGATGCCGCCGTGCACCTGGATGCATTCCTGCGCGACGTGCACCGCGGCGTCCGGAATGATCAGCGCGGCAACGGCTGCCGCGTAATCGGCGGTGTCGTCGTCGCGATCGAGGGCGAACGCGGCGTCCCACAGCACGGCCCGTGCCTTCTCCAGGGCGATACCCATCTGGGCGCACTTGTGTTTCACGCCCTGGAACTGGCCGATCGGCCGACCGAACTGCACTCGGGTCTTGGCATACTCCGACGCGGTCGACACACACCACGACATGACGCCGACCGCTTCGGCACCGAGCACCACCGCGGCCACCGAACGCACGCGGGCCGAACTCACGTCGAGCACCCGATCGATCGATACCTCGACCGAATCCGCCCGCAGCCGGGCCGAACCGCGCAGCACGTCGATGCTGTCCTGCGCGGTGATCGTCAGATCGATGTTCTCGAAGGCCACCCACCGCTGTTCGCCGGCCACCGCGACCGGCGCGATGATGACATCGGCGGTGAGCGCGCCCATCACACCGTCGGCGGTGCCGCTGACGGTCAGCACGCCGTCCGAGAGCGCGCCGGTCAGGTTCGAGGCAGAAGCCACCGCACCGGTTCGCGACCCGTCCGCCAAACCGGCCAGAAGCTCTTTCGACTTGTCTTGGGCACCATCGGCATTCGCTGCCTGAGCGAGCACCGCGCTGGCGAGAACGGTCGACACGAAGGGCCCGGTGTGCACGCCACGCCCGAGCGGTTCGAGTGCGACGGCAAGGGTCAGCAGACCGGCGCCCTGACCGCCGAGGTCCTCGGCGATGTGCAGACCCAGCAGGTCCTGGGCGACGAGCGCGTCCCAATGCGGCAGCGCTTTGCCCTCATCGGCGGACTCGACCGCGGACCGGACGACCTCGGCCGTGATGGTTCGTTCGACGAAACCGGCGACCGCGTCGGCGAGGGCCAGATGATCCTCGCTGACGCCGACCCCGAGCTCATAACTGTTGCGCGCCATGGCTAGTTGGTCTCTTTCAGCTGGGCGGCCACCTCGTCGATGGTCCACGGTCCGTCGGTCTCGACGGTGCGCACGTCGTGCCAGCCGGCCAGTTCGACGATCGCACCGCCTTGGACGGCGAACACCTTGCCGGTGAGCGCGCAGTCGGCCTCGGCGAGGTGGGCGACCAGTGGGGAGATGTTGGCCGGGGCGAACGCGTCGAACTCGCCCTCGGGCACCTCGGCGGCGAACAGCGCGCCCATACCGGGGGTGGCCAGGGTCAGGCGGGTGCGCGCGATCGGGGCGATCGCGTTGACGCGCACGCCGTACCGTTCGAGCTCGTCGGCGGCGACCAGCGTCAGCGCGGCGATGCCCGCCTTGGCCGCACCGTAGTTGCCCTGTCCGGCGTTGGGCATGAACGTGCCGGAGGCCGAGGCGGTGTTGATCACCGAGGCCGACACCGGGTTACCGGCCTTGGACTGCGCCTTCCAGTACGCCGCGGCGTGGTGCAGGGTGGCGGCGTGGCCCTTGAGGTGCACCGCGATGACCGAATCCCACTGCGACTCGTCCATGCCTGCGATGAACGCGTCGCGCAGGATGCCCGCGTTGTTCACCACGATGTCGAGGGTGCCGTACTCGCCGATCGCCTGGTCGACCAGCGCTTTCGCGCCGTCCCAGGTGGCGATGTTGTCGGTGTTGGCGACCGCGGTACCGCCGGCGGCGACGATCTCGTCGACCACCTGCTGGGCCGGGCCCGAGTCGGTGCCGGTGCCGTCGTTGGCGCCGCCGAGGTCATTGACCACGACCTTGGCGCCTTCGCGGGCGAACAGCAGCGCGTGTTCGCGGCCGATGCCGCGACCGGCACCGGTGATGACCGCGACGCGACCGTCGAGTTTTCCCATGAGTCTTGTCTCCTAGTTGATTTCGACGCGGCCGTCGGTGATCGCGATCTGGCCCGCGGCTTCGGTCTCGAAGGCGTAGGCCCGCACGCCGGGATCATCGGATTCGGTGGGCCAGAAGGTGGTGGTGATGTCCTGGCCGGGCAGTACCGGCTTGGCGAACCGCACGGCGAGCCTGCGCAGGCGCGCGGTGTCGCCGTCGGCGAGTTCGGTGAGCGCGGCCCACGAGGTGAACGCCATAGTGCACAGACCGTGGTTGATGATGCCGGGAAGCCCGGCCATGCGGGCGATCTCGTCGTCGAGGTGGATCGGCATCGGATCACCCGAGGCCGGTGAGTAGCGGAAGGTCTGGTCCTCGTCGATGTGGGCGGTGACCTTCGCGGCCGGATCAGCTGCCCGATCCTCGTCGGTGATCCGGTGGGCGGGCGCGAGTTCCCCTTCACCGGGGCCCGCGTCGACCTTGCGGAAGAACGCGGTCAGCCACTGCTCGTTGACGAGTTCGCCTGCCGAATCCCGGGTTTCGGCATAGACGACCACGGTCGAACCGTTCGGGCGGCCGACATAGCCGATGGGCTTGGCCCGCACCACCAGCTCGTCACCGGCCCGGATCGGCCGGTGGAACAGGAAGTCCTGCTCACCGTGGACCAGCTTCATCAGCAGCTCCACCGGTGCGACCGACAGCGCGGCGGGCGCCATCGAGGTGAATACCGGCACCACCGCGAAGACCGGCGGCGCGATCTCGCCCGACAGGTGCGCGGGGATCGGATCATTGGTCGCCGCGGCGTATTCGGCGATCCGCTCGGCGGTGACCGAGAACCGCTCTTCGTCGGTCCACTCCCCCAGGCCGGAGCCGTCGAAGACGACTCCGGCCGATTCCGAGGTGGTCATGCGGCCGAACCCACGAGCTCGGTGAACTTGCCCATCGACTCCTTCAGATCGGCTTCGGCGTGCTTGGCCACGGCCTTGCCGATCGGGCCGACGATCATCGCACCCTTGAAGCTCGCGTCGAACGCGGCCGAGGAGCCGGTATCGGTGGCCTCCACCTTGAGGACGAATTCGATGGTGACGCCGGCCATTCCGGCACCGGTGATGCGCAGGAACGAGTTCGGGACGACCTCGGCGACGGTCCACTCGATCTTGTTGGCCATGTTCATCACCGACACGACCTCGGTGAAACGCGAGCCCGCGGCGAGCTCGGCGGGCAGATCGCCGCGCCAGCCCTGGTGGATGGTCAGCCATTCCTCCCAGTTGGCGAGATCGCTCAGCCGGGCCCACGCCAGCTCGGGGGCGACGGGAAGTGCGGTGGAAACGGACACAGATGCCATGGGTTACTCCTGGTGTGATTCGGTGGGGATGTTCAGCGGACGGCGGGGCGGTAGGCGGTCACCACGACCGCGCCACCGAGACCGATGTTGTGTTGCAGGGCGATTCGCGCGTCGGCGACCTGACGGGCGTCGGCGTCGCCGCGTAGCTGCCAGGTGAGTTCGCTGCACTGGGCCAGCCCGGTCGCGCCGAGGGGGTGTCCCTTGGAGATCAGGCCGCCCGACGGGTTGACGACCCACTGGCCGCCGAAGGTGGTGGCGTTGTCGTCGACGAGCCGACCACCCTCGCCGGGCGCGCACAGGCCGAGGGCCTCGTAGGTCAGCAGTTCGTTGGTGGAGAAGCAGTCGTGCAGTTCGATGACGTCGATGTCGTCGGGGCCGATTCCGGCCTGCTCGTAGACCTTCAGCGCGGCGGTGCGCGACATGGAGGAACCGACCAGGTTGATCGCGGTCGGGTCGGTGAAGGTGGACTGCAGGTCGGTGACCATCGACTGCCCGACGATTTCCACGGCCCGATCGGCCAGGTTGTGCCGGTCGACGAAGTCCTCACTCGCGAGGATCACCGCGCCCGAACCGTCCGAGGTCGGCGAGCACTGCAGCTTGGTGAGCGGGCCGTAGATCTGCTTCGCCTCGAGGACTTCTTCGAGGCTGTATTCCTGCTGGAACTGCGCGTACGGGTTGTTCACCGAGTGCTTGTGGTTCTTCACGCCGATCTTGGCGAACTGCTCGGCGGTGGTGCCGTAGAGCTCCATGTGCTCCTTGCCCGCGGCGCCGAACATGTACGGCGCGGGCGGCATGGCGAACTCCTGGAGTTCGGCCAGCGCCAGCAGGTGCTTCATCATCGGCTGCTCGCGGTCGTCGTAGGTCGAACCGAGCGAGCCCTTCTGCATCTTCTCGAAGCCGAGCGCGAGCGTGCACTCGGCGAGCCCGCCGCGAATCGCCTGTGCCGCGAGGTAGAGCGCCGTCGACCCGGTGGAACAGTTGTTGTTGACGTTGACCACCGGAATGCCGGTGAGCCCCAGCTCGTAGACCGCGCGCTGGCCCGAGGTGGACTCGCCGTACACGTAGCCGACGTAGGCCTGCTCGACCTGGTCGTAGTCGATTCCGGCATCGGCGAGCGCCTTGGTCCCCGCCTCGCGGGCCATGTCCGGATAGTCCCACTCCAGCGAACCCGGCTTCTCGAACTTCGTCATGCCGACGCCGACGACGAACACCTTCTGTGTCATGAACGCACTCCCGTGTGCCGTGTGTCCCAGATACCTGAGACACGGTGTCCATGTAATTTATGTTGGACACGGCGTCCAGGTCAATACCCCGGGGAATACGGCGCGAACACGACAAGGGCCGCACCGAGAACGGTGCGGCCCTGGTGGGTCGTGCTGGGTGAGTCAGCTCTGCTGGCCGAACCGGCGCGGCTTCTTCGCGCCCATGATGTCGGTCCACCACGATTGCAGCGGGCTCGGTTCGGGCCAGTGGACGGTCGGGTCTTCTTCCTCGTGGTCGGCGGGTGTCATGTCGGACGGGTCGTCGTCGAGATCGCTGGTCATGCGGATTCTTCCTCGGATCGATCGACGGCGCCGCAGCGGGGAAACGAGAGAAGGAATGAGAGCCGGTGACTCGAGGCCGAGTGCGGCGACGACGCGTTGGTCGCCGCTGGTCCACGGCTGACCTGGATCTGTTCAACCGTACACGGCGAGGGTAAACCCGCGGTCTCGATTCATCCGCTTCGGCACAATGCGAGTCACGTTCTGCAGCAACCCGTTTCGTGCACTCGCCGGTTCGCACTGCTAACGTGTCCGCATCGCCGAAGCGCCGGGCAGCGAGCCCGGACTCGACCGAACTCGCGCGCGCGGTGCCGAATCATGGTGCGGCGCAGATGGTGTGAGGGCAGGTATCGGCGAGAAGTCTCGTCGGAGAGACCGGCGAGGACCCGGCCACCACGGCTCTTCGGTCGGTACAAACGACAAAGGAACCGATGACTCCGACGCTCGCGGTCTTCTTGTTCTCCATCGCAACCCTCGTCCTGCTCGGCGCGGTCGCTGTCGCGCTCCAGGCGCTGCGCAACGAACGTCAGATCCGCGCCCGCCTGGTGGTGGCCGAGCGCGACCTCCAAGCCAAAGACGCGGCGATGGCGCAGATGTCACTCGCCCACGACGACGAGCTGCGTGCGCGAGAACACGAGGCGGCACTGGCCGAACGGGCCGCCGAAGACCACACCACGGCGCAGGTCGAGGCAGCACAGGAGGCGACACGCGCCCAGGTCGCCGCCGACGCCCGGTCCGCCACCAGCAACGCGGTGCGCGCGTTCGGTACCACCGTGGTCAGTCTCGGTGCCGACGTCGGCCAGGTCGTGAGCAACGCGCTGCGGGAGAACCGCAACGACGAGGTCTACGCGACGCTCACCCGGATCGACCACACGGTCCAGCAGATGATCCGCCAGGCCCAGGCCTACGTCATCGTCTCGGGCGGGCTGCCCGGCAGGCGCTGGCCACAGCAGACCGTCGGCGACGTGGTGGGCGGCGCCACCGGCCGCGTGCGTGACTATCTGCGTGTGCGCACGGGCAACTGCGAACTGGTGGTGATGAGCCGGGCGGTCGAACCGCTCGTGCACACGGTCGCGACCCTGCTCGACAACGCGCTGCGCTACTCGCCGCCGTCCTCGTTCGTCGACATCTCCTACCAGCAGGGCCACCACGGCGTCACCGTGATCATCGACGACGCGGGCGTGCGGATGAGCCGCGAACAGATGGAGGAGGCACGCCAGGTGCTCTCGGGTGAACGTGTCGTCGACATCAACGCGCTCGGCCCGTCACCGCGGGTCGGGTTCCCCGGTGTCGCCGCGCTCGCGCGCCGCTACGGCTTCGCCGCCTATGTCGACGGACCCAATATCTACGGCGGCACCAGGGCGATGGTGTTCGTTCCCGCCGCCCTGCTCGTCGCGGCCACCGAGGTGCACCGGCCCAAACACGCCGAGGCACCGGAACCGGTAGCACCACAACCCGTTTCCGAGATCACCAGGCCGGCGCCCGAGCCGGAGGTGGCCGAGTACGACCGGACCACCGGTGGGCTGCCCAAGCGCACCCGCCGCGCCGTCGCCCCGGTCGACGAGCGCGCGGGCACCGCGGAGACGCTCGCCCGCCCCGAGCTCGCCGCGGCCTGGCACAGCGGCTCCCGACACGGTCGCGCCGCGGCCGCGCGTTCGACGAAAGGGCACGACAGCTGATGAGTACTCCGATCGCCAACAGCACCAACCGCCTCGCGTGGCTGCTGGACGACCTGGCTCTCGACGGCGTCCGCTTCGCGGTGTTGTTATCCGAGGACGGCCTACGCGTGGCGCATTCAGGCTCCATCACCACCGATGACGCGGAGCGATTCGCGGCCGCCGCGTGCGGGCTGCGCTCGCTGGGTAAGGTACTCGGCGAGTTCTGCGGCGGGCTCTCGAATACAGTGCGCCAGAACATGACCGAATACGACGAGGGCATGGTCCTCATCACGGCCGCGGGCGCGGGCACCCTGCTCGGCGTCGCCACGACCGGCGATGTCGACCTCGCGCTCGTTGCCCATCGCATGAACGAGCTGGCCGCCAGGGTCGGCCACGAACTCGGCGCGTCGCCGAGGCACCGATCGTCGACTCAGGAGTACACGCTGTGACACTGGATGTTTCGCCGGACTCGCGTAGCGGCCAGGACCGGGTGCCGCTGTACTCACCGGAGTTCGCGGCCGATCCGCAGAGCACCTACCGCGCCATGCGGCACCGCTTCGGTTCGCTGGTGCCGGTCGACCTGGTGCCCGGGGTCCCCGCCACCCTCGTGATCGGCTACCGCACCGCGGTACAGATTCTCAACGATCCCGACCATTTCCCCGCCGACCCGAAGATGTGGCAGCGCGACATCCCCGCCGACTGCCCGGTGCTTCCGATGATGCGCTACCGCCCCAACGCGATTCGCACCGCGGGCGCGGAGCACACGCGCCACCGGCAGGTCACCGTCGCGGGCCTGGCGGGTGTCGACCTGTACCAGCTGCACCGCACCGTCGAGCAGATCGCGATGCCGGTGATCAACTCCTTCTGCGCCGACGGCAGCGCGGATCTGCTGAGCCAGTATGCCTTTCCCGTCATCTTCGCCACCATCAACGCGATGCTCGGTGTGCCCGCCGATATCGGCGGGCACATCGCGACCGGCATGGGGCAGATGTTCGAGGGCGGCGACACCGCGGCCAGCGGCACGCAGATGATGGAGGACGCGCTCTACGACCTGGTGCGGCTCAAGCAGAGCGAGCCCGGCGACGATGTGACGACCCGGTTGGTGCAGCATCCGCAGCGGCTCACCGACGAAGAGTTGATGAACCAGGTGCTCACGATGTACGGCGCGGGGATCGAGCCGATGCTCAATCTGATTCTCAATACGGTGCGGCTGATGCTCACCGATCAGCGTTTCGCGGGCAGCCTGCTCGGCGGCAGCCTGTCCACCCGCGACGCCCTCGACGAGGTGCTCTACACCGACCCGCCGATGGCCAACTTCTGCACCACCTATCCTCGTCAGCCGATCCTGGTCGACGACGTGTGGCTGCCCGCGCATCAGCCTGTTGTCATCAGCATGGCCGCGTGCAACAACGATCCCGCGATCGGGACCGGCGATTTCCTCGACAATCGCGCGCACCTGGCGTGGAGCACCGGCCCGCACGGCTGCCCGGCGAAGTCCCCGGCCTACCTGATCGCCCAGGAGGCCATCGACCAGCTCCTCGACGCGCTGCCGGAACTCGAACTGGCGGTCCCAGCGGACGAATTGGTCTGGCGGCCGGGTCCGTTCCACCGGGCGCTGGCCGGGCTGCCGGTGGTGTTCCCCAGCATGGCCCCGCTGGTGGTGCCCGGTAACTGACCCCTTGCTCGGCCGACCGACCGGGTCGGCCGAGCAAGTTCGGTGCTACGCGCCGTGCACGTAAGCGGGCAGGTGGCGGTGCCCGTTGGAGATGAAGCTGGGCACAGTGCCGAGTTCGGTCACGGGAGCGGCCAGCTTCAGGTCGGCGAACCGTTCGAACAGGGCGGGCAGCGACACCAGCGCCTCGAGGCGGGCCAGCGGAGCACCGAGGCAGTGGTGGGCACCGTAGCCGAACGCCATGTGCGACTGCTTCTCCCGCGTGGGATCGAACTCGTCGGCGGTCTCGCCGTGCAGCTTCGGATCACGACCGGCACCGGCGTAGCTCGCCAGAATCGGGTCACCCTTGGCGATCCGCACCCCGTCGATCTCGATGTCGTCCACCGCGAAACGCAAGGGCAGATGCGCGACCGGCGACTCGAATCGCAGTGTCTCCTCGACCAGATCGGGCCAGGTGATCTCGCCTGCGCGCACGCGCTCGAGCACATCGGGCCGGGTGAGCAGCGCGGTGATGGCCTGGTCGAGCAGATTCACGGTGGTCTCGTGACCGGCCGAGATCACCAGCAGCAGGGTGCCGACAAGCTCTTCCTCGGTGAGCTGGCCCTCGTCCTCGTCGCGCTGGACGATCAGCAGGCTCGTGATGTCGTCGCCGGGCTGTTCGCGGCGAAGTGCCACCAATTCACCGAGGATCCGGTACATCTCCATGTAATTGGCCTGCGACTGCTCCGGGGTGAGCGAGGTATCGAAGATGCCGTCGATGCACGTCCGCAGCCCGGGGTTCAGCGATTCCGGCACGCCCATCAGCTCCGAGATCACCTGGATCGGCAGCGGATACGCGAACTGCTCGCGCAGGTCCACCGGCTGACCGGCCGGGGTCTGGGCCAGCTCGTCGAGCAGTTCGGTGGTGATGCGCTCGACCTGTCCGCGCATGGCCTCGGTGCGGCGCGCGGTGAACGCGGGCGCTACCAGCTTGCGCAGCCTGCGATGATCGGGGCCGTAGGCGGTGAACATGTTCGGCGCCGAAACCCACAGGTACAGCGGCCAATCCGGGGGGATCTCACCGGCCACGAACGCGGGCCAGTGCTGGCCGGCGTCCTTGGAGACGCGGGGATCGATGAGCAGTTTCTCCAGCAGCGCGGCATCGGTGATCGACCATGCCTGTACCCCGCCCGGCAACTCGACCCTGGTGGCGGGACCGTGCGCCCTGATCTCGACGATCTCGCCCTGAATATCTTGCCCAGTCGGATCCATTACGACCCGATTCGTCACCGTTTCCACTGTGAAACCTCTCGATCACCCGGTGCCCCGTGGACCCCGGTTCTCCGCGATCGCAACGAAACATCTTGCTGGACTAGACCTTACGGTCCGTTAGCGATGCTACCGGCGGAACGTGTTCGTCGCAGTGAACACTTGGAATGTCGATCGCAACGCGAACTCGGCCTTCCACCGCCCTCAGCCGGGATATCCACGGCGTCCAGCTGTCGGCGCGGCGGGAATCTTGTACTGTCGCAGCCAGATCAGATGCTATGTCGCTGGTGGTTCTCCCTGGGCGGGCGCACCACTGTCAAGTTACAGAGGAGCAAGGCTCATGTCCGACGTGCAGACCCCGATGATCAGGACCGATATCCCCCATTCGGCACGGATCTGGAACTACTGGATGGGCGGTAAGGACCACTACGAGATCGACAAAATCGCCGGTGACGCCGGGCTCGCGGTCGACCCGGACATCTCGACCATGGCCGTGCAGTCGCGGCAGTTCCTGATCAGGGCCGTGCGCTTCCTCGCCAAGGAACGCGGCATCCGCCAGTTCCTCGATATCGGTACCGGGCTGCCGACGATGCAGAACACCCACGAGGTCGCCCAGGGTGTCACCGCCGACGCCCGCGTGGTGTACGTCGACAACGACCCACTGGTCCTCACCCACGCGCGCGCACTGCTGACCAGCACCACCGACGAAGGCGTCACCACCTACATCGACGCCGACTTCCACAATCCCGAGCAGATCGTCGCCGACGCGCGCAACGTGCTGAACTTCAACGAGCCGATCGCCGTGATGTTCATGGGCGTTCTCGGTCACGCCAAGACCTACGACGACCTGCTGCGCATCGTGCGCACGGTCGTCGGCGAGGTACCGTCGGGCAGCTACCTGATCATGTGGGACGGCACCGACGACAGCCAGGCCTACGTCACCCTGTGCGAGAACTACACCGGCACGGGCGGCACACCGTACGTCCCCCGCCCACAGGCCCAGATCCGCGGCGTCTTCGACGGTCTGGAGGTCGTCGAACCCGGCGTCGTCTCGATCACCGAGTGGCGCCCGGAAGCAACCCAGGTCGGCGAGGTCCGCCCGATCTCGGCCTATGGCGCGGTCGCCCGCAAACCCTGACCCACGCCGCGAACGGCGGCGGACACCGCTGCCGCCGAAGTTCCCGATCCGCCCCGTTCGATACGTGCTCGAACGGGGCGTCGACGTTGTTCCGGTGACCGCCCAGCAGTGGTTTACCTGCGGATTCGGATGACTCCGCGAGAACAGATAAGGTGATACGGGGAGTTACACATAGTTTTCTCCTGTCGTCGCGACGTATCCGGAGAATTCACATGGGCCCCCTGTCTGTTGCACTGCGCAACGCGGTCGCACTCTTGCGCGACGGTGTCGAGCCGTACGCGCCGACGCCGTCGGACATCGTCTACGACGAACCGCACCGCAGGCTGCTGCGCTACCGGCGCTCCACCCCCGCCACGGGCGATCCCGTGCTGCTCGTGCCGCCGCTCGCGGTGACGATCTCCTGCTACGACATGCGGCCGAGCCAGAGCCTGGTGCGCTTCCTGCTCGACCTGGGGCGCGAGGTCTATGTGCTCGACTACGGCGAGATCACCTACGCGGACCGCGATCTCGGCTTCGAGGAGTGGGTCGACGACATCGTGCCGACAGCGATCGACGCGGTGAGCACGGACAACGATCACTCCACTGTCGACCTGATCGGCTGGTCGTTCGGTGGCACCATCAGCGTGCTCACCGCCGCGGGGCACCCCGACCTGCCGATTGGGTCGGTCACCGCGGTGGGAACCCCGTTCGATCAGCGCCGCAACGGCCAGATCTCGGTGGCTCGCAGGTTCGGACAGCTCACCGGCGGTCGCGAGGTCACCTTTCCGGTGCGCGTCGCCGGTGGCGTGCCGAAGTACGGGGTGCGGGCCGGTTTCCGCATCCAGTCGATCGACCGCGAACTCACCAAGCCCTGGTACATCGCCCGCAATATCGCCGACACCGAAGCACTGGCCCGCATGCAATCGGTGGATCGGTTCATGGACACCATGCCCGGTTACCCGGGCCGGTTCTATCGTCAGGCGTACCGGCAACTGATCATCCGCAACGAAATGTTCAAGGGCACAGTGCATCTGGGTCCGGATCGCGCGATCGATCTGACCGGACTCACCGCGCCGACGCAGCTGATCGGCGGCACCAAGGACGCCCTGGCCTCGTCGGCGTCCGTCGCGGCGGGCATCGGGGTCCTCACCGGCGCCTCGGAGGTTCGCTTCACCGAGGTCCCGGGAAGCCACCTCGGCATCATCGCGGGGCCTGCCGCCCGCGACACCACGTGGGCGACGATCGCGGACTTCCTCGACAGTGTGCGCTCGCCCAGCAGGACCCCCTCACCCACCCACTGACCGGACGTGTCGACGAACTGTGGTCAGCGAACAGCCGCGCCACCGTTCATCGAGACGCGCCGCTTACGGCGCGGGCATTACGCGCCGCGCATGGCCCGATAGACGGCCGAGCCGACGAAGGCGCCGAGATCATCGGGATTCCACTCGTCCTGGTTGGCGAACAGGGTTCGGACCGCGCTTTCGGCGGCCGACACCCACAGCTCCACCAGAGCGGGTAATTTACGCTCGGCGTCGTTGATGCCCCATGCCTGCAGGGTCGGACGCAGCAGCGCCGTGCAGCGCTCGACGGCAAGCCGCCGACCACGACCGAACGAGCCGGCGACCGCGGGGTCGGGGTTGCCGTAGATCAGTCGCCAGGCGTCGGGACGATCGGCGGCCTTGTGGAGCAGTGTGCGGAACCCCTCGACGAAGACCGTCTCGTCGGCGTCGGTCGCGCGCGGCGGCAGCACGTCGAGCACACCGGAGATCAGGAAACTCTCCTCGCGCTGGATCAGCGCGTCGATCAATTCGACCCGATCCGGGAAGCAGGCGTACACCACCGGGCGGGTCACCTTCATGTAGTCCGCGACCGCGCCCATCGTGACCGCGGCGACGCCGTCGTCGGCGGCGATGGCCAGAGCCGCGTCGAGCACCTGCGGCCTGCGCCGCTCGGGGCCGAGGTGCGCGGCCCGCCCTCGCCGCTGCACTACCGACTCGCTAACCATGAGCCCACAATAGCAACCCATCCGGTGTTCCTACATCGATGTACGAAAATGCTACAGTGACGAATGAAGCGTCCCGACCCTGCCGGACGCCCGCAGGAGGAGCGACGATGCCCCAGGATTTCTTCAACCCGAACACCGCCGACTTCGCCCAGTTCGATCCGCAGACGCGCAGACTGTTGCGCGCGACGGTCGACTGGTTCGAGACCCGCGGCAAGACCCAGCTGCTCGATGACGATCGATCCCGCGTCTGGCCGTCGGACTTCCTCGACTTCGTCAAGCGCGAGCGCCTGTTCGCCACCTTCCTCACTCCGGCGGCCGAGGCAGGCGGTGACCCGGACAAGCGCTGGGATACCGCACGCAACGCGATGCTGAGCCAGATCTTCGGCTTCTACGGCATGACCTATTGGTACATCTGGCAGGTCACCATCCTGGGCCTCGGCCCGATCTGGCAGAGCGAGAACACCGCGGCCAAGCAGAAGGCCGCCGCGCAGCTCGACTCCGGTGAGATCTTCGCCTTCGGCCTGTCGGAGAAGGAGCACGGCGCCGACGTGTACTCCACCGACATGATCGTCGACCCGCAGCCCGACGGTGGTTACACCGCCACCGGCGGCAAGTACTACATCGGCAACGGCAACCTGGCCTCGATGGTGTCGGTATTCGGCCGTCGTTCGGACAAGCCGATCATCGACAGCGCAGCGGCATTGCGGGGCAAGCCGACTCAGGAGGATTACGAGGGGTATCTCTTCTTCGTCGCCGACTCCCAGCACGAGGCGTACAAGCTGCGCAAGAATGTCGTCAACAGCCAGATCTATGTCGCCGCTTTCGATCTGGAGAACTACCCCGTCGCCGAGGAGGACATCCTCCACCGCGGCGAGGACGCGTTCCACGCGGCGATGAACACGGTCAACGTGGGCAAGTTCAACCTCGGCTTCGGTGCGGTCGGCGCCTGTGAGCACTCCTTCTACGAGGCGATCAACCACGCCGAGAACCGGATTCTGTTCGGGCACAAGGTCACCGAGTTCCCCCAGGTCCGGGCGCTGATCACCGATTCCTACGCGCGCATCGCCGCGATGAAGCTCTACAGCGCCCGCGCGGTGGACTACATGCGTTCGGCATCGCCCGACGATCGTCGCTACCTGCTGTTCAACGCCATCGAGAAGATGTCGGTGACCCGCCAGGGACAGCGCGTGATCGAGGACCTCGCCGACGTGATCGCCGCGCGTGGGTTCGAGAACGACATGTACTTCCCGGTCGCGATGACGGCCATGTTCGGCCTGCCCCGGCTCGAGGGCACCGTCCACGTCAACATGGCGCTGTCGCTGAAGTTCATGGCCAATTACATGTTCCACCCCGCCGACGCGGGCCTGGCCGCGATGCAGTCGCTGCCGGGTGCCTCGGTGGCATCCAAGGGAACCACCCGCGCGGTCGCCGGTGCGCTGAGCTGGTCGAGTCGCAAGATCACCCCGCGCCTCGGCGCGGTCGTGAAGCCGCTGCGCGCCGAATTCGCCAGTGCCGCTTACGCTCCGGTGCCATCGCGGCACGACACCGCCGACGACGAGTTCCTGTTCCGGCAGGGCCCGAGCAGCGGTCTCGGCCGGATTCGCTTCGCGGACTGGCGACCGGTTTTCGAGAGCTTCCGCGAGGTACCCAACGTGGCGATGTTCCTCGAGCAGGTGCTCGCGCTGCAGGCCCTGCTCGCGGTTGCCGCACCGACATCGTCGCAGCAGCAGGACGTGGACTTCCTGTTCGCGTTCGGTGAGCTGTTCACCGCGGTGCCCTACGCGCAGCTGGTGCTGGAGCAGGCGCGCATCGACGGCACCGATCCGGCGGTGATCGACCAGATCTTCGACGGATTCGTGCGCACCTTCTCCGCGAACGCGCTCAACCTGCACAACAAGCCGACCGCCACCCCCACCCAGCAGCGCCGGGCCCTCGACCTGGTTCGTCGTCCCGTGTTCGACGACGCTCGTTTCGAGCGCGTGCTCGGCAAGGCACGCGCCCTGGCCGGAACCTACGAGATGAAGGTCTGACCCAGCGCCGACGGCCGCCTCCGCGGATTCGCGCGGAGGCGGCCGGGCCTCAGTCGAGGGACGGTGCGTTTTCGGTGATAGTGGCCAAGGTCGCCGCCACCGACATATCGGGCTCGATGACGAGGCCCTTCTCTCGAAGAAAGCCGTCGAACAACTGGACGACGGCATTGGTTGTCCGATCGACGAACAGTGCCGTCGGTTCCGGACGCGGGACGGGATCGGTGTCGAGCCACAGGTCGGTGACGGCCATGACGAAACCGACGATGCCGCGCAGCAGATGATCGATACCGTCGGTATCGAGTGCGACCGAGGACAGCACACTGCGGCTGCGCTCGGCCAGATCGTGCGAGAGGCGCCGACCGATGTCCAATGGCCGAGCGGACGGGTCGGCGCTCGACACGCTCTGGGTGAGGACGAGGAACCGGAACACATCGGGGTGCTCAGCGATGACCCCGGCGTAGGCAGTGAGGAACCGATGGATCGTGGCCCGTGGCGGCTGCATGATCAGCGAAAGATCCGGCGCGACGGCGGCGTAGATCTGCGCGACGAGCCAATCCGAGACCGCGCCGTCGAGTTCGGACTTATCGGCGAACATGCGGTACAGACGCGGTTTGGCAACACCCATCTCCCGGGCGAGCGTTTCCATGCTCACCTGGGGTCCATCGCGGTCGATGCACCGCACCGCACCCGCGATGACTTGTTCGCGGGTGAGCAACCGTACGGGCGACCGGCGAACCGGTCTAGACGATGTAGTCACTGTTCTCCCTGATCCGCCCTTCGCGTACGGCCAGGATAGCGGCGTTCGGCGATGGATCGGCCGCCGTATCGCGGGCGGACTCAGGGGTCCTGTTGACAGCGACCTTCCAGATCCTCAATATATTCCTGGTACCACGCGTACCAGACAATGGTACCGACGGTACTATTGATCGTGCACGGAGCAACGTAGCCCCGTGGGAAAGGAGTCTCGTATGACGCGCGAAACCGGTAACGACCATCCCGGGGCAGCGTCATCCAGAACACATCTGGTGCGCAACGGCGACATCTCGCTGGCGGTCTATGAATTCGGACCCGAGGACGGCATTCCGGTCGTCCTCGTCCACGGCTGGCCCGACACCCACCACCTCTGGGACGGCGTCGTGGCGCTGTTGTCGGACAAATACCGGGTGATCTCCTACGACACCCGCGGTTATGGCGAGTCCAGCGCGCCGACCCAGGTCTCGGCCTACCAGCTGAGCAAACTCGCGACCGACTTCTTCGCCGTGGTGGAGGCCGTGAGCCCCACCGAACCAGTGCACGTCGTGGCCCATGACTGGGGCTCGGTCCAGATCTGGGAAGCGGTGTGTGAGCCGGGCGCGAACCAGTACGTCGCGTCGTTCACCTCGATCTCGGGCCCGAACCTGGACCACCTCGCCACCTGGATGCGCGGTGGCGTGCTGTCGGGAACCCCGCGCGGGATCTGGGGCACGCTCAGCCAGTGCCTGTCCTCGGCCTACACCACCTTCTTCATGCTGCCGATCCTGCCGGGCCTGTTCTTCCGGCTCGTCGGCACCGAGAAGATCTGGAAGCTGTTCCTCCGCGTGGTGGAGGGCACGCCCGCTGATCAGATCTCGCTGGCACCGACGCTGAAGCAGGACATGATCTC
Source organism: Nocardia sp. NPDC058519 (assembly GCF_042719755.1). Classification (NCBI taxonomy): domain Bacteria; kingdom Bacillati; phylum Actinomycetota; class Actinomycetes; order Mycobacteriales; family Nocardiaceae; genus Nocardia; species Nocardia sp. NPDC058519. The sequence continues at coordinate 39,890 of NZ_JBHXNK010000036.1, read as the reverse complement.
GGGGCTGCGCTTCTACAAAGCCAACATCATCGCCCGCATGTTCGGGCCACGGGAACGCCGCACGACCGTGCCGGTGCAACTGCTGGTCAACACCCGTGACATCGCCGTGCGCTCCGCGAGCTACGACGACACCGCGAAGTGGGCCGATCAGGTCATCCGCCACGACCTGCCGCGCGGGCACTGGCTGCCCTACTCCGACCCCGCCGCGATCGCCGAATACGCCGACGCGTTCATCCAGGCCCAGCCCAAGTAACGACGAATGAGAGAAAAGCCAATGCTCGACTTCGACATCGTCATTACCGACGGACTCTGGTTCGACGGCACCGGAGCCGCGTCCGCACAGCGCAATATCGGCATCCGCGACGGCATCGTCGCGGCCGTCTCCGTCGATCCGCTGCCGATCGGCGCAGGCACCGAGGTGATCGACGCCGAGGGCAAATGGGTGCTGCCCGGTTTCGTCGACGTACACACCCACTACGACGCCGAGATGCTGATCAAGCCGGAGCTGTCGGAGTCGCTGCGCCACGGCGTCACCACGGTCGTCGTCGGTAACTGCTCGCTGTCGACCGTGCTGGCGTCCAACGCCGACTGCGCGGATCTGTTCAGCCGCGTCGAAGCCGTGCCGCGTGATGCGGTGCACGACGCCTTGGACAAGCACCGCACCTGGTCGGATCCGGGCGAGTACGCGAAGGCACTGGACTCGCTGCCATTGGGACCCAATGTCGCCGCGTTCCTCGGGCACTCCGATCTGCGCACCCATGTGCTCGGGCTCGGCCGCGCGGTCACCCGCGACACCAAACCCACCGCTGCCGAGATCGAGCAGATGACCACCCTGCTCGAATCGGCGGTCGACGCGGGCTTCCTCGGACTGTCATCGATGACGAACAAACTCGACAAGATCGACGGCGACGAATACCGGTCGCGGTCGCTGCCGTCGACCTACACGCGTGGCAAAGAGGTGCGCGCGCTCAACAAGGTGCTGCGCAAGCGCGGCCGGGTTCTGCAGAGCGCCCCGACGGTCAGCCTGAATCCCAACATCGCCAAGTTCTTCCTCGCCAGCGCCGGCATCGGCAGGCCGAGGCTGCGCACCTCGCTGCTGTCGGCGGCCGACTCCAAGGCCTACCCGCCGCTGGTGTGGTTCATGCTCTACGCCGCGCCGCTGCTGAATCGGTTCGCCCGCACCAACTTCCGGTGGCAGCACCTGCCCGTGCCGTTCACCGTCTACGCCGACGGCATCGACCTGGTGGTGTTCGAGGAGTTCGGCGCCGGTGCCGCGGCCCTGCATCTGAAAGACCAGGTCGAACGCAACGAACTGCTCCAGAGCGAGCCGTACCGTCGCTGGTTCCGCAAGCAGTACGACAACAAGTTCACCCCCCGCATCTGGCACCGCAACTTCTTCGACGCCGAGATCATCGCCTGCCCTGACGAATCAGTGGTCGGCAAGTCGATCGGCCAGGTCGGCAAGGACCGTGGCCTGCACCCGGTCGACGCCTACCTCGACATGGTGGTCGAATACGGTCCCGCGCTGCGCTGGCGCACCACGATCGCCAACGACCGCCCCGACTATCTGAACAAGCTCGCCGCCAGTCCCGGCGTGCAGATGGGGTTCGGCGACGCGGGCGCGCACCTGCGCAACATGTCGTTCTACAACTTCCCGCTGCGCCTGCTCGAAAGGGTGCTGCGCGCACAGGAATCCGGCAAGCCGTTCCTTAGCACCGAACGTGCCGTCCACCGGCTCACCGGTGAGCTCGCCGACTGGTATCAGATCGATGCGGGCCACCTGCGTCAGGGCGACCGGGCCGACCTGGTCGTGATCGACCCCGCCGGGCTCGACGACGAGGTGCACCAGCTCCACGAAGCCGCACTGCCCGAGTTCGGGCTCGACCGCATGGTGAACCGCAACGACCGCGCCGTCGTCGCGACCGTCGTCAACGGCCGCCGGGTCTTCGGCGCCGGCGAAGTGACGCCCGGCATCGGCGCGGACTGGGGAACCGGACAGTTCCTGCGCGCCGGCCACGACAACTCCGCTCCCCTCGCACAGGAGACCCGATGAAACGCCCGTTCCGTCGCGCGCCCAGGACCGTGCGCGCACCTGACGTCGCCCTGCAGGCCCGCAATGTGAAGTTCGACTGGACCTCGGCACCACTGCACTGGATGCCGTCCGAGCCGATCGCCTCGCACCTGGTGAACTCGCTGAACCTACTGCTGCCCGAGGGCGAGCGGATGTTCTGCGCCACCTACCGCGATGCGCTGCCCTACGTGCGCGACGCCAAGGTACGCGAAGCCATGCTGGGGTTCATCGGCCAGGAGTCGATGCACGCCGAGACCCATGCCAAGGTGCTCGACCAGGTTTTCACGGCTCACCACATCGACACCGCGCCCTACACCCGCCAGATGGAATACGTCTTCCGTAACTCGCTCGGCGCGCGCGAGGGCACCCCGCAGGCGACACAGACCCGCCTGGTCGAACGGCTGACGTTCATCGCCAGCCTCGAGCACTTCTTCGCCTGGCTCGGTGACTGGATTCTCAACGCCGACCTGGAATCCCACGGTGCCGAACCGCGCGTGCTCGACCTGTTCCGCTGGCACGGCGCCGAGGAGGTCGAACACCGCAGTGTCGCCCACGACGTCGCGATCTACTTCGGGGCCGGGTACCTGCGCCGTGCGGGGATGATGCTGATCGTCATTCCGATCCTGCTCAGTCTGCTCGTGCGCGGCACGAAATTCCTGGTCAATCAGGATCCCGAACTGCCGAATATGGGCTATCCCAAACTGATCTGGAAGATCCTCGGGGCGATGTGGCGCGGAGCGCTGCCAGGTATTCCTGCGCTGCTGATCAGCGCCGGGTCCACGTTCAACCCGCGCTACGACCCGGCGTCGGTCGGGTCGACCGAACAGGCGATCGCCTATCTCGCCAAGTCGCCTGCGGCCAGGGCGGCGGCACAGTGACCGTTCATCCCGCGCCCACCGTGATCCCGCCGGACCTGTACGGCAAGCACGATCAGGATCCGACCACCAGGGCGATCGACGCCGTGGCCAACCTGCGCATTCGCTGGTCGACGTTGATCAATCGCCGTCCCATCCTCACCAGGACCGACGACGCTCGCTTCCCGGTGGTGGTCACCGACCGGCTGTTGGTGGCCGAGGATCAGGCCGTCATCAATCTGGAGTTGCGCGCCCCCGATGGTGCGCAGCTGCCCCGGTGGGCGCCGGGCGCGCACATCGACATCGAACTCCCGTCCGGCCGCCTACGGCAGTACTCGCTGTGCGGCGACCCGGCCGAGACCGGGGAGTACCGCATCGCGGTGCGTCGCATCCCGCACGGCGGTGGCGGGTCGATCGAGATCCATGACGAGCTGCCGATCGGGACCGCGCTGGTGATCCGCGGGCCACGCAACGCGTTCCCGTTCGCGCCGCCCGGACGTGGCTCCTCGGCGAAACGGCTGCACTTCGTCGCTGGCGGCATCGGCATCACCCCGATCCTGGCGATGGCCCGTGCCGCCGACCGGCTCGGCATCGCCTGGACCCTGGTCTATTGCGGGCGAAGTCGCGACACCCTGCCTTTCCTCGACGAGCTCGCCGAACTCGCCGGACACGTGGTGGTGCGGACCGACGACGAGCACGGAACGCCGAGTGCCACCGATCTTCTCGACGGCGTCGACCACGACACGGCGATCTACTGCTGTGGACCCACCCCGATGACGGCCGCCCTCGTCGCCGCGGTGCGCACGATGCCGGGCATCGAGTTCCACTCCGAGAGGTTCTCCCCCGCACCGGTTGTCGACGGCACCGCGTTCGAGGTGGAGATGGCGAGCACCGGCGAGGTCGTCCCCGTCGCCGCCGACCAGACCATGCTCGACGCGCTGCTGGCGGTGCGCCCCGACCAGCCCTACTCGTGTCGCCAGGGCTTCTGCCGCACCTGCGTGGTCCGCGTCGTGGACGGCACACCCGACCATCGCGACGGCGCGCTGACCCCCGACGAACACGCCGCGGGAGTCACACTGGCGTGCGTCTCGCGCTGCGCGGGAAAACGCCTGGTCCTCGATCTCTGAGCAGTGAATCCACATCGGAGAACACCACTGTCCGCGTAGTGTGCGATGGGCTGGTCGCCGTGCTCCGGCTCAGCCGGCCAGCCCCTCCGGGTCGACCAGCAACCGCTTGAGCACCTTGCCGGTCTCGCCGCGTGGCAGCGCATTGAGGAAGGTGACATCGCGCGGAACGGAGAAACGGCTGAGGCGGTTCCGGACGTAGGTGCGCACCATCTCCGGATCGAGCCCCGAGCCTTCGTTCTTCACCAGGAACGCGGCCAGCCGCTGGCCGAATTCGTGGTCCGGCACGCCGACCACCGCGACATCGGTGACCTGCGGCAGATGCGCCAGCGCTTCCTCCACCGGCCGCGGGAAGACGTTCTCGCCGCCGGAGATGATCATCTCGTCGTCGCGCCCCGCCACGAACAGTCTGCCTTCGGCGTCGAGGTAGCCGAGATCGCCGGTGTCCATCATGCCGTCGGCTTCCTCGGGCGGTGAGTCGCTCACATAGCCGTCGAACAGCATGTGATTGCCGACGAAGATCCGCCCCACCACCCCGATCGGCACCGCTTTGTGCGCGGCGTCCAGGATCGCGATCTTGGTGCCGAGCGGCGGGCGTCCTGCCGTAGTCGGCGCGGCGCGCAGGTCGTCGGGCCCGGCCACGCTGGCCCAGGAGACCTCCGTGGAACCGTAGAGGTTGTAGAGGACGTCGCCGTAGTCGTCGAGGAACCGGTCGACGGTGACCGCCGCCAGCGGTGCGCCGCAACTGATCACCTGCCGCAGGCTGCTCAGGTCGTAGCGGTTTCGCACCTGCGCGGGCAGGTCGACCAGGCGCTGCACCATCGTGGGCACCGCGATGAGCGTGTGTACCCCGTGTTCGGCGACGCGGCGCAGGCATTCCTCGGCGTCGAAGCCCTGCGTCAGCACGACCGTGGCCCGCACCGCGGTGCTCAATTGCAGCGCCGACAGCCCCCAGGTGTGAAACAGCGGCGCCGGGATCATCATGGTGCTGCCCGCGTGGATCGGGATCAGCGACAGCAGCGCGACCAGCGTGTCGAAGCCCTTCGGGTGCGGGCGCCTCGCCCCCTTCGGGGTGCCGCTGGTACCCGAGGTGAGCACGATCTGGCGTCCCGGCATCGTCGGGACGGGAAACTTCGTGTGGCGGGTCGCGATGAGGTCTTCGATCGTGATCCGGGTCGGGTCGGCGGGCGCGTCGTCGGTGAAGAAACGCGGCAGATCGGTGTGCAGGTACTGCACGAGATGAGCCAGCTCGGTATCGACGAACAATGCCGAAAGCCGGTGGCGCTGCACGACATCCTCGATCCGCCGCCCCGAGAGTCCCGAGTTCAGCAGCGCGACGTCGACACCGAGCTTGCCCGCCGCGACCATGGATTCGACCATGCCGCAATGGTTTCCGGCCAGCAGGCCCACCGCGTCACCCGCGCGCAACCCGACCTCGTACATCGCGCCCGCCAACGCGGTGGTCCGCTTGTCGGTTTCGCCGAAGGTGGCGGTGCTGCCGTCGTCGATCAGCGCGACCTGGTCCGGGCTGTGCGCGGCACCGGCGGCGTATCCGCCCGCCAGGTTGAATCCCCACCGGTACAGCGACCGCAGCTGCCGGGCCGAGGTCAGCGGCGGCGCCACCTGACCGGAGTGCACCCACCAGCGCACGAGCTCGGACTTGCGCCGCAGCGGTGCCCGGTTGCCATTGGCCACCACCGAGGTGCGCGCGCCACCCACGACATCGGCCGCGCGCCGCAGACCGTCCTTGACCCACCCGATGACCACCGCGTTCGTCACGCCCGCCAGCGCCGGGTGCAGCCGCGGCGCCGCGAAGACGGTCACGCTCACCCGCGTGCGCTGCTCGTCCCCGGTGAGCCGGATCAGGGCGAAACCGCCGGATTCGGGATTGTGCAGTTCGAAACTCTCGTACCAGCGCCCGATGGTCAGCACCAGCCCGGTACGCCGCACACCGACCGCCCGGTCACCGATCCTGACCTCCCACACGGTGCTCCCGTCGGGATTCAGCAGCCGATCACAACCCCCGATCCCGGCCCACAACCGCGGGTAACTCTGGGGCTCGAGCAGCACATCCCACAGCTCCCGGCGCGAGACGGAGAACTCCACGGACACATCGACGACATCACTCGGCATTGCTGCGCGCTTTCCTCAGCCCGGCCACACTGCCGGGTAGTGCCCGCTCGCCTCGGCCCCCGTGCCGTGACGGTGCCCGTCGTCAGGCACTGCACCAGAAGTCATCGTCGGCCTGCCTGCCCGTGGGCAAACGAAGTATCTGCGGATTTCTGGCGACCGGACGAACAGAACACCCGGGAGCTGTGAGAGGTGCCAACGTGATGCCGCACGCACTGGTCGAGGTGTTCGCCCGAAGAACGGCACAATGGAGGTCGATGAAACCTTGGCAGCGCGATCCCAGCACCGGTGACAGCCCGCTCGGCAACGGCGACGGCGTCGGCTTCGACGACCTGCGCGCGCTGCGCGAGCAGTTCGTCGACTTCATGCTCGGTTACAAGTTCGCGATCGACGAGGTGACCACCAAGATCAACATCTTGCGTGAGGACTTCAACAACACCCACGAGTACAACCCGATCGAGCACGTGGGCTCGCGGCTCAAATCGCCCGAAAGCGTCCTCGAGAAGGTCCGCCGCAAGAATTACGCGATGAATCTGGCCGCCATCAGGGAAAACGTGCTCGATATCGCCGGGGTCAGGGTGGTGTGCAGCTTCATCTCCGATATCGGCACGATCAGGGACATGCTGGCCGGTCAGGAAGACATCACGGTCCTCGAGGAGCGCGACTACATCACCAACCGCAAGCCGAACGGCTATCAGAGCATGCACTTGATCGTGTCGATCCCGGTGTTCCGCTCCGACCGCACCGAACGGATTCCGGTCGAGATCCAGATCCGCACCATCGCGATGGACTTCTGGGCCAGCCTCGAACACAAGATCTACTACAAATATCGCGGCGAGGTACCCCCGAACCTGCGCACCGACCTCGCCCAGGCAGCCGAGGTCGCCACCCAGCTCGACGAGAAGATGGAAGCCCTACACCGTCAGGTCGACCGCAGCGCACGCCCGAAGAAGCCGGCCACGGACGCACTCGACCTCAGCATCCTGTACAACAACCTCACCGCCGGGCACCCCGTCTACCTCCGTCCCACCGATCCGCCGACCTGAGCGGTCGATATCGAACTCACAACCTCTGCGACCCCACCGCATTTCCGCCGTCCCCGCATCGGCGATCGACGCTACTGTCCGAGCAGAGCCATCTCGAACAGCGTGGCGCGAAAGGAACCCGGTGTCGCTCTCACGTCGAACGTTGATCACTGCGGCCGCGGTCGGCGGCACCATGGCCGCGCTCGGAATGCCCGTGGGGCGCGCTGAGCAGCGTGTGCTCGGTGCGGGTGAGTTCCAGTCGCTGGCCGCGCGCGGGTACAACCGGCGATTCCTGGCTCAACCGGCGAAGATCTATGCGCCGACCAGCGCCGAGGAGGTTCGTCGCGCGGTCGCCCAGGCGGTGGGCGAGGACTCGAGGATCGCGGCGCGCTCGGGCGGGCACTGTTTCGACGATTTCGTCGACAACGCGCAGACGCGTTCGATCATCGACCTCGGGCGGCTGAACGCGGTGTTCTGGGACGAGGACCACGGTGCGTTCTCGGTCGACGCAGGCGCCGACATCGGCACCGTCTACCAGGCATTGCACCGCTGGGGTGTCACGGTGCCGGGCGGGATCTGCCTCGGCGTCGGGATGGGCGGTCATGTCAGCGGTGGTGGCTATGGTCCGTTGTCGCGGCGATTCGGGCTGGTCGCCGATCATCTGGCCGGGGTGGAACTCGTCACCGTCGATGCCGACGGCACCGCGAAAGTGGTGGTCGCGACCAAGGACGGCCCCGACCACGACCTGTGGTGGGCGCACACCGGTGGTGGGGGCGGAAATTTCGGTGTGGTGACCCGGTTCCTGCTCCGCTCGCCGGACTCCGACGGCTCGGACCCGGCGCACGCCCTGCCGAAGCCGCCGGGCAGCATGCTGAACGCGCGACTGATCCTGCCCATCACGACCGAGGATTCGTTCGTCCGGTTGCTCGGTAACTACCTCGGGTTCTTCGAACGTCACAGTGCGCCCGGTAATGAATTCGCTGGTCTGTACGCGCCACTGATGATCCGGACGACCGGCACCGGCGCGGCCGAGATGCTGATCCTGTTGGATGCCGAAACACCTGACGCGCGAGCCCGTTTCGACGAATTCGTCGACGCGGTGAGCGACGGCGTTTTCCCGCCGGGAATACTCACCCCGGTCACCCAGCTGTCCTACCCGGACACCCTGGCCCAGGTATATTACGCCAAGGGCGTGAACACGACACGGGTCAAAGTGAAAGCCGCCTATCTACGCAAGGCCTACTCCCCCGAACAACTCCGGATCTTCTACCGCTACATCACCGATCTCGGTTTCCTCGGCGAATCCCAGCTCGAATTCCTGCCTTTCGGCGGCGCGATCAATGCCGTCACCGCCGACGCGACGGCGATGCCCGCGCGGGATTCGTTCATGAAGATGATGATCCACGCATCGTGGCGACTGCCCTTCGACGACGACCGATATCTGCACTGGGCTCGCGCGATGTATCGCGACGTCCATGCCGACACCGGCGGTGTCCCGGTGCCGAACGAGGCCTACGGCGGCAGTTACATCAACTATCCGGACCCGGATCTGGCCGATCCCGCGTGGAACACCTCCGGCCTACCGTGGCATGCCTTCTATTACGGCGACAACTATCGGCGGCTGCTTCGGGTCAAGGCCGCCGCGGATCCGGGAAATGTTTTCCAGCACCGGCTTTCGATCGGTCGACCGGACTGGTGATGCCGGTCAGGTGAGCGCGAGCACCCGGCACGGTCCACCCGTGCCGCCCGCGTGTTTCGGCGCGCCGATGACGACCGTCGCCCCGCTCGGCGGTACCGCGGCGAGGTTGGCGAGCATCTCCACGCCGTAGCGACCCGCACCGAGAAGGGCGGTATGCGCACCGTATTCGGGATCGGCACCACAATCCAGGCTCAGCGTGTCGACACCGGCGCCGACGATCCCGCATTGCGCCACCAGGTATTCCGCGGCGTCGGCGGAGAAACCCGGCGCGTGCGGCATTCCGCGCTCGTCGAGATTGAGGAAGGTCGACGGTTGGGTGAGCCGACGTTCCCACCCGGAATACATCGCGACAAAGGCCCGCTCCGGGAGGTCACCGTGCTGCGACCGCCAGCTGTCGATATCGGCAACGGTCACCACCGCATCGGCGTCGGCGGCGGCCTTGGCACTGATATCGATGACGACGAGCGGCGCGACGAGGTCGTCGACGGCGAGGGCCTCGGTCGTGGTGGCGCCGGGAATCCGATGGGCGGGCGCGTCGAGATGGGTTCCGGTGTGCTCCCAATACCCGAGCGCGTACTGCCCGAACCCACCCGACGCGTGCCAGGCCACCGGGACCATGACCATCGGCGGATTGCCCGGCCACACCGGCAGTTGCGGCGTCAGCGTGTGGGTGAGGTCGACGACGCCGGATCGCGGCGCGGCGACGGCGGGCGCGGGCGCCGCCACGGCCAGCGCGGTGAGCCCGGCGAGGCCGAGCACGGCCCGCCGACTCGGCTGTGGCGCACTCTCATGGGCGAGACGAACGATCTCGGGCGAGCACATCGGACTCAAGATAGCCGAGCGAACCGGTTCGGCGCATGATCAGGGCCGATGCGGAAGGGCGGGATTTCCGGGTGGACGGCGCGACCGTCGCCGGACTACCTGTCGGCGCGCTGGTCGCGGTCGACGGCGGGTAGCGGACTGTCCGTCGGCGCGAGGGCTTGGTACAGGTTGGCGGGCCCCAGACCGCGGGACAGACCGAGAATCATGGCGGCGCACCCGAGCCCGGACAGCACGAGACCGGTGGCGAAGAGCGTGGGGTATCCGGCCAGCTCGCCGACGATGCCGGCGGCGATCCCCGCCACGCCTTGGACGACGACGATCGCGCAGGCGAGCAGGGTGTAGTCGCTGCCCGCGTGGTCGGGTTCGGAGGCGTCCATCATGAGGGCGAAGACAGCGACCGTGGCGGCACCGCCGAACACGTGCTCGGCCAGACTCGCGGTGACGAGAAGTTCGAACCCGCCGAGGCCGAGGGCAGCGAACAGATACAGCGCGATGCTCGCGGTCTGGGTGACACCGCCGATCAGCAGCGCCTTCCGCCGGCCGAACCGGTAGGCCAGCCAGCCACCCAGCGCCGCACCCGCCAGCGCGCCCGCCGAAGAGAGAACACCTTTGATCAGGGCGATCTCGCCGAGGTCGAGGCCTGCGTCGGACAGGAAGGGACCGGTGAGCGCCGCGGCCATCGAGTCACCGAATTTGAAGGCGCCGATCAACGCGATGAACGCGAGGATCCCGGGGCGGCGCAATCTGGTCCACCAGGCGCCGAGCAGCCGCGCGGGCTTCACGCGTGGCGGACGGTCGACGACCCGCTCCCGCAGCAGCCACACCGGCACCGTGGTGAGCACGATCAGTGCCGCCATCGCGAGGAACAGCGCCCGCCAGCCCGCCAGCGCGTACAACCACAGCAGGGCGCCACCGCCGACGATCATCCCGACCCGATAGGCACCGACCTGGATACCGTTGCCCAGTCCGCGCTGACGTGGGCCGAGCAGCCGCACCGCCAAACCGTCGGTGGCCACGTCCTGGGTCGCCGAGAGCAGGTTCACCACGACGATGCCGACGAACATCCAGCGCAGCGAGGACGACAGATCCATGCAGGCCAGCACCATCGCCACCGCCGCCGACAGCAGTTGCAGCACCAGCAGCCAGGTGCGCCGGGTGCCGTACCGATCGACATAGGGCGCCCAGAGGAACTTCAGCGCCCACGGCAGGAACAGCACACCCGAGGCGCTGATCGCCACCAGCGAATAGCCCGATTCGCGCAGCACCACCGGCAGCGCCTGGGTGAAGAAGCCGAACGGCAGGCCCTGCGCGAAATACAGCGACGACAACAGGACCAGCGTGCCCGCGGTGATCACGCCCGGTCGGGTGGTGGTGCTCATGGGCACATCGTCGCAGAGAGTTCGTCCCGACGCCGGGCTCGGGCTCGGCGCGATCGGCTGTCAGAGCGTGGGCTGTGGGCTGCGAATGTGCTCGAAGACCAGACTCGTCTCGGTCGACGCGAATTCGCGGGTCGCGCTGAGTTCCTGGGTCACGAACTCGCGCAACGCGTCCGGCGAGGCCGCCGACACCTGGATCAAGAAGTCGACGGTGCCCGCGAGGAAGTACACGTTCACCACACCGGGCAGCGCGGCGAGCTTGGCACTCAGCTCACCGATGCGTGCCCGAGCCGCCGGTTGCACCTGCACCGAGATCATCGCCTGGAGCGGCAGCCCCAGTGCCTCCGGGGCGATGTCGGTGTAGAAACCACGGATCGCACCGAGTTCACGGAGCCTGCGCAGGCGCAGCGAACACGTCGACGCGGCGATGCCGACCCGCGCCGCCAGGACATTGTTGGGAACCCGCGCGTCTTCGGCGAGTTCGGCGAGCAGCCTGCGGTCGATGTCGTCGAGGTTCGACGGCAACCCCCGGAACGGCCGCACGGGTTGCGGGCGGTGTTGCTCTCGCGACGCCATGATCGCAGGATACTCGGCTCCGATATCGATATCCGCCGATTGTGCAGGTGTTATAGCCGATTGCCGTACTGATCCTCGATCCTCGGATCAGAACTCGATCATCCGTAAGGAGCAGCTCCCATGCGCATCGGTGTCCCCAAAGAAGTCAAGAACAACGAATTTCGCGTAGCGATCACGCCGATCGGTGTGCACGAACTGGTGTCGAACGGTCATCACGTGATCATCGAAGCCGGGGCAGGGGTGGGATCGTCGATTCCCGACTCCGAATACCTCGCCGCAGGAGCACAGATCCTCGCCGAAGCCGACGCCGTCTGGGCCGAGGCGGAGCTGGTGTTGAAGGTCAAGGAACCCGTCGAACAGGAATATCACCGCTTGCGTGAAGGGCTGGTCCTGTTCACCTATCTGCATTTGGCGGCAGACCGGCCGTTGACCGAACAGCTACTGGCGCAACGGGTTACGGCGATCGCCTACGAGACCGTGCAACTGCCCTCCGGCACACTGCCGCTGCTGTACCCGATGTCGGAAGTCGCGGGTTGCCTTGCCCCGCAAGTGGGCGCGCACGCGCTGATGAAGCCCTACGGCGGTCGCGGGGTACTGCTCGGTGGCGTCGGCGGGGTCGACCAGGCCGAGGTGGTCATCATCGGGGCCGGAGTCGCGGGCCAGAACGCGGCCAACATCGCCTTGGGAATGGGCGCACATGTCACGCTTCTCGACACCGACCTCGACAAACTGCGAATGTCGTTCTGGCGCTACAACAACCGCGTGCGCGGGTTGGCATCGTCGAAGCTGGCGATCGCCGAGCAGGTCCGCGCGGCGGATATGGTGATCGGCGCCGTCCTGGTCCCCGGAGCCGCCGCGCCCAAGCTGGTGAGCAACGAGCTGGTCGCGCAGATGAAACCGGGTTCGGTGCTGGTCGATATCGCGGTCGACCAGGGCGGCTGCTTCGACGACACCCACCCGACCACCCACGCGGATCCGACCTATCAGGTCCACGGATCGACGTTCTATTGCGTGGCGAACATGCCGGGCGCGGTGCCGCACACCTCGACCTACGCACTGACCAATGCCACCCTGCCCTACGTGGTGGCCTTGGCAGGCAAGGGCTGGGAACGCGCCTGCGCGGAGGATCCCAGTCTCGGACTTGGCCTGAACACCCACGCGGGCAACGTCACCAACGCCCCGGTCGCCGCCGCGCACGACCTCCTGGCACAGGTCGGATAGGGCACGCGCGGCGGCGACAGCCTTATCGCGGGCCGGGTATGTCGAGCAGATCCGCCAGGCGCGACCGATGAACGCCACCTGTGCCGAAGGCGATCTGGTCGGCCTTGGCACGCTTGAGGTACAGGTGTGCCGGGTGTTCCCAGGTCATGCCCATGCCGCCGTGCAGCTGCACTGCCTCCTCACCCGCGAGCACGGCGAGATCGCCGCAGAACGCCTGCGCCACACCGGCTGCCACCTGGGTGTCGGCGTCGCCCGCGGCGAGGGCTGCCGCGGCGTATCTGGCGGCGGCGTTGGCGGACTCGACCGCGGTGTAGAGGTCGGCCAGCCGGTGCTTGATCGCCTGGAAGCCGCCGACCACACGCCCGAACTGGCGGCGCTCCTTCAGGTAGGCCACGGTCTCGTCGAGACACCAACGGGCAATGCCGTATTGCTCCGAAGCCAGCAGGGCGGTGCCCGCCTCGAGCGCGCGACGCACCGAGGACTCTCCGTCGGAAACGATCTGCTCGCCCGCGACGACATCGAAGGTGATGTCGGCCAGCTGCCGGGTCATGTCGAGCGAGATCACCGGGGTGATCTCGGCGTGCTCGGCCGAAACGGCATACACGGCAATGCCATCGGCAACGCTGACCGGAACCAGCAGCAGGTCGGCCTCGAGCGCACCGGCCACACTGGTGATGCTGCCGGTCAGGCCGTCCGGACCGAGAGACACGGTGGGAAACGCCCCGTGGGCCGATGTGGACAGCGGTGTCACGAGGGCCGCGGTCCGCTCCCCCGCCGCCACCTGACCGAGCAGCGGACCGTCGGTGTCGAGGAGCACGGTGGTCGCCACGACCGCGCTGGTCAGGAACGGCACCGGCGCGACGAAGCGGCCGAGTTCCTCGAGCACCACCGCGGCTTCCCGCGCCGACGCGCCCGCACCGCCGCGGTCCTCGGGGACCAGCAGCCCGGCCAGACCGAGGTCGACGGCGATGTTCTTCCACAGGCTTTCGACCAGCGACCGGTCACCGTCGTAGAGGGCCGTCACCGCGACCGGATCGCAGTGCGCGGCGAGAACAGCACGCACGACATTGCGCAGGTCGTCCTCGATGTCGGTGTAGAGCAGATCCAGGTCGGTCATCGGGCGACCTCCTTCCATGGTCGGGCCTTGTCGGTCCGTGGCTCGGGTGGCAGGCCGAGAATCCGCTCGGACACGATGTTGCGCAGAATCTCGGAGGTGCCACCTTCGATGGAGTTGCCCTTGGCGCGAAGGTAGCGGTAGCCCGCGTCGCGAGCGTTGAAATCGACCCGGTCGGGCCGCACCATGGTCCAGTCCGAGTAGCGCAAGCCTTCTTCGCCGAGTATCTCCAGTTCCAGACCGGACAGCTGCTGGGCGACCCGGGCGAAGGTCAGCTTCATCGCCGCCCCTTCCGGACCGGGTCGGCCCTGAGCCAGCTTCTGCCGCAGCCGCATACCGGTGAGCCGACCGACCTCGGCGTCGACCCACAGGCGCAACAGCCGGTCGTGCAACTCGGGCGTGCGCTGGTCGGGATGCGCGCGCCAGGTCTCGGTGACCACACCGACGATCCCGGACTCGCGGTCACTGGCCCTGCCGCCGATCGCGACCCGCTCGGTGTTGAGCGTCGCGTTGGCCACCCGCCATCCGTCACCTTCGCCGCCGAGTCGCTGGGCGTCGGGAATCCGGACTTCGGTGAGGAAGACTTCGTTGAACTCGGCCTCCCCGGTGATCTGACGCAGCGGCCGGACCTCCACCCCGGGATCGGTCATATCGCACAGGAAGTACGTCATGCCACGGTGTTTGGGCAGGCCGGTGTCGGTGCGGGCGAGCAGGATCGCGAACTGCGCGAGGTGCGCGCCCGAGGTCCAAACCTTCTGCCCGTCGACGACCCAGCCCTCGCCGTCGCGCACCGCACGGGTGCTGACATTGGCCAGATCAGAGCCCGCGCCCGGCTCACTGAAGAGCTGGCACCAGATCTCCTCGCCGGTCCACAGCGGCCGCAGAAAACGTCGCTTCTGCTCGTCGGTCCCGTAGGCCAGGATCGTCGGCGCTGCCATGCCGAGCCCGATCCCGTTGCCATTGGGGTTGTTGTCGGGTGCGCCCGCCTCCTCGAACGCACGGTCCACCTCGACCTGCCGGGCATGCGACAGACCGAGCCCGCCGTGGCCGGGCGGGAAGTACACCCAGGCCAGCCCCGCGTCGTAGCGGGCGCGCAGGAAGTCCAGGCGCTCGGTGGTGGCCGGGTCATGGGCGGCGAGGAACTCCTCGATCTTGCGCCCGAGTTCGTCGACTGTCATCGTGCCTCCCGTTCTCCGCGCGGCTCGCTGCCGGCTGGAGTGTTCTCGTCGACCTCGAAACGTAGTGCGGCGAGGCCGGTTTCGAGCAGCGGTTCGACCGCGGCGCCGATGGTCTCGAAGCCCGCGCCCACGGTCTGGCCGTGTAGGTAGCGGTAGTGCACGCCCTCGAGGATCGCGGCGAGCTTGAAGGCCGCCAGCCCAAGGTAGAAGCCGAAGCGGGACATGTCGCGGTCGCTGCGTGCGGTGTAGCGCGCGATGATCTCGGCTTCGGACAGGAAGCCGGGCGCGACGGACGCGTCCGCCACGTTCGCGTTGCTCGAGGTGCCGGCTGCGAGGCGGCCGTAGACGATCATCAACGCCAGGTCGGTGAGTGGGTCGCCGAGCGTGGCCATCTCCCAGTCGATGACGGCGGCGGGCCGGTCGTCGGCATCGGTCAGCACGTTGTCGAGGCGGAAGTCGCCGTGCACGATCCCGACGGCCGACTCGGCGGGGACGTCGGCGGCGAGGCGCGCGTGGAGCTCGACGGCCGCGGGCAGCTCGCGCGTGTGCGATGCGTCGAGCTGCATGCGCCATCGGGCCACTTGGCGAGCGAGAAAACCTGCCGGCCTGCCGAAGTCCGCCAGCCCGACCGCCGCCGGGTCGACAGCGTGCAGCGCGGCGAGGGTGTCGACCAGACCGGTCGAGATCGCCCTGGTCCGTTCGGGTCCCAGCGCGACCAGCTCCGCGGCATCCCGGTACGGCGTGCCGTCGACCCGCTCCATCACGTAGAACGGCGCGCCGAGAACGTCCTCGTCACGGCACAGCGCGTACATCTCGGGCACCGGGACGGCGGTCGGCGCCAGCGCCGCCATCACCCGGTACTCGCGCGCCATGTCGTGTGCGGTCGCCAGCACATGTCCCAGCGGCGGACGCCGCACGATCCATCGCCGGGTGCCGTCGGTGACCTCATAGGTCAGGTTCGACTTCCCGCCTGCGATCAGCTCACCGCTGATCGGCGAATCGACGCCGGGGATCTCGGTACGCAACCACGACGAGAAGCGACCGAGATCGAGCCCGGGGAGTTCCGTCTGAATCGCCATCAGGTCACCACGAGCGACACGGTCTCGACCACACACGCCGGCTTGTCGCCGCCTTCGCGTTCGACGGTGACCTTCGCGGTGACCAGATGTCCGCCACGGCCGGGCTCGACCGAGAGCAGCTCGACACCGGCGCGAACCTTCGAGTCGACCGGCACCGGAGCCGGGAACCGAAGCTTGTTGGCGCCGTAGTTGACACCCATTGTGACGCCCTCGACCCGGTAGATCTGCCCGACGAGGTCCGGCACGAGCGACAGCGTCAGATAGCCGTGCGCGATGGTGCTGCCGAAGGGGCCCTCTGCCGCCTTCGCCGGATCGACATGGATCCACTGGTGATCGCCGGTGGCATCCGCGAAAGTATCGATCTGGGCCTGGGCGACGGTGTGCCATTCGGAGTAGCCGAGATGTGTGCCGACAGCGGCTTCGAGCTCGGCGACGCCATGGAAGGTCCTCATGCCTTCGGCCCACCCGCCACGTAGAGCACCTGTCCGGAGACGAAACCGGCGCCCTCGCTGACGAAGAACGACACCGCGTGCGCGATGTCGTCGGGCACACCGGTGCGAGCGACGGGGATCTCCGCAGCAGCCCCTGCCTTGAGGTCCTCGAACGAGATACCAACGCGCGCGGCCGTCGCGGCGGTCATCTCGGTTTCGATGAAACCGGGCGCGACCGCATTGGCGGTGATGCCGAACTTGCCGAGCTCGAAGGCGAGGGTCTTGGTGAACCCCTGCAACCCGGCCTTGGCGGCCGCGTAGTTGGCCTGGCCGCGGTTGCCGAGCGCCGAGGTGCTCGACAGGTTGACGATGCGTCCGAAACGGGCTGCGGTCATGTGCTTCTGGACCGCCCGGCTCATAAGGAACGACCCGCGCAGGTGCACGTTCATCACCGTGTCCCAGTCGTCGGCGGTCATCCGGAACAGCAGGTTGTCGCGCAGGACACCGGCGTTGTTGACCAGCACGGTGGGCGCGCCGAGCTCAGCGGTGACCCGCTCGACAGCGGCTTCCACGGCAGCTTCGTCGGCGACGTCGGCGCCGATCGCGATCGCACGTCCACCGGCGGCCTCGATCTCGGCGACCACCGGCTTGCCCGCGGCTTCGTCGAGATCGATGACGGCCACGGCGAATCCGTCCGCGGCGAGGCGGCGGGCCACGGCAGCGCCGATTCCGCGGGCAGCACCGGTGACGATGGCGGTGTTGGTGGTACTCATCGAGTCATTCCTCCTTGGTTCGATATGTCTTCGGCTGTCCGAGCCGATATGTCAGACGCCGCCGGTCAGGGTCACGCCACCGTCGACGACCAGCAGCTGGCCGGTGATCCAGGCGGCGTCGGCGGAGAGCAGGAACGCCACCGCGCCGGCGATGTCCTCGGGCACGCCGAGCCGTTTGAGCGGGTAGGTGTCGGCGACTTCCTGCTCGCGGCCCTCGTAGAGCGCGGTGGCGAACTTCGTCTTCACCACCGCGGGTGCCACGGCGTTGACCCGGATGTTCGGGCCGAGTTCCACGGCCAGCTCCTGGGTGATGTAGGTGAGCATCGCCTTGCTGGCACCGTAGAAACCGATGCCCGGCGCGGGCCGCAACCCGGCGACCGAGGAGACGTTGACGATCGAGCCGCCGTGCTCGTCCATCCACGCCTTGTGCACCTGCTGAGCCCACGACAGCGCGGCGAGGCAGTTGACCTCGATGATCTTGCGGGCAGCCTGGAGGCCCATCTCGATCATCGGCCCGTACACCGGGTTGATGCCGGTGTTGTTGACCAGCAGATCGACGCTGCCGAACGCCTCGATCGCACGACCGACCACGTCGGCCTGGTGCTCGATGTCGTCGGCGCGTCCGGCCACGCCGAGCGCACGCCCAGCACCGCCCAACTGCTCGACCGCGTCATCGAGCGCGTCCTGTTTGCGCGCGGTGATCACGACGGTCGCCCCGTCGGCCACCAGTCGCTCGGCGATGCCGAACCCGATGCCCCGGCTCGCCCCGGTCACAATCGCGGTCTTGCCCGCGAATCGGCCGGTCACGACAGACGCTCCAGCACCATCGCCATACCCTGGCCGCCGCCGACGCACATGGTCTCGAGGCCGAACTGCTTGTCGTGGTAGCGCAGTGAGTTGATCAGGGTGCTGGTGATCCGCGCACCGGTCATGCCGAACGGGTGTCCCACCGCGATCGCGCCGCCGTTGATATTGAGTTTGTCCTCGGGAATGCCGAGCTCGCGGGCGGAGCCGATCACCTGCACCGCGAAGGCCTCGTTGATCTCCACCAGGTCGATGTCGTCGATGGTGAGACCGGCCCGCAGCAACGCCTTCTTCGACGCTTCGATCGGGCCCAGCCCCATGATCTCGGGAGACAGCGCCGAGACACCGGTGCTGACGACCCGGGCCAACGGGGTGAGCCCGAGCTCCTTCGCCCGGGTGTCGGACATGATCACCAGGGCGGCCGCGCCGTCGTTGAGGGCACAACAGTTGCCCGCGGTGACCGTGCCGTCGGGCCGGAACACCGGCTTCAGCGTCGAGACCGCTTCCAGGGTGACCCCCGCGCGCGGACCGTCATCCGTGCTGACCACGGTGCCGTCCGGCAACGTCACCGGTGTGATGTCGGTGGCCCAGAAACCATTGGCGATCGCCTTCTCCGCCAGATTCTGCGACCGCACACCGAACGCGTCCTGCTCGGCGCGGGTGATGCCGGTGTGCTGGGCGACGTTCTCCGCCGTCTGCCCCATCGCGATGTACACATCGGGAACCAGTCCATCAATGCGCGGATCACCCCACGTCGAGCCACCCGCCGCCCGTCCTTCGGTGCGCGTCACGGCCTCGGCGAAGAACGGATTCTGGGTGTCGGGCAGACCGTCGGCGTTGCCCTTGACATAGCGGCTCACGGTCTCGACTCCGGCCGAGATGAAGACATCGCCCTCCCCGGCCTTGATCGCGTGCAGCGCCATCCGGGTGCTCTGCAAGCTCGACGAGCAATAGCGGTTGACCGTCGTGCCCGGCACCGCGTCGAGACCGGCCAGTACCGCGACCACCCGGGCCATGTTGAAGCCCGACTCCCCCGCGGGCTGCCCGCAGCCGAGCACCAGGTCCTCGATCTCGGCGGGATCCAGCGCCGGTACCTGCGCCAATGCGGACTGCACCATCTGGGCGGTCAGATCATCAGGGCGCATGTCTTTGAGCGACCCCTTACCTGCCCGGCCTATCGGGGAACGGGCAGCGGCGACGATCACGGCTTCCGGCATCGAATCTCCTCAATTAAGTAAGCGCTTGCTTAGTCAGCATGGTGCAACAGTCCGGCGACGGACGTCAATATGCGAACACTTGTAATCCGCGTCACACCACCTGATCCGAGGGATGCGATTACGGGGCGAGATAATGAGCCCGCGATGACCGACATGACAGAAGCCCGCTCCGATGCGACCCGTGCGCGTCTACTCGAGGCAGCCATCGCCGCATTCGCCGAGAAGGGCTTCAACGGCACCACCACGCGCGATATCGCCGCGGCCGCGGGCTTGAGCCCCGCCGCGGTGTACGTCCATCACAAATCCAAGGAAGAGCTGCTCTATCTGATCTCGCGATCCGGGCACGAAGCCACGCTCGACCTCGTACTGAGGGGGGTCGAGTCGTCCGGCGAACCGGCCACCGCGCTGCGAAATGTGGTGCGCGCCTTCGCTGTTCACCATGCCAGAGGGCACACCGGCGCCAGGATCGTGAACTACGAACTGTCCGCGCTCACCCCCGAGCACTACGCCGAGATCCTCGATATCCGCCACCGGATCGACCGCGAGATTCGCGCACTCGTCGAGCGCGGCGTCGCGGCAGGCGTCTTCGACACCCCCAGCCCCCGCATGGCCGGGGTCGCCCTGCTCTCGCTCGGCATCGACATCGCCCGCTGGTACCGCGACGAGGGCGACTGGAGCCCCGAGGACATCGGCGACGCCTACGCCGACATGGCCCTACGCATCGTCGGGGCCCGCTGAGCTGACGCGGTTCAGCGATCCAACGGGTTCAGCGCGATCGCTAACCGCATGCCCGAGTACCAGAGCGTCGCCGCTGTCGAACGCGGCCGGACGTGCGCCTCGTGTCGCATGGCCGCAGTGAACTCCGCGGCGAATCCGTTCCTGCTGTGGCGGGCGTCGATGGCGGCGATCTGACGCGAATCCAATTGGTAGGCACGCAAACCCGTGACATCCAGATGGGCGGCGTCGTGCAGCAACGCCGCTTCCGCGCCACGGTCACGCGGAGTCGCCGGGTCGAGGTGGCGCGCGATGGCGGTATGGACGCACTCCCCCAGCTCAGGCGTGGCGCCACGGTCGAGGACGAATGTGCGGGCCCGGTGCGCGCCGAGCAGAGCGAAACACCCCACCGTGGGGTCGGCGGGCTCGCCCACGGCGACGTCGTGCAGCACGCAGGCGAGGTAGAGCGCCTCGGGGTCGGGCCGCAGATCGTCCACTTCCGCCAAGGCGATGCCGAACTCCCAGCATCGCAAGCTGTGGGCGAGCAGCGCGGGAGAGAGCGTCTCGGTGGCTTCTTCCAGCGCCGACCGACACAGTCGTGAATCCGGCGGCATCGGCGCCACCCAGCCCGAACCGTCTCCCTCTCGACGCAGCCCCCGGATCAGACGCGGCAGGGCCACTGTCTGTACACCCAATGCCGAACCCACAGTGCGGATCTGCCGCAGTCGGCTCAGTTCGCCTTCACGCCTCATGGTCATCTCCTACGTGGGAAAGCAGATCGGCTCGGGCGATGCCGAGCATGGCTTGCAGGGTTGTCTCGTCGACCATCCGGCGCTGGAACAGCGAGTAGGCACCGTTCACCGCGGCCCACGAAACCATCACCAGCGCCTGGGGTTCGACGTCACAGCCCACCAGTCGCACCGCGGCGGCGAAGGTTTCGATCAACCCGCCGAGTGCGTCGTCGATTCGCACCTTCGCTGTCGTCGCCAGTTCGGATTCACTGACGTCGACGTCGGTCAGCGCGAGGATCCGCAACGCGAGTGGGTTCTCCCGATGGAAGGCGACGTAGCGGTCGAAGATGGCGGCGACGTCGCCGCGTGGGGTCGATCCACGGCCGATCGGTGCGGACATCGCTTCCGTGTGGTGGGTTGCTGTGCGCCAAGCCAGCGCGGCGTACACGTCGGCCTTGCCCTCGCGGAAATTGGCGTAGATCGAGCTGACCGCCACGTCGGCCTCGGCGGCGAGCATGTCGATGGTGGTGCCGCGGTAGCCCTCTCGAAGGAACAGGACCTGCGCGGCGTCGAGCACGGCGGTGTGGGTCCGGCGTTTGCGTCGGTCGGTCGGGGGTTCCAACGTCATACAAATACCGTAATTGTGTTCCGATATCGTAGTCAAACTCTGATAGAGGCCGGATGACCGGCGGGATCCGGTACTGCGGGCACCCCGCCCAGCACCTGGCACACCGCCGAACATCGGGCCTAACCTCGACATCATGGAGTCCCGCAATACCGCGTTTCTCGTCGCGTCCGCCTTCGCTGTCGCCGTGCTGTGCGCATGCGCCCCGAGCGACTCCTCCGAGCAGCCGAGCACCCGGACCGGCTCCTCCGAGCGCAACTCGACCGTCACCGATGAGCTCGATGCCCCGTGGTCGATCGCTTTCCACGGCACCACCGCACTGGTGAGCGAGCGCGACAGCGCCCGCATTCTCGAAATCGGTGCCGACGGAACGCAACACGAGGTGGGCAGGATCGACGATGTCGAGGCCGCCGGCGAGGGCGGCCTCCTCGGCATCGCGGTGCGTGGGGAGCAGTTGTTCGCTTACTACACCGCCGCCGACGACAACCGCATCGAACGATTCGACCTCACCGGACAGCCGGGCAACCTCGCTCTCGGCGGTGGCACGACGATCCTCACCGGGCTGCCCGCCGCGGCCAACCACAACGGCGGCCGGATCGCCTTCGGTCCCGACGGGATGCTGTATGCCACCGCCGGCGACGCGGGCGACCGACGCACCGCCCAGGATCGCGCCATTCTCGCTGGAAAGATCCTGCGCATGACACCGGACGGGCAAGCACCAGCCGATAATCCCGTCCCGGGCTCACTCGTCTACAGCTACGGTCACCGGAATCCGCAGGGCATCACCTGGGCGCCCGACGGCAGGATGTTCGCCAGCGAATTCGGCCAGAACACCTGGGACGAACTCAATCTCATCGAACCCGGCGGCAATTACGGCTGGCCCGAGGTCGAGGGCATCGCCAACCGAGCGGGCTTCATCGACCCCGTTCAGCAGTGGCGACCGTCCGAGGCCAGCCCGAGCGGGATGACGAACACAGGCGGGTCGCTCTACATCGCGAATCTGCGCGGCGAGCGACTGTTTCGAGTCCCGCTCGACAACCTCACCGAATCGACCGAATATCTCGTCGGCGAGTACGGACGCCTCCGCGACATCGCCGTGGCCCCCGACGGAGCACTCTGGCTGCTGACGAACAACACCGACGGTCGCGGCGACCCGAACCCCGGAGACGACCGCATCATCCGCCTCGAACTCGACCGATAGCCGTCAACCTCGAACCGAACAGTGCTGCAAGCATTTACCGCTGCGGATGCAATACCAATACGGTGATCTCACTCGGCGCGAACACCCGCATCGGCGGACCCCAATACCCCGTACCGCGACTGGTGTAGAGCTGGGTGCCGTTCGCGTGCCTGCTCAATCCCGCGACGACCGGCTGGTCGAGCCGGACCAAATAGTGGAACGGCCAGATCTGACCACCGTGCGTATGCCCGGAGATCTGCAATTCCACCCCGGCCGCGGAACTGTCGACCACCTGCTTCGGCTGATGCGCCAGCAGAACAGTCGGCAACCCGGGGTCGGTGCCCGCGAGCGCGGCAGGCAGATCGGGACCGTGACCGGGCACGTCAGCGGTCGGATCATCGATACCAGCGACAACCAACCGATCACCGTCACGCTCGACAACCCGATGCGCGTTGTGCAACGGCTGCCAACCGATCGAGGCCATGTAATCGATCCAGCCCTGGGCGTCGTCGAGGTACTCGTGATTACCGGTGATGTAGAACCGGCCCAACGGCGCCTCGACACCAGCGAGCGGAGCGACCTGATCGGCTCGCTTCTCCACCGAACCATCGACGAGATCCCCGGCCAGACCCACGATATCGGGCCGCTGCGCATTGACCACCTCGACAACCCGTCGCGACCAACCCTCCCGATCGATCGCGGCGAAATGCGTATCCGTCAGCACCACCACACGCAACCCGTCGAGCCCGTCCGCCAAACCCGGGATCGCGACATCGACCGTCCGAACCTGCGGCACCCGCCGCGCCTCGTACACCCCGTACCCGGTGAGCACCACCGAAACCACCACCACCGCAAGCGCCACACCCTGCGTAGCGCGCACCCCCTTGACCCCCGCGACACCCAACCCTGCCCGGACGACCCCACCGATCACCGACCAGACGAACACCACCCACAACACCCCGAGCAGCACGTCACCGACGATCGCCGCGGGATCGAACTGCGGCGGCCCGTGCCCGAAGAACAGAGCCACGGGCAAACACAGATACCCCACCACACACGCCACGGTCCCGACCCGAAACAATGTCCCACTACGCCCGGTCGGCGCGGCAACGAGCACCCACCACGGCACCACGAACATCACCGCCGGAACCAGCACGACCGATATCACCAGCACAACGGAGTTCACGAGATCCCGTCCTGAACAAAGGCCGCCCCAAGTCGGGCCGCACCACATCAGATCATTTCAGCCCGCACTCGGCCCAGCGTGAACGACCCGTGGCGATCTCGCCGGATGCGACACCACGGCCGACCCGATCGGTGAGAATCATCGCGACCGTGCGGCACCGACCGCCGCGAAATCCGCGAATGTGCGTGCGGGCCTTCCCAATATGTCGGCGACATCGGTCGTCGTCGGTGCCGCGTACCCGTCTGCGATAGTCGAGAACAGCCCGAGCAACGTTTCGACGTACTCGGCGTCCCAGCCGAGTTCGAGGGTGAATCGTTCGAACTCCGAGGGTGATACCGGCTCGTAGCGTTCCACGCCGATACCCGTACCGGCGGTCAGCGCGGCCAACTCGCGGAAGGTGAGCGATTCCGGTCCCGTCAACGCGTACTCGTTGCCCACGTGCCCCTCCGCCAGGAGCGACTCGGTCACCACTGCCGCGATGTCGCGGGTATCGACAAAGCTCACAGCGGCCTCGGCCACCGGAAGCCGCAAGGTGCCTGCCCCGGCAGCGGCGATATCCCGCAACGGCCCCTCGGTAACGTTCTGGTGGAACCAATTCGGGCGAACGATCGTCCAGTCGATCGACGAGGACTGCAGCCGCAACTCCAGTCGACGCTGATCGACCGTCTCTGGCGCGTGCTCCATCCCCAGTGCGGTCATGAGCACTACCCGTTCGATATTCGATCGTTCGAGTACGTCCAGGAAAGTGACCGCGCCGTCGCCCAGACCGCGGACGGAGCGGTGGCCGTCGTCACCGCCGGGCAGAACAAGGAACATTTTCTCGACGCCGGCGAGGGCCTGTTCCCAACCGTGCGGGTTCTGCCAATCGAACGGCGGGTCGGACCGGCGGCCTGCGGCCCGTGCCTTCACATCGCGGCGGCCGAGTTCGGCGAGTACCCGCGAACCCACTTTGCCGGTCGCGCCGGTTACCAGAACTGTCACTGCTGTACCCCCAGTGTGGTGGCGAGCTGATCGAGCAGAACCGCCCGAAAGCCGTCGATCTCCGGGTACGGCTGTTGCAGCACCCGCGGAAAACAGAGCCCATCGAGGGCGGCGACCACCACGTCGATGACGGACCCGATGTCATGTTTCGGATGGAACACGCCATTGTCGACACCGAGTCGCAGCGTTGTTTCGAAAGGGGCCCGGTAGCGGGCCTGCAGGCCGATGCTGTGAGCCCGCAACTCGTCGTCGTGCGCTGCGGCAGCCCAGAATTCCATCAGCATCCGCCACACCGGCGTCGGGGTGTCGATGCCCCGATCGATCAACAGCACCACCCGCTGCCACGGGTCCGCTGTGCTTTCACCGACTCGAAGCATCTCGATGACCTCGCCGTCGGTCGCCGCCTGTAATGCCTCGACGAGCATGTCTTCCCGCGATCCGAAGTACCCCTGCAGAGTGCTGATCGCAACCCCGCTCGCGTGGGAGACATCCTGGAAGCGGGTGTTGTGATACCCCCGCTCCGCGAGGATCTCGACAACGTTCCCGAGCACAGCCTGCCGACGTTCGCCACCAGCACGCCTACGTCGAGGTCTGGCACCTGCGGACACGTCCATCGCGAATTCCTACCGATCAGTCGACTCGGCATCAAACTACCGTATGACGATACGTATCACCATACGGTGAAAGGTTTCAGGGTTAGCAAGAGCACTGCTCTTGCTTTGCAAGCGCGGGCGTGTGACCATAAATCTCAAGAAAGAGCACCGCTCTCTAATCTGGGCGGTGCATCCCAAAAGGAGTGTCATGTCCCTTCCCCCGCTCGCCTCACACCCGGACCGTCGCGCCCGCTGGGGCGCCGTCGCCTTCGCACTCGCGGGGATCCTGTTCGTGATCTACGAGGCCGCCGCCCCGCGCGTCACCGACCAGACCACCCTCGACAGCGCCGAGTCATGGACAAGCATCGGCTGGGCGGTGGCGCATATCGCCGCGATCGTAGGACTCGTCCTCATCCCACTCGGATACGGCGCACTGCGCGGCCAGTTCCGAGGCACCCGCAACGAGAGCACAGTCGCTGCGGCCGCGACGATCGGCTACATCGGATCGGCTCTGACGATCTCGTACTACGGCGCGGAGGCCTACGGCCTCAAAGCGATCGGGCAGCGGGCGGTCGCCGACGGGGACGCCACGATGGCCGAGGTCGGCAATGCGTTCCGGTCCGACCCGACCGCGATGAGCGTGTTCGCGATCGGCCTCGCGCTGATCGCGGTCGCGGCGGTACTTGCCGCGGTGGCGGTGTGGCGTTCGGGCACTCTCAATCGCTGGAGCGGTGTCCCGCTCGCGGCACTGCTGGTCACGATGTTGCCGCAGTACTTCCTGCCGCACACCGGCCGAATCGTCTGGGGTGCACTGGTAGCGGTCGCGGCCCTGTGGCTCGCGGCCGAGATGTGGCAGGTCCGCGCCCCAGCCTCCTCGCGCGACGAACTGGAATCCTGACCGGCGATCACTGTCACGAGCGGGTCGAAACCGACAACCGGCCTCGATCCACAGCATGATGGTGGGATGGCCGAGATGATGAACGCATGCGCGCACTGCTGATACTGATCGTCGTGCTGATGATCGCGCTGGTCGTCGGCGATCGCGTCGGGGTCGTCATGGCGCAGAACGAGATCGGTCGCAAGATCGCCGCCGAGTACGACCTCCCGCAGCAACCGGGCGTCGAGATCGGCGGCTTCCCGTTCCTGACCCAGGCCGTCGACGGCAACTACCGCACCATCGATATCCGGATCGGCGACTGGAGTGGGCAGAACATCTCCGTCCACAATCTCGATGTCGCGCTGACCGACGTCTCCGCACCGCTGTCGGACGTGATCGCCAACCGCACATCGAACCTCGTCGCGGGCACGGCGACCGCGACAGCCCTGGTGCCCTACGACATCGTGCAGAGCTTCGCCCCGGCAGGAGTCGAGTCGATTTCCTATACCCCGGAAGGACTTCGCGCTACCGGGACGTTCTCGGTAGCGGGAATCTCGGTGCCGGCCATCGTCTTCGTCACCGTCGCACCCACCGACGCCGGCATCGAGGTCACTCCGGTCTCCGTCCGACCCGCGGCCGGTGGACCGACGATCTCCCTGGCGCTGCTACGTCAGGCCCTGACCTTCACCGTGCCGCTGCGACAACTGCCGCTCGGTGCGCGCCTGACCGCCATCCAACCGGGCGCGGATGGTCTCCACGCCACCGCCGTGGCCCACGACGTGCGGTTCGACAGCCTGCCGTAAAGAATCAGTTATCGGTAAAGGTGATCCGAACGGAGATCGGCGCACTCTGCAGCGCCCGGAAGGTGGCGGCGGTCAATCCGGCGAAAGCGGGATGCGACGCGAAAGTGCGCGCGCGAGCGTCGACATCGTCGTCAGGCACCAACTGCGCGGTACCGGTACGCCAGCGGCCGCCTTGCCGAATTCGCACCTTCGGGTCGGCGGTGATGTTGGCGGTCCACCCGGAGCGGGTGCCGTGCTGGGAGATCACCCAGGCGCCGGACTCGTCGAAGGCCGCGGCGACCGGGACCAGGCGAATCGCACCGCTCTTTCGCCCGATCGTTTCCAGCTCGGTAGCGAGGGCGGTGTCGATCCCGACGCGGCGCAGCGCACGCACAGTGGGGTTGGCGATGTAGCGTCCCACGCCACGCTCGAAAAGAAACTTGCGCCGGGCGCGCTGATCGATCTGCTCGGTCATCGTTGTAGGCCTCTCTGGTCCAGGTGCGGAGAACTGTCAGAGTTCGAGAAGTTTGACGAGGTTGGCGCCCGCGTCATCGAGCGGCTGAAGAGATTTCACGCTTCGACATTGAATGATCGCGCCTTCGATCGTGCTGACGATGACGCTGCTGATCGACGCGGCCGCAGCAGAATCCGTACCGGCCGAGATCAGGTAATCGGCCAGCCGACGGGTCCAGTCGGCGAAAACAGTCGCCGACGCCGCTTGCACGGTCGGCGAGTCGCTGCCGCTCTGCGCGGCGGCCACGATCGGGCATCCGGCGGTGAACGAGGAAGTCTCGAGTACCCGCTTCCAGACTTCGACGAGTCCGAGAACGACCTCCGCCGGTGACGACGATTCGGTGACCAGCGCGCCGATCATCGCACTGATCTGCTGCCCGGCGTGCAGAGTGGCCTGCTCCATGAGTTCGCTCTTGCCGCCGGGGAAGTGGAGATATATCGATCCTCGGGCGGTCTTGCTGTGCGCGAGCAGGTCGGTCAGTCCGGTCGCCGCGACTCCATGTTCACGCATCATGAGAATCGCGCTGCGGATGAGACGTTCTCGTGGCCCCGCCACTGTGTTCATCAGCAACCCTTCGCCATAGACCGATCAGTTCATCATACGGTATCGTCACCGAGGATAGAACGACCGGTCTATCGAGTGAGAGGGCAAGATGACAACCGCGACGCACAACCCCGAAACGCCGGATTTCGCCACCATGAGCGGCCTCGAACTGCTGCGAGCGGCGAGCACTATGCCCGATCGAGCGGGAATCGGCACGCTGCTCGGGATGCAGGTCGAAGAACTGGAATTCGGCCGGGTGTCGTTCAGTCTCGTCACCCGGCCCGATTTCGCGAACCCGCTCGGCACCACCCACGGCGGTATCTGTGCGACCCTGCTGGACTCGGTGATGGGTTGTGCGGTGCACACCGCACTGGACGCGGGAGTCGGATACGGCACGTTGGAGCTGAAGGTCAACTACATCCGATCGGTTCCGATCGACGGCAGACGCCTCATCGGCACCGGCACGACGCTGCATGTCGGCCGCAGCACAGCGACAGCGGAAGGCAAGGTGTTCGACGAGGCGGGCAAACTCGTCGCCCACGCCACCACCACCTGCATCATTCATCGCTGACGGGCAGTCGATGCCGGTCGAGGAGGCTCACGTGACAAGCGGCAGCGAGGAATGGCAGGCCACCGCCTGCATTCTGTGCGAGAACAACTGCGGAATCACCGTCAAGGTCGACGGACGGCGATTCGCGAAAATCCGCGGCGACAAGGCCCATCCCGCGTCCGCCGGGTACACCTGCAACAAAGCGTTGCGGCTGGACCATTATCAGAACGGCGGCGCCCGGATCACCGCACCGCTGCGCCGGGAGAACGACGGCACCTACACCGAGATCAGCTGGGATGTCGCGATCACCGAGATCGCCGACCGACTGCGCGCGGTGCGCGACACCCACGGTGGGGAATCGATCTTCTTCTACGGTGGCGGCGGGCAGGGCAACCACCTGGGCGGCGCATACAGCGGCGCGTTGCTGCGCGCCGTCGGCGGGCGCTATCGCTCCAACGCGCTCGCCCAGGAAAAGCTCGGCGAGGCATGGGTCGATGCCCATCTCACCGGCGGACACACACACGGCGACTTCGAACACGCGCAGGTCAGCGTGTTCGTCGGGAAGAATCCGTGGCAATCCCACGGCGTTCCGCGCGCCCGCACCGTGCTCCAGAACATCGCCAAGGACCCCGCACGCACCATGATCGTGCTCGACCCGGTGCGCACCGAAACCGCCGACCTCGCCGACATCCACCTGCAGATCAGACCGGGCACCGACGCCTGGTGTCTGGCCGCGATCCTCGGTGAGATCGTTCAGCAAGATCTGATCGACCGCGAGTTCCTGACCGCGCACACCATCGAGGCCGAGCCGGTGCTCGCCGTCCTGCGCACCGTCGACGTCGACGCGTATGCCCACCTGAGCGGCGTCGATCCCGCATCGGTCCGCAGAGCGGCGCAGTTGATCGGGACCGCCGAGAGTGTGTCGACCTACGAGGACCTGGGTGTGCAGCAGAGCCCGAACAGCACCCTGGTGTCTTATCTGAACAAACTGACCTGGTTGCTCACCGGGAACTTCGCCGCACGCGGCACCATGCAGATGCACTCGTGGTTGGCGCCGCTGATCAATTATTCGCTGAAGACGAAGACCACGCCGGTGACCGCAGCGCCGATGCCCGGTGGTCTCGTGCCCTGCAATGTCATCGCCGAAGAGATTCTCACCGACCATCCGAAGCGGTTCCGCGCGATGATCGTCGAGTCCTCGAATCCCGCGCATTCCCTGGCGGATTCGCAGCGCTTCCGTGAGGCGTTCGACTCCCTCGAGCTGAGCGTGGTCATCGACGTCGCGATGACCGAGACCGCTCGTCGCGCAGATTATGTTCTTCCGGCTGCGAGCCAGTTCGAGAAGTGGGAAGCGACCTTCTTCAACCTCGAATTTCCGGTCAATACCTTCCAGCTCCGTGCCCCGCTGCTCGAGCCGCTGCCCGGTACGCTGGCCGAACCGGAGATCTATGCCCGCCTCATCCGTGAGCTCGGTGTCGCCAACCCCCTGTCGTTGTCGGTGTTGAAAGGTGCCTTGCGCCTCGGCCGCAAGGCGTATGGGCTGACACTGCTCGCTGTGCTCAAACTGGATCGGAAGGCCGCCGGCCTGGCTCCTTACCTGCTCTACGAAACGCTGGGCCCGACCTTGCCCGGCGGGGCACGCGCAGCAGCGGTGCTGTGGGCACTGGCGCAAGGCGTCGCGCGTCGGCACCCGCAATCGATGCGCCGCGCCGGGCACGCGGACCCCGAAGCGCTGTTCACCGCGATGCTCTCAGAGCGATCCGGCGTCCATATCACTGTCGACGAACTCGACGGCGGCAGCTGGACCTACGTCCCCGAAAGCAATCGGCCGATCCCCCTGTCCATCACTCCGTTGCTCGAATCCCTGCGCGGTCTCGACCGGGTGGAATGGGCACACACCAGCAGCGAATACCCCTTCGTGCTCTCCGCGGGCGAGCGCCGCGCGTTCACCGCGAACACGATCTTCCGTGACGACAGCTGGCGGCGCCGCGACGCCACCGGCGCATTGCGTATCAGCCCTGCCGATGCCGAGCGCCTCGGATTGGCCGACGGCGGGCGAGCACTGATCACCACCAACCGCGGCTCCGCCACCGCGACAGTCGAACTCAACGACCGAATGCAGGACGGCCACATCTCCCTGCCCAACGGTCTCGGGCTCGATCTCCCCGGAAGTGACCAGCGCACCGGCGTAGCGCCCAACGACCTCACCGACCTGCGGCGGCGCGATCAGTACTCCGCCACCCCCTGGCACAAACACGTTCCCGCCCGGGTCGAACCCGTACCGCAGACGTAACCAGGGCCGATTCATAGATTGCGTTGCGGCGCTTCGGCATCCGGGTGCTGATCGGGGCGGCGCAGGGGTGCGCCGACGTCGTGCAGGTGTGTCAGTGCCTCGCGGTACGAGGAGATCAGCCCGGTTTCGTGGTACGGCACGCCGATTTCGGTGCAGTAGTCGCGGACGATCACCTGGGCGTGCCGCAGGTTCGGTGTCGGCATGCTCGGGAACAGGTGGTGCTCGATCTGATAGTTGAGTCCGCCGAGGGCGAGGTCGGTGAACGCGCCGCCACGCACGTTGCGGGAGGTCAGGACCTGGCGACGGAGGTAGTCGGGGCGGTCGTCGCCGGTCAAGGTCGGCATCCCCTTGTGGTTCGGGGCGAAGATGCAGCCCATGTACAGGCCGAAAAGACCCTGGTGAACAGCGAGGAACACGAACGCTTTGTCGGCGGGCAGAACCGCGAACAGCGCGGTCAGGTAGAGGGCGAAGTGGCCCAACAGCAGCGCGCCCTCCCATCCACGGTGTTTGACCGAGCGATTCCTGAGCGCACGGACACCGGCCACATGGAGATTCAGGCCTTCCAACAGCAGCAGCGGGAAGAACAAGTACGCCTGCGCCCGCCCGATGAGCCGGGGCAGACCGTGGCTGGACCGTGCCTGCCGCTGTGACCAGACCAGAATGTCGGGCGCGACGTCGGGATCGAGCTCCTCGTGGTTCGGATTCGCGTGATGGCGGGTGTGCTTGTCCTGCCACCAGCCGTAGCCGAGGCCGATGCCCGCGTTGCCGACGATTCGTCCCACGAGCTCCGTCGGCTGTCGTAACCGGAAGACCTGGCGGTGCGCGACATCGTGCATCACGAGTGCGACCTGCGCGAACGTCACGGCCATGAACGCCGCGACCAGCAGCGTCCACCACGAATCGCCGATGAGGACGAACGCCGCCCAGCCGCCCACCAACGCGATTCCGACGAGACTGAGCCGCACGGCGTAGTAGACGGGACGCCGGCCCATCAGCCCCGCGTCGGAGATTCGACGCAACAGACGGGCGTAATCGCCGTCGGCGCCACGCCGCGGTGACCGTGGAGATGGCCCGGGGACCAGAGCAGATGTCGTCATGCCCCGAAGCTATCGGCCGGATTCTCGTCGGCCGTAATCCCTTGGTATGAGATGGAATCGGACTGCGGGGTGATATCCGAGGCTCCAGCGAGGACCCGCACAGCACCGGTTCTCGAGTTCGGTGCGCGAAATCCGAGGGTTCGACCGTGACGATCGTGGGTAAAAAGATCTCGATGCTGTTCGCGAATCCGGCGGACAACAACGTCCTAGCAGGCGTTTCACAGTGTGGAGAACAGGTTGCTGAAACTGATCGAGCTCATACGCAGACCGGCGCAGTCGACGATCCCGACCGCGCCCCCCACCGCGGCCGGGTCGCTGCGGGCAGGTGACATCGTGCTCACCGCCAAGCGCAGCTACCGGGTGGTGAGCACCAGCTTCGCCGACGACGCGCGCCGCGCCGGTCGTGTGGTCGCCGACACGGTCGACCTGGTCACCGGACGGCTGCGCGTGCTCGACTTCCCCAGCGCCGACACGATGGTCACCGTCAAAACGGCATAGTCCGTCAGACGGGCCGATGCCGGACGTCGGTCGGGTGTTGTAGGCGGCGGGTAGCGGATTGCTTGCCGTCGGCGGGAACCACCTTCTCCTCGACCACCTGGCGCTGATCGGTGCCGACGACACGCGTGCGTTCGACGAAGGCGATGTCCCTGGCGCTGCGCACCGACAGCCGTCCCAGCGAGCTCGCGGCGAAGAACAGGATCAGCGCGCCGAGCCCGTAGAAGAACGTGAGCTGCAGCAGCGCACGCTTCAGATCCGAGGTGGCGACCGGCTCGCCGATGTCGCCGAGTCGCAGCAGCGCGGCCAGGAACGGCCCGATCACGAACCACACACCCGCTGCCACCGCCAGCCAGCCGCCGAAACTGGCGACCACCCGGTTCCGGCTCATCAGCATGAGCAAGCCACCGACTATCGCGACGACACCCGGCAGCACCTGGAGCCAGCCGCGAGCGGCCGTCCAGACCCATGCCTCGTCGGGGGTGTACGCGAAATCGAAGTACGGACCGACGAACGGGATGAGTGCGCCCCAGATGCCGAGGAGCAGCACCACCAGCCCGCCCAGCGCGCCCCGGCTACGCGGAATGCGCATCCGCCCGCCCGCCCTGTCGGGGCTTTCTCGTCGATATCCACCATGACGCCTCCGATCATCGAGAACAGACGTAGGTAGCGCATACCCCGACCCGGGCCGAATACGCACCGGATTCGAAATCATCCGATGACCGGGTAGCTCAGCTTCCTCCGATCTCGGTCTCGCCGAGGAATCCCGAGAGCTGTTCGATGACCGGGAGTGGCTGTTCTTGCTGGACCCAATGGCCTGCGCCGGGTATCAAAACGGAGCCGGCGAACCGAGCGCAGACGACTTCCGCCATCGTGCGCAGCGCGCCGGGCGATTGCCACACACCCCAGTCACACTGTCCGGCGATGAACTGCGTAGGTACCTCGATACGCGAGTCGCGCTGCGATGCGGAGTTCGGCAGCGTAAGGGCCCGGTACCAGTTGAGTGCGCCCTGGAATTCGGTTCGGCCGAATTCGCGTGCGTAGAAATTCAATTCTTCGTCGGTCAGCCATTCACAAGTGGCCCGCTGCGGTAGGTGCGGCGCTACTGTTTCCGGCATGCCGACGTCGGCGTCCATGACGTAGTACCGCGGCAGCAGTGCCAAGTCGTGCGCGGTGGATCCCGGGAGTTCCCTGGCGTCCGCGTTTCCCGGCCAGTCCGCGCTCTTCATATGGAAATACGCGCGCAGAAAGTCGGCGATCCCCTGTGGGGCCTGCGCGATGTCCGACGCGCTCGACGTCCCCGCGAAGTAGTGCTGATAGTGCCTACGTGGCGGTGACAGTGCCCGAAGCGCGCTGTCGAGTGCGGTCGAGGACTTGGGGATTCCCGCGCCGGCGAACGGCGCGCTCATCATCGTCAGCGATCGGACCGCGTGTTGGTCGCCGAGGGTGGCCCAGCCCGCGACGACCGACCCGAAATCGTGCCCGACCAGATGAGCCCGGTCGTAGCCGAGTGCGCGAACGAGGCCGAGAGCGTCCCGGGCCAGATTGTCGGTGCGGAAGGATTCGAGGTCGGTGACATCGCTGCCGGTGGTTCGGCCGTACCCGCGCTGGTCAGGCGCCACCACGTGAAATCCGGCACCGGCCAGTGGCGCCAGGATCTTGCGCCACGAGTACGCCAGCTCGGGAAATCCGTGCAGCAGCAACACCAGTGGACGACCGGCACCGACGTGGCCGGATTCGAGAATATGCATCCGCAACCCGTTGACGTCGTCGACGAAGCGGGACCTGACTCCGTCCGGCAGCCCCGGAAAGTCGACATCCTGGCCCATAGTGCCCTCCTCCGGCTGCGAATGTGGTTGCGCCGCATTCATACACGGACGCGGAGGATCCGGCCAGCCGTTCGATCACCGCCCCGAACCAGGGATAGGTGTAGCTCGCCACACCATCGACCCGGTGGACAGCTCGATCGAATTTCCGCGCCGCGACGACAACGATGGAGTCATGACCGAGACACCAGCCGAGCCGACTCTCGTGGTCGACATCGTCGGAGAACCGACCGGCGCGCACGACGAACCGACCCACCCGTCACCGCGCCGGACCGGCCCGCTCGCCGCGGTGCTGCGCGCGCCGATCGAAGCCAGGACCTGGAAGGAGCTCGCCTATCTGATCCTGTCGTTCGTCCTCGGCTGCGTTGCCGTGTGCTACCTGTTCTTCGGGTTCGGCGGGGGGCTGTACGCGTCGATCCTCCTCATCGGCATTCCGTTGCTCGCGGCAGTTCTGCTCGGCGGGCGGATCTGGGGCCGGATCTATCGGTTCCTCGGCCGCGAACTGCTCGGCGCCCGGGTCGAATCACCACCGGACTTCACCAGGGCGAGGGGCTTTTTCGGCTTCCTGAAGAGCGCGTTCACCGATCGGCCGAGCTGGCGGGTCGTGCTGTTCCTGATCGCGCAGTCCATACTCGGTGTCGCGGTCGGCTACGTCGTGCTCGTGGTGATCGCGATGGTCGGATTCACGGCGATCTCCCCCATCCCGTGGGTGCTGTTCGATCCGGTCCAGGTCGACGACAACGGCGTCGAGCACCACAGTCTCGCTCAGTTCGGTTCGTTCTACATCGACACGTGGCCGCGAGCGCTCGCGCTGGCCGGTATCGGCATCGTGCTGTGTTTCGCGCTGCCGTGGCTGGTCCGGGGCGTCTGCTGGTTGCATCGGATGCTGATCGTCCACCTGCTGGCGGCGACACCGCGCGACCGGCAACTGGCGGAACTGCGGGCCAGCAGACGGGCCGCGGTCGACGACGCGACCGCTACCCTGCGCCGGGTCGAGCGCGACCTGCACGACGGCACCCAGGCGAGGCTGGTCACCATCGCCATGGCGCTGGGCAGGGCCGAAGAACGCCTGGCCGCGGGCGGGGACGCCCGCGACCTCATCGCCGACGCACGCGCCAATTCCAAGGAGGCGTTGACCGAACTGCGCGAGCTGGTACGTGGCATTCACCCACCCGCGCTCGAGCTCGGCCTCGGCCCGGCGCTGGAGACGCTCACCGCCCGCTGCGCGGTGCCGGTCGACCTGCGTGTGCACATCCCCCAGCGGCCGAGCCCGGCCATCGAGGCGATCGCCTACTTCTCCGTCGCCGAGCTACTCACCAATGTGGTCAAACACGCGCACGCGAACCGGGCCACGGTGTCGGTGCTGCCCGACAGCCTGCGATCCATCGCGGTCACCGTGTGGGACAACGGAATCGGCGGCGCACCCCGCCCCGGCACCCACACCGTGACCGGCAGCGGGTTGGCCGGACTCGCCGCCCGTGCTCTCGCCGTAGACGGCACGCTCACCGTCGACAGCCCCGCCGGTGGGCCTACCGTAGTGACCATGATCCTGCCGAACGAGGGCCCGCAGTGACCGCGGGCGGTGCCCCGCACGGACCCCTGCGGGTGGTGATCGCCGAGGACAGCGCCATCCTCCGCGACGGGCTGGCCGGCCTGCTCACCGAACGCGGACACGAGGTGGTGGCGATGGTCGGCGACGCGACATCGCTGAGCGACGTGGTCGGCGCCCACCGCCCCGATGTGGCGGTGGTGGATGTGCGGATGCCACCCACCTTCACCGACGAGGGCCTGCTGGCCGCCATCGAACTGCGCAGGAAGTATCCCGACACCGGCGTCCTGGTGTTCTCACAATGGATCGAAACCCGGTACGCAACAGAACTTCTCGCCGCCGGCGCGAGCGGCGTCGGCTACCTCCTGAAGGACCGCGTCGCCGACGTCGGTGACTTCGTCGACGCGCTACACCGGGTCGCCACCGGCGGCACCGCACTCGACCCCGAGGTGGTGAGTCAGCTGATGGGTGCCTCCCGGCAACAGGATTCGCTCACCCGCCTCACCCCCCGCGAGCGGGAGGTGCTCGAACTGATGGCCCAGGGCCTCACGAACAACGCCATCGCGACCTCACTCACCGTCACCGAGCGCGCCGTCGAAAAGCACATCGGCAACATCTTCACCAAACTCGACCTGCCACCCTCGGATACGCGCCACCGCAGAGTGCTGGCGGTGCTGCGACTCAAAGGGTGAACCGCAGAACACATTTCCCGCTCGCGGCGCTCCCAGGATCCGCACCAGGCTGCCTCGCTCAGCCGTCGACCGC
Organism: Nocardia sp. NPDC058519; assembly: GCF_042719755.1. Classification (NCBI taxonomy): domain Bacteria; kingdom Bacillati; phylum Actinomycetota; class Actinomycetes; order Mycobacteriales; family Nocardiaceae; genus Nocardia; species Nocardia sp. NPDC058519. The sequence continues at coordinate 3,095 of NZ_JBHXNK010000036.1, read as the reverse complement.
GGCGGGGGCATTCACGGTCGATGCTGGCCATGTTCGCCTCGTCATGGCGGGCCGACAATCGCCCGGCCGACGACCCCTTCGACCGCCCCTCCGACCCACCACCGCCAAACACGGTGTCGGGCACCTTCAAGCCCTGCTCGCACTGGCTGAGGGCTGAGGGCTGAGGGCTGAGGGCTGAGGGCTGAGCATGACTGCCCGCATAACCTGACCAGTTACAGAAACTTACCGACTGATTCAAAATTGTTCGCCATTTACATCAACTTTTGGGCACACATTCAGCCTGGCTAACCCAGGGATTTCACGCGGCTACGATTCGATGGCGTGCCACTGACGAAGAATGGTGCCCTGAACTGCGATAATCCCGCTTGTCGAAGGCTGGAATCATCAACGGTTCAGGAGCACCATTCAGGTGTCGAAGCATAGTTCCCCGTACCCGAATCCATCCGCAGACGCCACCGGAACCGGCATCGTGTCGCACGCCGAAACGGCCGTGAACCGGCAAGTCGGAACCGGTCATGCCGGCACATCAGACCCAATAAATATCTGGACTAGTGGCTAGGCGGTCACAACAACAAGCTGTGTCACGACACGCGCTGGGTCGCGGAGATACGCGTAGTCGTCACGGTTCGTGAACATCGCCATTAGTTCGGCCAAGCGGTCGCGCTCAGCGGGGGTGACGGGGATTCGCCGCTTCACGAGGCTGGCACACAGGCCGTCGACCAATTCGCCCCACTCACCGACATCGCTGAAAGTTCGGTACTGAGCCAGCGCTTCGGGCCCAAGGCGGTCCGCGAACCGTTCCAGAAGTTCCCGGGAACCGTTGCTCAGCTTCGCGAATCTGGCCAACTGTTCCGGAGTGAACTGTCGCCTTTTGCGCCTCGTGCTGGGTCTATCATCAGAATCCATATGTCTCACCTAACTCCTATTTGATCGGGTCTGGACGGGGTGCCATTGACCGGTCCGGCCTAACCGGACCTCCGCCTAGCTCGCGGGCTGGACCTCCGTTTGGACCATTCAGAGGAAATCCCGTACCTTCCTCGGGGCTGGCCGAGATCAGTGCCGTCGTCCAGCGCCCTGGGGCCACACGATCTCCGCCGCCCGCCCTGCGACCTCATGCGGCATCTCCCGAACCGTATCGGCCATGCCGAGCAGTCGATCGAACTGTTCGAGGTGATCTGGCTTCACCTTCGCCTCGCGGTAACCGCGACATGGCACCACGCGCGATGCAGGAGACTCCCACCAAATCTGGCACTCCAGCAAATAACCGGTCCAGCTCGGCGCGGACGAGCTTCGCCGTCGCCGCGTTGATGTCCATGTGCCCGGTGACGCTGATCCTCATGCCCACATCATGCCGGGGACGCCACCAGAGGTCGCAGCAATCCCCGCAGCCTCGCCGCCATCGCGTCCCTCGATGTGGAGGTCCTGTCACCTGAAACCGGGTTCGATGGATTTCGCGATGCTCTTGGATCCCGACCGCGCCCACCAACTCGGCCTGACCACCAACAGCACCAACGTCCACGAGTTGCGCGCAAAAGAAGTGGCGCGACAAGGACATCATTGATAGAGAAAGACCATGGCCGACTACGTGGACTCTGTGATGCCCGGACAATGCCCGGATGACCTGGCAGAGGCCCGCGGACGAGTGCGCGAGTACGGAGAAAAACGCGGAATCACCATCGGCGGGTAGGAGAAGCCAACATGACAGCCCCGACTCTGGCGGCATTCGCCGGACTCTGTCTGCTACTTGCCATCACCCCAGGACCAGACACTTTTCTTGTGCTGCGCTACTCCTTCTCCGGTGCGCGCCTCGGTGTCGCCGCCGCAGCGGGGTCCGGTCTCGGATCGTTGGTGTGGGCCGGTGCGGTCGCTGTGGGACTGGCGGCGCTGCTCACCGCGTATCCGACCGCGTTGCTGGCGCTGAAGATCATCGGCGGCATTTACCTGATCTACTTGGGAATCAGCGGATTCATACACCGCAACACGATCATGCCCGTCGATGTCGAACCGGATGTTGCTGGCGCCGAACAGAAGTCAGGGCCCACAACGACAACAGCGTTTCGTGATGGCGTCGTCTCCTGTCTACTGAACCCGAAAGTCGGCCTGTTCTTCCTCGCAGTCGTTCCTCAGTTCGCGCCCGTCGGGTCCTCGGCGGTGAGCGTGACGATGGTTCTGGGCGCGATCGATGGAGTCGTCGCGTTCGTTTGGCTGCTCTTGGTCTCTGTCGTCGCGGCCCGCGCTGTGCAATGGCTACGGCAGCCCCGGGTCGGGCAAACACTGACGAAGTTGAGTTCGGCAGCGTTGGCCGCTATGGGTGTAGCCACACTGACCGTGCGGACATGAACGTGGCGAGCGGGCCGAGCCACCGGCCCGTCTCCCGCCATCTCGGATCGCCCATCGAAGTCGACACGATCTGACGCATCCGAACTCGACAATTCCATTCCGCCAGCGCATTCCACTATCTTCAGCGGTATGAGCGATACCCAGTGGACAATCCTCGGTGAGCGAATACTCGACGAGAACCGGCACATCCGGTTGTCGACCGCCGATATCCGTCTGCCGGATGGGGTGGAGTTCACCCATTACGTCGCCAGGATGCCACGGTGCGCGATGACCCTGGTCCTCAATGATTCCCGCGAGGTGCTGCTGATGTACCGGCACCGGTGGATCATCGACCAGTGGGTTTGGGAGCTGCCTGGCGGGTATGTCGACCACGCCGAAGACGTGGCCTCGGCAGCGGCCCGCGAAGTCGAGGAAGAAACCGGGTGGCGTCCCCGCACCATGCAACACCTGGTGACCTACCAACCCGCGATCGGCACTCTTGACCAGCCACAGGAGGTATATCTCGCTCACGGTGCCGACCTCACTGACACACGCCCGGACATCAATGAAGCCGAGGCAATTCGGTGGGTGCCGCTCGATGAGGCTGTGCAGATGATCGACCGTGGCGAAATCATCGGCGCGGCAACTGTAGTCGGCGTGTACCGAGCGCTCACACTGCCTTAGGTCATGTCTCCCAATAGCTTCAGCCATTCGACCGTGAGGGCCATGACGAACCCGGCCCGGTAAGTGCAGGCCAGCTTGTCATAGCGAGTTGC
>NZ_JBHXNK010000035.1:0-71497 GCF_042719755.1 Nocardia sp. NPDC058519 | reverse complement strand
CCGTTGCGTAGGCGACGAAGGAGCAAGCAACGGCGTCTAACCGGCGGCCCCTTGGGGCCGCGGACATGCGCGCGCCAGCGCGCCAATAACTCTGTCGGACCCTCGTGACATCATGCGAGCACCATGGAACTACGCAAGGGTGCGCACGCGCCGGTCCCGACATCGCTTCTCGCCGTGGTCGTTTCATGGCGGTCGGCGCATGCCGTAGACGCGCACGCCCTGCTGGTCACCGAGTCGGGCCTGGTCCGCGGTGACCGGGATTTCGTCTTCTTCAACGCGCCCCGCCACGCCTCCCAGGCGGTAACCCTTGACCAGGAGCCCGCCCCCGGGACCGCGCGACTGAGCATTTCGCTGCCGCGCACCGAACCCGATGTGGCACGCATCGTCGTCAGCGCGTCCCTCGACGACGCCACCTTCGACCAGCTCCCCGACCTCACCTTGACCGTGCACGCCGCCGACGGCCCGATCGCCCAGTTCACCATCGACGGCATCGAAGACGTGCAGGCGATGATGTTCGGCGAGTTCTACCGCCGCGACGGCCAGTGGCGGTTCCGTGCGATCGGCCAGGGCTGGTCCGGTGGGCTGGCCGGCCTGGCCGGTGAATTCGGGGTCACCGTGGACGAACCCGCCACGGGACGCCCCGCCACCGCGCCCGCCGACAGGTCGAGGGTGCCCGCGCAACCGGTCCGGGCCGCGTCCGCCGACGTCGCACGCCCCGCCGAGCATGCTCGATTCGCGAGTGCGCCGTCTCGACACGACACCTCGACGTCTGTCGCCGACACCGATCCGACCGCACCGTCCCATACTGGCCCGGTATCGACACGCCCTCCGGCCCTGTCCCGCCGCGTCATCGACGTCCCACCCCCGCCGCCTCTCGACCCGGAGATCGCCGACTGGCACCCCGATCCGGAGTCGCCCGATCAACTCCGCTGGTGGGACGGCGACGAGTGGACCACCAGCGTCCACCCTCACATCCACGATCACCGAACCCGCTGCAACCGCTGCGGCAATCCGTTGCGGCGCAAGCTATTCGGCGGCCACGGACCGTGCAAGAACTGTGCCGACGAGATCGAGGAGTTCCTCACCCACTGGCGCAACCGAGCCAGGCGCGTCCTGGCGGGCCCCGGCACGATGTCGGAGGAATGGACCGAGGTGTGGGCCGCCCTGCGCTTCCAGCGCATCGACGAGGAGCGCGGCCGAACAGTACTGCGCGAGGCGGGCCTGACCCAGGTCGAGCGAATGGTCGCCTTCGCCTTCGCCGACGGTGAGGTGTTCGCCGACGAACTGGACGCCTTCGAACATGTCGTGAGCGAACTGGCACTGTCCGGCGCCATCGTCGACGATCTGCGCCGCCGAATGCATCGCGGCCGCACCCTCTCCCGCTTGCGCGCCGGCGAACTGCCCACCGTCAACACCCCCGGCCTGCACCTGGACCCCGACGAGCGCGTCCACCTCGACCTGCCCGCCGTCCACATCCGCATGCTCGCCCGCGGCCCACGCAACACCGAGGGCAGGCTCATCGGCAGCTCCAAGAAGCTGCGGTTCGTCGGCGACGGCACCGGCATCGAACTGCCGTGGAACCGGGTGGTGTCGGTGCATCCCGAGCACGGCACCGTCGTGCTCGCGGCAACCTCGGCACGCGGCGGCGCGACCTTCGGTGTCACCGACCCCGACTATGTGGCGGCCGCACTGGAAGGTGCGCTGCGCGTGTCGAAACGCCTGGTCCTGACACCGGGACAGCGCGACAGCCGCAGCATCCCCCAGGATGTGAAAGCCCAGGTGTGGCAGCGCGACGGCGGCGCGTGCGTCGAATGCGGCGACGGCCACTACCTGGAGTTCGACCACATCATCCCGCTCAGCCGCGGTGGTGCGACGAGCGCGACGAACCTGCAGATCCTGTGCCGGGCCTGCAATCGCGCCAAGGGCGCGCGGATCTAGCCGAGGATCGCGTTCATGATGGTGCCGCCACTGGTGGCGACGACGCCGCCGATCATGGCGCCCGCGATCATCTTCGGCGACTCCATCGCGCTACCGTTCCACTTCTCCCAGGCGAACTTTCCGCCGGCGACGGTGATGGCGAGCACACCCGACAGGATCATGAACCAGGTCAAGTACTGAACCATTTTCATGATCTTGTCCGACAGCGGAGGCGCTTCCGGCGTCGGATTGCCGATCTGCGCGTACGTGGTGATGGTGTCGGCCATCGACGTCAGAATGATGCTCATAGCCTGCTCCCCTATCGCGTGCCGCGAACTGCGTTCCAGCCCTGCCGTATTCGATCGTGGTCCAGGATACGGGCGCGAACCCCCTGCACACCAACAAAACCGATCGGTTCGCTCCGGACGTGCGCCGACACCTTCGCACCTGACCGGATACGATCAGTGCAGAGTTCATCGTCGTTCCTCCGAGATACCGAGTGAGACCCCATGCTCCTGGCCGCCGTCACCGATACCTTGGCGCAGATCGGCAATCCGACCCCCGAAGCACCGCCACTGGCGGACAAGATCATGCAGCTGGTCAGGTACCTGACTTGGTTCATCTTGTTGTCCGGCATCATCGCCATCACTGTCGCGGGCGGAAAGTTCGCCTGGGAGAAGTGGACCGGTAGCTCTATGGAGTCGCCGAAGATGGTCGCGGGCGCGATGATCGGCGGCGTCGTCGCCACCAGCGCGGGCACCATCATGAACGCGATGCTCTAGGTTCCTGCTCCGCTCGGGACGGCTCGGGATCAACCCGGGCCACCTCGACCGGCCAGGAACGAGTCGGCCCGAGTTCTGTGGAGATCAACAGAACTCGGGCCGCATGAGTGTTGTCGAGTGTCGGCGCACAGCATCTACCTCCTGTCGTTCAGCGCGTCGGGTCGGCTAGGTGTAGAGCCGGTCCACGAAGGCGTTCAGGTTTTCCACCACGCGCTGCGCCTTCTCCTCCGGCGTCAGATCCTCGCGATACCGGCTGCCCATCGACGGCCGCTTCTTGTTGCGCGCATACAGCGAGCAGGCCAGATCGGTGCACATGTAGCTGCCGACGGTGTTGCCCTTGCGCCCCGACTCGCCCGTCTTGCTCGCGGTCATCAGCGAAACACCACCACCCGAGTGCGTGGTGAGACAGATCGTGCACATCTGCGTCTTGCCCGACCCGCCGGTCTCGTGCCGCAACGCGACACTGACCAGCCCGTCCTCGCGCGGCACCGAGATATAACAGCGCCCCGCGTACGAGGGGTCGGTCCAGCCGAGGAAGTCGAGATCCTCCCAGGGCCGTTCGCCCAGGTCACGCGGCACATTCAACCGCTTGGCGTCACCTTTCGAACAGTTGACGAACGACGACCTGATGTCGCGTTCGGTAATGGGTTCCATGTGTTGATCCTTTCAGTCTGCGAACAGCAAACGGTAGACACGCTAACGACCACTACCTGCGGTGACAACCCGATTTCCGGCCTCCGGTGGCTCCGCGCCTACCTCGTCGCCGATTCGAGTACGGGATAGTCGGTGTAGCCGGTGGCGTCGCCGCCGTAGAAATAGGCGTCATCGAACGCGTTGATCGGGGCGTCGTCGCGCAGCCGGGCCACCAGATCCGGATTGGCCAGAAACGAGCGGCCCAGTGCGATCAGGTCGGCCCCGGCCGCCAGGAGCGCGTCGGCCGCCGCCTTGCCCCCGTCGGCGGGCAGCGGGTCACCCCAGCCGAGCACGGGGTTGGCGATCAGTTTGCCGGCCCAGTCTCCACGGATGCGCTGGAAGACCTGCGACCGCGGATCGGCGAACACGACATGCAGGTAGGCGAGGCCGCGGGCATTCAGCTCGCGCACCAGCGCGGGATACAGTGCGGCCGTGTCGCTTTCGACGATGTCGTTGGCGCCGACACCTGGCGCGATACGCACACCCACCCGCTCCGCGCCGATCTCGGCGACAACCGCGTCGACCACTTCCATGGTGAACCGGATGCGATGCGCGATCGATCCGCCGTAGCCGTCAGTGCGCTGGTTGGTGTTGTCGGAGAGGAACTGGTGCAGCAGCATCCCATTGGCGCTGTGCACTTCGACCCCGTCGAATCCGGCCTCGATCGCCTTGCGGGCGGCGGTCGCGAAGTCGGCCACGGTGGAATCGATGTCCTCGACGGTCATCTCACGTGGCACGACCGCGTCCCGCGAGCCCGCGGCGGTATGGACCGTGCTCGACAGGCGGACCGGCGAAGGAGCCAGCGGCACCGCACCACCGTTGTCGGGATGACCGACCCGGCCGCCGTGCTGCAGTTGCAGGAAGGTGCGGCCCGACGCGGCATGCACGGCGTCGGTGACGCCGCGCCAGCCGGCGATCTGCGCGTCGGTGTAGATGCCGGGGATGCCCGCGAAGGTCGTGCCGACGCGATTCGGGCTGGCGGCCTCGGCGATGATCAGCCCCGCGGTGGCGCGCTGGGCGTAGTAGGTGGCCATGAGTTCGGTCGGGCTGCCGTCCGCGTCGGCGCGGTTGCGCGACATCGGCGCCATCACCAGACGGTTCGGCAGGTCGAGGGTGCCGAGGGTGGCCGGGTCGAAAATGCTGGGCTGTGCTGCGGTGTTCGTCATGGGAGGTACCGTAAATCCTGACACCGATGTGAGATTCAAGTCGGAGCGGGAAAGGCCAGGTGGCGCATGCGAATCGGAGAGCTGGCGAAGCGGACCGGGGTGAGCGAGCGGTCGCTGCGCTACTACGAAGAGCAGGGCTTGCTGGTGTCCGGTCGCACGCCGGGCGGGCACCGCGACTACCCCGACCTGGCCGTCGACCGCGTCATCCACATTCAGGAGCTGTACGCGGCCGGGCTGTCGAGCAAGAAGATCGCGCTGATTCTGCCGTGCATGCGGGATGCGGACGGCCGGGCGAACGAGCGCGCCACCCCGGAACTGGTCGACGAGCTGCGCACCGAACGCGACCGGATCGACCGCACGATCGCCGACCTGCTGCGATCGCGCGGTGTCCTCGACGAGGTGATCGACCGGGCGGCCGACGGACTGGGAGTCAGCTGATGATTCCCGCGGCGCGGGCGGCACCCAGCCAGTCCGGGAATTCGCCGAGCAAAAGGCGGTAGAGCTCGGCGTCATCGATCTGGTCGATATCCTCGACAGCGAAGAAGCCCGCGTTGTCGACAACGCGACCGTCGAGTTCGTCGAGGGTGCGCAGCACGCCGAAGTTGGCTCTGCCGAGGCCGATGAACTGCCAGAAGGCGGGCAGGTGGGCGGCCTCGCGCATCAGGGCGGCGATCTCACGCTTCTTCGCGAAGCCGCCGTCGGTGAAGAACAGCACCAGCGTCGGCTCAGCGGTGAGGGTATCGATGACCGCGCGCATGATGGGCAGCTCGTCGTTGCGGCCGCCGATCCCGTCGTAGTCGATGCCCTGGTGGGTGCCCTTGAGATGAAGGTAGGTCTGCGCCCACTGCTCTCCGCCCGCCACAGTGATATCGGGCAGCTTCGCGTAGGTCAGCGCGTAGAGGTATGCCTCGAGGGTGCCATCGTCATCGAGCTGGGTGGCAACCGGGATCATCCGCTCGACGACCCGATGCACGGTCCCGCCGTTGTACATCTTCTGCATGCTGCCGGTCTTGTCGATTACCAGCACCACCCGCGCCCTGACGCCGAAGGCGCTCTTGTCGATGAGCACCTTCGCGACTTCACGCTTGCGCATGTCCAGCTTCTGCCGCTTCTCGAAAGACAGCGCCGCCTCCCCTGGCACGCTCCGAACCTCGGGCACCGCGATAACATCAGGCTCGTCGTCCACGCTCACCCCGTGATCGGTGACCAGGTCGGCGAACCCGCCCGCGTATCCCTGCCCGACAGCCCGGACCTTCCACTGTTCGCCCCGGCGATACAGCTCGAGCGCGATCACCACCGACTCACGACCGAGCCCGTCGATCACGTACTCGTGCAACACAGTCCCCGCACGATCAGCTACCGCCGCGACCGGAGACGCGGCGCTCCCGAACGTATCTCCCTCTGCGGCAACGGTGATCACCGCGCGAATCTGCGCGATCTCCGCAGGCACCGAGCCCGGCGAGACCTCCAGCGTCCCACCGTTCAACCGGACACCCGGCGCCTGTGGCTGATTGAAGAAGACGAAGTCCGCGTCCGAGCGAACTTTGCCCGCCTCGGTCACCAGCAGTGCCGAGAGGTCGGCCGCGACCCCGCCCCGGACCGACAGCACCACCTCCGCCGAATCCAAGCTCGCGTTCTGCCCTTTGACCAGCGCAGCAGCCATCGCCGTCCCTCTCATCACACCGTAATGCCCCACACCCTAGGCGAATACGGGGCTAGATCCAGCCCTTCTCTCGCGCTTTGAGTGCGGCTTCGTAGCGATTGGACACGCCGAGCTTGGTCATCGCCGAGGACAGGTAGTTGCGGGTGGTGCCCGGTGAGAGGTGTGCGCGTTTGGCGATGTCCTCCACGGAGGCACCGTCGGCGGCGAATTCGAGCACGTCGGCCTCGCGGGCGGTGAGCACGGTGTCCCCCGCGCTGATGGCTTCGGCCGCGAGTTCGGGATCCACGTATCGACCACCGTTGTGCACCGACCGGATCACCTCGGCCAGCGTCGCCGCCGAGGTCGTCTTGGGCAAGAACCCCCGCACGCCCGCGGCGAGAGCGCGCTTGAGATAGCCGGGCCTGCCATGGCTGGTGACGATCAAAGTGCCTGCGCCAGGGGTGATTCGGAGCAGCTCGACCGCTGTGTCGATGCCGTCGATACCCGGCATCTGCAGATCGATGACGGCGACCGCGACAGGCTCACTCTCCTCGGCCCTGCGCCGCCACGCGGCGAGCAGTTCGGCACCGGAGCCGACGTGGGCGACGACCTCGAGATCGGGCTCCAAGCCGAGCATCGTCGCCATGGCGGCGCGGATGAGGGTCTCGTCGTCGGCGAGGAGTACGGGAATCACTGATTCTCCCAATGGATTTCGAGGATGAACTCGTCGCCGGAGGTGGCGATGTCGAGGGTCGCGCCGACCGCGGCGAGGCGTTCGCCGAGCCCACGCAGCCCGGATCGTTCACCGATCGAGCCCTGCGGACGATCGTTGCGCAGCGACATACCCGACCCGCCGAGTGTGAGAGTCGCGGTGGTCGCTGCCGAGTGTTCGACGATATTGGTGGTGCCTTCACGGACCACCCAGGCCGCGACTTCGTGGAATGCCGTGGGCACCTTGGCCGCGTCTCCCTCGATGACGAGTTCGCATCCCGCCGCCGACAGCAGTGACCGTGCCCCGGCCACCTCCCCGCGCAGGTCGATATTGCGGTAGCCGCGCACCAGGGTGCGCATCTGTCCCATCGATTCGACCGCCAGCGTTCTGATCTCTTCCATCTCCGCGGTCGCCCGGTCGACGTCGCCCGCTCGTGACAGTGCCACCGCCAGTTCGCTTTTCACAGCGATGGCGGAGAACCCACGGCCGACGACATCGTGCAGGTCCCGAGAGAAACGTAGCCGTTCCTCGGCGACCTGCAGCTGCGCCTCGACCCCTTTGGTCCGCTCCAACTCGTCGATGATTCCCAGCGCCCACACGGTGAGCAGCGTCAACACGATCGCGAATGCCCCTGCGAGCAGCAGCGACGCGGTCCCCTCCAATCCGGCCACCAGCGGCGCTCCCAGCACCGGCGGGGTGATCACGCTGAGGCCGATCAGAATCCACCACTTGTGCCGGGCGAACGCGACGACGGAGAAGATCGTCAGCAACGCCGCGGACACACCGACAACGCGTGCGCCGACGACAATCGACTCGTCGGTCGCGAGGTGGGCAACGACTCCGCTGACCGCCCAGAGCGCGGCCAGGACCGCGGTGGCAAGGGGCAGCATCCGCGGTCGTGCCACAACACCGGGGACGGTCGCGAAAGCGGGTTGCGCCTCCACGGCGGCCATCGCCGCGATGCCGCCCACTGCGATCATGAGCACCGCCACCACCGAGCCCGCGGAGATCGCCAACGCGACGGCCAGACCGGCGATGGCCGCCTGGAACGTGAGCCGCGAGTAGAGCCGGTACTTGGCCGACCCCGACAGCTCATGCCACCAGGCGGTCGCGCGCATCACCCGCGGTCGTCCCAGCGGAAGCTCTTGCGGGTCAGCACGAGCGCGAGAACGGTCCATAGCGCCAGTGTCGCAAACGGACGGCCGGATTCGATGACGGTGTCCGCGAAGCTGAGCGCGGCGTCGGATTCGGCGGCCGCCGACAGCTTGCCCGCTGTGCCGAGTGAGATGAGATCGGAGACGGCGGCGAACGGAGTCCAGTCGGCCACCTGCGCCAGCCGGTCGGGCAGCACATTACGGATGGAGGCCATGCCCAGCATCGCGATGATCATCACCGGCAGCGAGGTGATCTGCGCGGCCTCGGCGTTCTTGGTGTACGCGCTGGTCGCCAGGGCGAGCAGCGAGAACAGCACCGTCCCGCCGACCAGGGCTACGGCGATCGCTAAGGGGTTGACGGGGGCGGGTGTGCCGGTGCCGTAGACCACCGCGGTGACAACAGCGGTGCACGCGAACGTCATGATGGCGCCGGGTATGGCCGGGGCGAGCTGGATCTGCCAGTCGGCGGCCTCGCCTGTGCGCAGCCGTTTCAGCACACCTTCGCTGCGGCGCGTGGTCACCATCGAGAGCACCGAGTAGTACTGGACGAACAGCAGGGCCATCAGCGCGAGCAATTCGAAGGCCACCGCCGCCATCGCCGTTGTCGGCTCGGCGTCCTTGCGGGCAATGAGGAAGGTGGCCAACGGGATTCCGATCGGGAAGACCGTGGCCATGTAGACGAGAGTCTTGTTGCGCCGGAACTGCAGCCACTCGGCCCTGGCGAGCGCGGTGAGTGGTCGACGGCGAAATCCGTTGGCGGGCAGGGTGGTGGTCATCGTGCTCCGATCAAGGTGGGAGTGGTTGCCTCGGCGATATCGAGAAAGACCGATTCCAGCGACGCGGCACGCGCCTCGAGCCCGGTCAACCGCACGCCCGCTTCGCGTGCCCAGCCGAGCAGCTCGAACAAGTGGCCCTGTAAATCGCTGGTGCTGATGGTGACTCGCGCTTGCGCGTCGACGCGGGCGCCGCGGAACTGCGGCACCGGCAGGCCGGGGTGGTCGAAGGCGATGCGCGCCGGGTGGTCCTCGACGATGTCGCGCAGCGTGCCCCTGCGGGCGATCGCGCCCTTGTGCATGATCGCGATCTGATCGGCGAGTGCTTCGGCCTCGTCCAGATAATGTGTGGTGAGAACCATCGTCACCCCCGACGCCTTGAGGTCGGCGAGCAATTGCCAGGTCCCACGCCGGCTTTCCGGGTCGAGGCCGGTGGTCGGCTCATCCAGGAACAGCAAGCGCGGTTGTCCGAGCAGGGCGCACGCCAGATCGACGCGGCGCTGCTCACCACCCGACAGCGCGCCGACCCGCACGCCCGCGCGATCGGTCAGGCCGACCTGTGCCAGCACTGCGTCGGCGGTGGTCGGATCGGTGCACGTCCCGCGCCACATCTCCAGCGTCTCGGCGACGGTCAGCTCGGCGGGCAACCCACCGGACTGCAACATGATGCCGACCCTCGGGCGGACCTGGTCGCGGTGCCGGAGCGGGTCGAGTCCGAAGACCTCGACCTCGCCCGCCGAGGGGGCGATGAGCCCTTCCAGCATGTCGAGCGTCGAAGTCTTGCCCGCGCCGTTCGTCCCGAGCAGCGCGAACACCTCCCCCTCGTGCACCTCGAGGTCGACGCCTTTGACGGCTTCGAATGCGTCGTCGCCGCGGCCGTACGTTCGGCGCAGCCCGCGTGCGGTGATGACGTCTGTGTTTCTCATGCCTTCTACGGTGGTCGACTTCCGGCGTCACCAGTAGTAAGCGCAGTCACCGATCGCCGATGGGATTCGCATGGGTCGCACATGACATAAGTCATCGGTCCTGGGATGTGCGCAGGAGTGCGATGCCGTAGGCGACAAGCCAGACCGCCTACAACCACCGCCTCTACCCTTGACCGCGAATTGCTCGCTCGGCGATTCACCCTCCATCGACCGAGATGTTGTCTACTATCGGTCGTAGTAGATCGAACATTGGAGGGGCAGTGAGTGATCCGAACGAGGGACATAACACCAAGAGGTCGTTGGTGGCACGACTGGTTGAATCGGGCTCCCAATTCGTGAACAAGCGCGGGATCTACCTGGGCCGCCGATCGACGAAACTTCATGTGGCCCTGTACCGCCGGACCGGCGGCCGACTGGGTGGGCGCATGCCCGGCTGGCCCGATGCCCGAATCCTGCTCCTCGACCACGTCGGCGCCAAGACCGGCACCCACCGAACATCACCCTTGATGTACCACGCCGACGGCGATGTCATCGCCTTAGCCGCGTCCAAAGCCGGTCAGCCAACCCACCCAGCCTGGTTCCACAACCTGAAAGCCAACCCGGACACCACGATCCACATCGGCGCCCACCCACACCCCGTCCGAGCCCGCGTAGCAACCGATGCGGAACGAAACCTACTGTGGCCGAAGTTCATCGAGCTCTTCCCGAGCTACGACTTCTACCAACGCAACGCAGGCAACCGCAGAATCCCGATCGTGATCCTCACGCCACGCAGGTAATCTCACCGCAGCATTCCCGTGGACGCCGACCAGGGGCCGATCGGTTCACCTAGTCGCCAGGCCAGACAATCGCAGCTACCAAAACCGAGAGCGGCACCGCGAAAGCCAAGAGCCAACCGACGAGCATCACCGATCGGTTCCCTCCGCCGCCGTGAGCCAGTCCGCGATGTTGTCGAGCGACCCGATGCAGACCACCCGGAACGGATTCGCGAGCTGCCAGCCATAAGGCGGCTCGTCCGATCGACGGATTCCCATGGATCGCTTCGCGGCCCGTTCGTTCAATGCCTCGAGCTGTTTACGTACCGCCTTGCTCACGCTCCACGCCCCAATGCCACCATCTGTACCTCGCAGACCCATCCACTGCTGGGGTTCGACACGATTCCCTCCCGATGTATGGACGGGCTCCACCCAATCGGCTTGCCGACCGGGCGGCCCGTGTGCGGTGCGAAGGCGCTCCCCCGCTCCGAACTAAGGATCGATCACCGGTAGGGCCGTTCACACCGCATCGTCGGGACGTGTGGGACGATTAGGCTGTATCCATCCATTCGTCCCACACGCGAGGTGGAGAGCATGAACCATGGTCTGCGCCAAGCAATGACGGCGGCGAAGCTTACCGAGCAACAGTTGGCCGATGCGTGCGATGTCGATGCGAAGACGGTTGCCCGGTGGGTGGCGAACGCGGCGCGCGTTCCCCACGCCAAGCATCGTTGGCGCGTGTGCGAACTGCTCGGGTCCAGCGAGAGCGACCTGTGGCCTTCGTCGGTCCGATTACAGGTCAAATCCGGGTCGGATCGAGAGATCGTTCAGGTGTACCCGTATCGGTCCGCGGCGCCCGCATCACTCTGGCGCTCGCTCATAAGCAATGCACGGACGGAGCTCACATTCGCCGGGTACACGAACTACTTCCTCTGGCTCGAACACGCCAACTTCGGCCGGTTGTTGCAGCGCAAGGCTTCTGCAGGCTGTCGCGTCCGCTTCCTGATCGGCGACCCGGAACATCGCGTAACCCGTGACCGGGAAGTAGAAGAGTCGGTGCCACTCACTCTGTCGTCGCGGATCGCCGTGACAGTGGGTGAGCTGGAGCGAATCCGCGGAACCGACAACATGGAAGCGCGTTTCGAGACCGGACACGTGAGCATCTCGGTGTTCAGGTTCGACAACGACATGCTGGTAACCCCCATCCTCGCGCGTCGTGTCGGACACGATTCCCCGATGCTGCACCTACGACGCGAACAGCCGGACGGCATGTTCGATCGGTTCATCGAGCACGTCGAAGAACTGTGGTCCCGCGGCCGGAACATCTGGGAGGGTTGATTCATGGGCAGAATCGACTACCAGAACGACCCCAACGCACCCACGCCGAACTCGCTGGTGCCGGCTGCATCAGTGGTGGTCGTAGACGACCGTGGCCGAGTGCTACTGCAGCGCCGCGTCGACAACGGCATGTGGGCATTGCCCGGCGGAAAGATGGAACTCGGCGAATCGCTCGCTGAGTGCGGTGTGCGCGAGACCTTCGAAGAGACCGGGATAGACATCGAAATCACCGGCATCGTCGGCACGTACACCAACCCGGGCCATGTATTTGCCTACGACGATGGCGAAGTACGGCAGGAGTTTTCGATCTGCCTACTGGGCAAGCCGACCGGCGGCGACCTTCGATCATCGGACGAGTCACACGAGGTCGAATGGTTCATGCCGGAAGAAACCGACGACCTTCCGATGATCAACGCGATCCGCCTTCGGCTCTCCGATTGGCGCACTGGCCGCTTCCCTGCCGTTCGATGAGGCCGTAACGATGCCGACGCGCATGATCAAGGCATGAGTTACGCCGTGGCCTACCTACAGTACGCCGGATCAGGCCCGATGCGGTACGAAGAGAAGCTACTCACCGAGGGCTTCGGAAGACTCGACATCCCCGTCCGTCACTACAGCCTGAAACGTATTCAACGCAGGCAGTTGGCTCTGGGACCAGACGTTTTCATCGCCGGGGACATGGATGCGATGCACGGCGCGATGCGCCAATTACGTATTCCGATACCGCAACCCGACGACTATCCCGAAGCGCTTCGCGGCTTCCTCCGACGGAACGTTTGGGCCTCGACACTGGGCGAGATCGAGTGTGCGATGGATAGTGGCTCCGCCACACCAGTTTTCGTCAAGCCCGCAGACCGGCGAAAGAGCTTCACCGGAGCCGTCTGCTACTCGGAACGCGATTTCGCCACTTGGGGAAATGCCAGTCGACGCCAGCGCGTCTGGTGCTCGGAGGTCGTCACCTGGATTTCCGAATACCGCGTCTACGTCATCGACCAGCGGATCGTCGCCGTCGACCACTGCGACGGTGACAACTCCGTGCCGCTGAACATGGAAACAGTCGAGTCAGCGGTGACTACCTACTGCCGTTCTGACACAGCGCCCACCGCCTACGGCATCGATTTCGGCGTACTGGCCAACGGCGAAACAGCACTCGTCGAGGCCAACGACGGCTACGCCCTCGGCGCCTACGACATCGCCGCGGACCAGTACACCGAACTGCTGATGAACCGATGGAGTGATCTGCTCACGTCCGCGGCACGGCCGACGGACTGAGGTAGAGCGAATCACCCGGCCGAGAAGACTCGTGAACTTCTGACGTCAGCTCATCGACGGCGCAGGGATGCGTTGAGCAGAGATGGTGGGGTGTCGTGCTTTTCGTGGGGGGCGAGGTCGGTGCCGGGGGCGACGATCGTATCGATGGCGTCGAGGACGTCGGGTGGCAGGACGGTGTCGGCGGCGGCGAGTTGGGATTGCAGGTGGTTCATGGTGCGGGGGCCGATGATGGCGCTGGTGACGGCGGGGTGGGCGGTGACGAAACCCAGGGCTAGTTGGATCAGGGTCAGGCCCGCCTGGTCGGCCACCTTGGCGAGTTGTTCGACGGCGGTCATCTTGGCGTGGTTGGCCGGGATGGTGGTGTCGTAGCGGTCGGGCATGAATGTTGAACGGCTGGTGGTTATTTCGCGGTCGGCGCGGATCGCGCCCGAGAGCCAGCCCGAGGCGAGTGGGCTCCATGCGAGTACGCCGAGGCCGTATTCCTCGGTGACCGGGAGTACGTGGGTTTCGATGCCGCGCTGCAGGATCGAGTAGTTGGGCTGTTCGGCGACGTAGCGGCTCAGGTGGTGTTCTTTGGCGGCCCACTGCGCCTGCACGATGCGGTAGGCGGGGAACGTCGAGGATCCGAAGTAGCCGATCTTGCCCGCGCGCTGCAGATCGGTCAGTGCCGAGAGGGTTTCCTCGTCGCTGGTTTCGGGGTCCCAGCGGTGGATCTGGTAGAGGTCGACGTGGTCGACGCCGAGTCGGCGCAGGCTGTTGTCGAGCGCGGTGGTCAGCCAGCGGCGCGAACCGCCGCGATGGTTGCGCTCCTCGCCCATCGGCATGCTCGCCTTCGTGGCCAGCACGATGTCGTCGCGGCGGCCCGCGATGGCCTTACCGACCAGTTCCTCGGATTCGCCCTGGCCGTACATGTCGGCGGTATCGATGAGGTTGATGCCGCCGTCGATGGCGACGTCGATCATGGCGGTGACCTCGTCCTGCGTGGACTTTCCCAGCTTGCCGAAGTTCATCGCGCCGAGCACGAGCGTGCTGACCTGAACGCCGGTACGACCCAGAGTGCGGTACTGCATGGCGGTTCCTCCCAGATGAGCTTGGTTCGGCTCGCCGATTCTGGCATCCTCAACCAAGCGGAACGATGTTCCGCTAATCAACATACGGAACACTGTTCCGTTTGCCAAGAGGGAGGTTTCGCGACCGTGGTCGACAACCCGGCCGAGGCACCGCGCAAACGCGCCGACGCCCGGCGCAATCAGCAAGCGCTACTCGACGCGGCCGCGGCCGCCTTCATCGCCTCGGGCGTCGATGTCCCCGTCCGCGAGATCGCCACCCAGGCAGGCGTCGGTGTAGGCACCATCTACCGCCACTTCCCCACCCGAGCCGACCTCATCGTCGCCGTCTACCGCCACCAGGTCGAAGCGTGCGCCGAAGCGGGCCCCGCCCTCCTGTCCACCCACAGCTCCCCCCACGCCGCACTCGGCGAATGGATAACCCTCTTCGCCGACTTCCTCACCACCAAACACGGCCTGGCAGAAGCACTTCAGTCCGACGCCACCACCTTCGAAACCCTGCACACCTACTTCCTCGACCGCCTGGTCCCCACCTGCGCCGCCCTGCTCACCGCCGCCACCACCGCAGGCGAAATCCACCCCGGCACCGACCCCTACGAACTCCTCCGCGCCGTCGGCAACCTCTGCGTCGGCGGCAACACTCCCCGCTACAACGCGCGCCGCATGGTCGCCCTGCTCATCGCGGGGCTGAGCGCGAAGTAGACGCAACGAAACGAGCCCTGGACCGTCCGCGCTCTTCGCGACTTGCGGTCCACTGTCACAGCTGGGGGTCGGCCGGGCGGGTGATGTCGTCCAGCTCTGCCAAGTCCTCATTTGTGAGAGACAGGCCGGCGCCTGCGACGTTCGCACGCAGGTGAGGCACCTTCGATGTGCCGGGGATGAGCAGAATGTTCGGCGAACGCCGCAGCAGCCAGGCAAGCGCGACCGACATCGACGTCGCCCCCAGGCGGCGGGCGACTGCCGAGAGCGCCGAGGACTGCAGCGGACTGAACCCGCCGAGCGGGAAGAACGGCACGTACGCGATGCCCTCGGTTGCGAGCCGGTCGATGAGCTCATCGTCGTGGCGGTGGGCGAGGTTGTACATGTTCTGCACACACACGATCGGGGCGATGCTCTGCGCTTCGGCGACCTGCTCGGTGGTGATGTTGCTGACCCCGAGGTGGCGGATCAGACCGTCCTGCTGGAGCTCGACGAGAGTCTCGAACGCCTCGGCGAGCGAACCCGGCTGCGGCCCTTCGGCGTCGCCCATCCGCATGTTGACCAGGTCGAGCACCTCGACCCCGAGCGCCTGAAGGTTCTCGTGGACCTGCTTGCGCAGGTCTTCGGGTCGCCGGGCTACCGGCCAGCCACCCTGTGCGTCACGGTTCGCGCCCACCTTGGTCACTATGCGCAGTGACCCGGGATAGGGGTGAAGCGCCTCTCGGATCAGCTCGTTGGTTATCCGCGGCCCGTAGGCGTCGCTGGTGTCGATGTGGGTGATCCCCAGCTCGACCGCCGTACGCAGCACGGCCAGCGCGCCGTCGTGATCGGCCGGCGGGCCCATGACCCACGGGCCAGCGAGCTGCATGGCACCGTAGCCGAACCGGGTGACCGTCAGGTCGCCGAGGGTCCAGGTTCCTCCGGGAAGAAGAGTCGAAGTTGTGCTCAACGTGGTGCCCTTCGTAGGTCGCTGGAGGGTGGCGCTTTCCACCCCCCGTGGACCAGTATCGGAGAGTGACTTCCCGTGAGGAAGTAGGCACTCTAGAGTGCGTAACCCACCAGAAGGAAGGCACGATCCGTGACTACGACGGCGGCTCAGAAGAAGGCGCAGGCAAAGGTGGAGTACAACGCGTTCCTGGCGGTATGCCCCAGCCGCCAACTACTCGACCGAATTTCCGACAAGTGGGTCGTCCTGATCCTCTGCGCGCTCGGCGGCGACGGCTCGCCCGTTCCCGGTACAGCAGGCTCGCCCGAGGCGATGCGCTACTCCGAGATTTCTCGTCTCCTGGTCGGGGTCAGCCAAAAGATGCTGACCCAAACACTGCGATCGCTGGAACGTGACGGCTTACTCACTCGCACCGTGACGCCGACCGTCCCGGTCACCGTCACCTACGAGTTGACCGATCTCGGTCTCTCGCTCCACCACATGACGCGCGGCCTCAGGACCTGGGCCCAGACGCACATGACCGAGGTGCTCGCCAACCGCGAAAACCACGACACTCTGGTCAGGTCGCGATTGCCTGTGGCCGAGTGAACAGCCGCAGTGATTCCTCGACGACGGCGTCGCGGGTTCGACCCTCGGGGTCGGCGTCCGGGCGTAGCCAGATCGAGGCGTGGTTCAAGATGCCGTGCAGGCAGTGCAGCGCGACCGACGGATCCGGGCAATCGAACTCGCCCGACGTAATACCGCCGTCGATGACCTCCCGGAAGATCCGATCGTGGCGCCGACGCATGGTCTTGATGGATTCGCTGTGCTGCTCGGGCCACGGTGCGGGGAACGAGAACAGCTTGCCCACTTCGGGATACAGCACCGTCAGGACACGCAACTGCTCGGCGATGAGCGCGCGTAGCTGCTCGGTCGCGGACAGTGCCGAGGCACTGTCGAGGGCCTCGCCCAGGTGCGTGAGCACGTCGGCGGTCAGTTTCTCCAATGCGGCCGAGACCAGCGCGTCCTTGCTCGGAAAATAGTGGTAGAGAGTGGCTTTCGCGATATCGGAGCGCTCGGCGACGTCCTCGAACCGCATCCCCTGGTAACCGACGCCGGACAGGATCTGCAACGCGGCGACGATCATCTCCGCTTTGCGTCGATCGCGCCGCCGCTCCGCGCGCCCGGCAGGCGCGACGCTCTCGTCCGTGCTCGAAGTCATCACCCGATCCTATCGAGGTGACGTCGAAGGGCCTACCGCGTTTCGCGCAGATAGACCGAGAGGTCGATTGGTCGACCCACTGCAGCCTTCGACCACGGAAGAGCTCGCCTTCCACCAACCGCTTGGACGGCAATTCGACTTGATCGATCAAAACTCGACCGATAGGTTGGGAACCGTGAAGGATATGACTGTTCCCGCGTCCGCCTACTTTCAGCGAGTCGGCGCCCACCGCTTCGTGCCGACAGTTCACGCCAGCGGCGCCTGGGACACCGCCGAGCAGCACTTCAGCCCTCTTGGCGGCCTGATCGTCCACGAGATCCAGCGCACGCGAACACACGAACAACGTCCCCCGCTGGTGATGAGCCGTATCAGCTTCGACATCCTGGGCAGGATCGCGTTCGATGAATTCGAGATCACTGTCCGCACGATCCGCCCCGGGCGCACCATCGAACTGGTCGAGGCGACAGTCGCCATCGCCGGTCGCGACGTCGTCTCCGCGCGTGCCTGGATGCTGAGCAGCCAGGACAGTGACAGTGTCGCGGGCGGGGAGCCTGACCGACTCCCGGCACCCGAGTCGCTGCCGTCGTGGCCGCTGACCTCGATATGGCCCGGCGGGTACATCGCCTCGGTGGATACCCGCCCCGTCGGCGTGCCCCAGCCCGGACGGACCACCGCGTGGGTGCACTCATCGGTGGGCTTGGTCGCCGCGGAATCGGCCGATCCGCTCGCGACGTTCATCGCGCTGGTCGATACCGCCAACGGGATCGCGGTAAGGCAGGAACCCACCAAGTGGATGTTCCCCAACCTGGACCTGACCATCCACCTCTACCGGCAACCCGAAGGCACCTGGACCGGCCTCGATACCACCGTGACGTTCGGCCAGGCGGGGCAAGGATTGACCAGCACGGTCCTGCACGACACCCATGGCCCGGTGGGAGTAGCCCAGCAAATACTGACCGTTCGCCCACAGCAATAACCGCACCGCCAGCGATCCTCGATCTGTCCGGCCCTGGCGGTGACCTGTCCCGAATCCGCTGGAACGACCTGCAATTCGAAGATTCCTACGATCCCGACGAGGTCATGGGCCAGTGCGGCAAACTGAGCGACCTACTGGCAGTCGCTTTCACCCGAAACTACCCCGACAGCAGAATTCGATACATTCTCCTGCACCCGGGCCTGACATCAACCGCCTTCACGGGTGAATACGACGCCGCCAGTGCGGCATTGGTCGCCCGCATGCGAGAACGGGGCCAGCCCGTCGCAGCAGCCCTACACCGAATTCTCCACCACCTCGACAACCGCCCCACTGACCGCGTTCATGCAGGACAACCCGGTAGATATCCACGGCGAGCCCTTCGCCCCCGAGGCCGCCGACCGACTGTCCACCTACACCGAAAAGCTGTTGAACCACGCCCGGCAAATACAGACAAACGGCAGTTCAGAGGGGGTAAGTGGGGCGGGTGGGGCTCGAACCCACGACCAGCGGATTATGAGTCCGCGGCTCTAACCGACTGAGCTACCGCCCCTCGCCGCGGGGGTCTCCGCGGGCGAGTCGCATGGTACCCGGCCGAGTGCGGGGTTGACCACTTGGCGCGGTGGTCGTGTCGCGTCGGCTGGGTGATGTGGGGTGGCTGGGTACAGGAACGGCGATCGGGGTCGCAGCTTCCGAGGAAGACGCGGTGCCCGATCGCCGTTGTGGTGCTACACCCGGGGGTAGGGGTTACGAGCTGTTCGCTCGCTGGCCTCCCCGTGCTCGAACCTCGCGTTCGCGACGTTCGATGCTGCCCCCTGGGTTGCTGGCCAACTTGATCACTCCTATTACCAACAACAGAACCGCAGCGATCACTGCGACGATAATCAGTCCCTGCACGGAACATAACTTAACGTGTATTCCGTTGCGGCGCACAATAAGTTACAATGACGCGCCGACCGTCAATAAGGTACGACCGAGGGCGGAGCGGCTTTCGATAGCGGCATGAGCCTGCCGCACCTGGTCGATCGGGAAGGTTTGCCCGATCACCACTTCCAGCGAACCTTCGACTACCGCCGCCTGAGCGCGGGAAGTGATGCCGACCCAGTCGACATCGTCGCCGACGACGTCGAACAGGCCGAGCACCGTGACAGCGCGTGCTACTGCGGCATCGGTGTCTCCGTCCGCGAATTCTCCTGCGGCAGCACCATATCCGAGGAAGAGTCCGTTGTCGGCGGCGGCGGTCAACGCCGCACCGCCGAGCCGGCCACCCGCTCCGTCGAAGACGATGGCCACTCCCCCACCCGTGATCTCGCGAACTTGCTCCGCCCAGCCCTCGGCGGAGTAGTCGACCACCGCGGTAGCACCCAATCGTGTTGCGAGCGCGAGCTTTTCCGACCCGCGCGCCGCGGCGACAACGTGCGCGCCCGCTGCGATCGACAGCTGGATGAGCAGCGTGCCGAGGCCACCCGCGGCAGCGGTGTTCAGCACCCACGAATTCGGTTGTACCGCAGCCCTGTCGAAGATCGCCAGGGCGGTGCGGCCGTCGTGGGCGAGGCCGACGGCCTGCTCGGTGGTCAATCCGTCGGGGATCTCGGTCAACGTGGCGGCCTTGGCAAGGGATTTCTCGGCATAGCCGCCGATGGGCAGGCCCCCGCCGATGCCGCTGGCCGCGGTCTGGGTGACGACGCGCTTGCCGAGCCAGCTCGGATCGACCTCGGCACCGACCGCGCTGACCACACCGCCGATCGCGCCACCGGGGACGTAGGGCAGGCTCAGCGGGAAGTAGTCCTGACCCCACCCACTACGCAGCCGGGTGTCGAGGAACATCACGTCGGCGACCTCGACGTCGACGACCACTTCGACCGAATCCGGTTGTGGTGTGGGGAATTCCAGCACCTCCATGACTTCTGGCCCACCGAATTCCTTGACCTGCACTGCACGCATGGCGACTCCTTCGTGGCGTTGACCGAACAAAGTCAAGGATGAAACCTCGAGTCGAGTTCAGGTCA
This sequence comes from Nocardia sp. NPDC058519, assembly GCF_042719755.1. Lineage (NCBI taxonomy): Bacteria > Bacillati > Actinomycetota > Actinomycetes > Mycobacteriales > Nocardiaceae > Nocardia > Nocardia sp. NPDC058519. The sequence continues at coordinate 51,472 of NZ_JBHXNK010000035.1, read as the reverse complement.
AGTGCACTGGGACGTAGATCACGCGATCACGAGCCACCCCCGCGGCTGCTACTGCTCCCACCCACCCCCATCGCCGGTGGCCTTACAGTGAATTGTGGCGTTCTCTTTCCTCCGGCCCGGCAGACGGCAAGTCGACCTCTCCACCGTCGACCGCACCGTCGCCGCCCTGCGTTTCCCCGAAGCGATCTTCAAGACCTCACCCTGGCAACCTCGCGATCTCGTGGAAACCGGTCTGCGCCAATGGTTGCGGTGCTGCGGTGCCGCCATTCGCGACGACCAGGTGATCGGTATGCCCTCGCACGCGGTCGACGAGGCGTGGCACGGCTTCATCCTGTGCACCCAGCTCTACGCGAACTTCTGTGAGCAGGCTTACGGACGGTTTCTGCACCATTTCCCCGAGGGCGTCGGGGAGAGTACACAGAATCACAGCACCATGGCCGAACAACTGGGCCGCACCGTGGTCGCCTGGTCGCTGGTGGCGCAACCGGACGAAGAGTGCGTGCTGTGGGACCTGGACCGGAAGGTCGGCGTCGAGGACCCGTGGGGCGTGGACGCCCGGCACGTTGCCGCCGTGACGGAGCAACTGCGCCGGGCGTAGCCGACTCAGACCAGCTTCATCCGGCGGGCGGCGAACCGCACCGCGCCGGGTGCGATCCGGTTGAACCGGTACTGCACCCACGATTCCGGCGTCACCGGCACGATCTCACGCCCGGTCCGCACGGCCTTCACGATCTGCGCCGCCACCCGGTCGGGGGTGTAGCCGCGGCGCTCGTACAGCTTGTCGAACTTCTGCTGCGCGGCTGCCTCTTCCTGCGCGGAGACACCCGAGATACGGGTGGTGGCAACGATATTCGTGTGCACGATGCCCGGACACACGGTCGACACCGAGACGCCGCGCTCGGCCAGTTCGGCACGCAGGCAGTCGGAGAACATGAACACCGCCGACTTGCTGGTGGCATAGGCCGCCATATCGCGCTGCGGACTGTAGGCGGCCATGCTGGACAGGTTCACGATGTGCCCGCCGAGCCCACGATCGGCCATCGCCGCACCAAATGCCCGGCAGCCGTTGACGACACCGCCGAGGTTGATCCGCAGGACGCGGTCGAACTCCTCCGACGGCGTGTCGAGGAACCCGCCTGCCTGACCGACACCGGCATTGTTGACCAGTACATCGGGCACGCCGTGCGCGGCGATCACCGTGTCGGCATGCGCGCGCACCGCGTCCTCGTTCGACACATCCAGCGGATAGGAGTGCGCCACACCACCTTCCGAGGCCACGAGCTCCGCGGTGGCCTTGGCGGCGAGCTCGTTGACATCGGAGACCACCACTTCGGCACCGAGCCGCGCGAATGCCAGCGCGGTCTCCCGGCCGATGCCACTGCCCGCACCGGTGACGACCACCAGCTTGTTCTCGAATTCCCGCTGCGCGGTACCTACTTCGGCCCTGGCGAGCCCACGCGATACCGCGGCCCCGTCGAGCGCGTCGATCAGCTCGGTGGTCGCGGTGGCGAGGAGTTCCGGGTGGGAGAACGGCATCCAGTGCCCGGCGGGGACGTCGCGACGCCACAGCCGGTCGGTCCACTTGGCCGAATCGTCGTACCCGGCGGGCCGCACGGCGACATCGCGGCCCGCGACGATCAACTGCACCGGCACCTCGGTGCGACGCTCACGCGGCGAGAGCATGCGCGCCACGATGTTGGCGCGATAGATGAGCAGCCCGTCGACCATGTCGCGGCGGAACGTCGGGCCGAGCTTCACATTGGCGGCCGGGGTGTCGTTCATGATGGAAACCGCGCGCTGCCAGACCTTTTCGGTGCCGATGGCGTTGAACGTGGCACGCGGCAGCCCGGGGGTCATGAAGAAGAAGGTGTAGGCCGAGGAGGCGAGCTGGGTCATCGGCTGCCACACATTGCGCAGGGTCGGGCGGGAGAGCCGGTCGCGCACCCAGCTGGACAGGTGGTCGAGGTTGGGGCCGGAAACCGAGGTGAAGGAGGCGACACGCTCGGTGGCCTGCGGCTCGCACACCGCTTCCCACACCTGCACCGAGCCCCAGTCGTGGGCGAGTACGTGCACGGGGCGGTCCGGGCTCACCACGTCGATCACGGCGTAGAAGTCGCGGGCGAGTTCGTCGAGGCGGAAGTCGTCGGTGCGCTGGGTGCGGGTGGATTCACCGTGCCCACGGGTGTCGTAGGCGACCACGTGGAAGCGCTCGGTGAGCAGCGGAACCACCCGGTCCCACAGGTGATGAGTGTCGGGCCAGCCGTGCACGAGCACGATGGTGTCGGCGGCCGGGTCGCCGTATTCGAACACGGCGATGTCGAAATCGCCGTTGCGAACGGTGCGCTGGTTCACGGGCTGCGGGCTGTCGTTCGTCATGATCTGTCGGACTCCCTGTCCACTGAGTTGTCCCCGAGGAAATTCACAGGTCGAGCACCAATCGCTCACCGCGGGAACGCGATACACACGCGAGCATGGCACCTTCGGCATGGTCGGCATCGGAGAGCACGGTCTCGCGATGGTCTGGTTCGCCCGACCTGACCCGCACCACACAGGTGCCGCAGAAGCCCTGCCTGCACGAATAGGGCTGGTCGGGGCGCGAATCGAGAATGGTGTCGAGCACGGTGCGGTCGGCGTCGACGGTGACTACCGCACCGCTGGAGGCGAATTCGATCTCGAACGGTGTGCCGTCGACGACCGGCGGTGGGGAGAACCGCTCGAAATGCAGTTCCACTTCGGGCATCTCGCGCACCGCGGCGACGATCGCCGTGGTCATCGGAGTGGGGCCGCACGCGTAGACGGCGGTGCCAGGGCCGACGCCGCCCAGCAGATCCGCCGCGGCGGGCAGACCGTGTTCGTCATCGGTGCGCACGACGACATTCGCACCGAAACTCTCGATCTCGGCCAGGAACGGGATGGTGTCGCGGCTGCGCCCGCTGTAGACCAGCGTCCACGGCACACCGAGTCGGTGCGCGAGCCTGGCCATCGGCAGGATCGGCGTGATGCCGATGCCACCGGCGACGAAATGCAGTCGCTGCGAAGGTGATCCGTGCCCCGGCACCGCGAACGGGAAGGCATTGCGTGGCCCGCGAACCACCAATCGGCTGCCGACCGGTAGTGCGTCGTGCACCTCGATCGAGCCGCCGCCACCGCCGGGAATGCGACGCACCGCGACCCGGTAGGCGCGCTCGTCGGCGGGGTCGCCGCACAGCGAGTACTGCCGCAACCGGCCCGACGGCAATTCGAGGTCGAGGTGCGCGCCGGCCCACCAGCGCGGCAGGACCCGGCCGTCGGGCGACTCGAGGCGCAGGCTCACCACGTCCTGGTCGTGCGCTTCGATCCGGCGTTCGGTCACCACCACGGGCAGGCGGCGGTCGTCGACGCGCGGTCGCAGATCATTGCGGTTGACCAGCGCGGTCCAGCGCAGCCGCGCGGTCGCGACGGCGTCGAGAATCCTGATCGCCGGGTCGTGCCGCCGCTTTCCGTAGAGGTCGGCCGGGAAGTCGCGAGTGGTCACGACGCGGCCGCGCGGGCACCCGGCGAAGCGGCCAGGTAGGCGATGGCCTGCGCCGTGGAGCCGACGGATTGTGGGTTGTACCCGGGCTGGAAGGTCGACAGCGCACTCGCCAGCAACGACGGAACGCCGGGCAGCGCACCACGCCACATCGCAGCGAACACCCCGGCGAGCACCCGCAGGTAGCCGTGATCGGGCAGCTGCGGATCCTGCCGCACGAGGAACCGCGCCCCACGCACCAGCACGACCAGGAAGATCGGGAACACCAGCGTCATCGCCGCGCAGCGGCGCACGTACCCGACACCGAAGTATTCCGCCACGTCATGGGCGACATTGCGATGCTCGACCTCCTCGGCGCCGTGCCAGCGGAACAGATCGACCATCCGCGGGTCGGCGCCGAACTTCTCCAGGTCGGCATTGAGAATCCAGTCGCCGAGCCAGGCGAAGAAGTGTTCGAGGCAGGCGATGAAGGCGAGCCGTTCCACCAGCATCTGCCGGCCTGCGCGATCGTCGCCGCCGCGCGCGCCGAGCGAGATGCGGAACAGGTATTCCATCTGCCGCAGGTAGGGGCTCGCGTCGACGCCGTGCGCGGTGAAGACGTCGTCGAGCACCTTGCCGTGGGTCTGCGCGTGCATGGACTCCTGGCCGATGAAGCCGAGCATGTCCTCGCGCAGCTTCTCGTCCTTGACGTAGGGCAATGCCTCGCGATAGGTCTCGATGAACATGCGCTCGCCCTCTGGCAGCAGCATGTTCAGCGCACTGATCAGATGACTGGCGAACGGCTCATCGGACATCCACTGCAGCTCTACGCCCGACCAGTCGAAGTCGACATTGCGCGCCTGCAATGCCACCACGCCCGGATCTACGTCCGAACTTTCTCTTCCCCAAGGAAATAACTTCATCGGTACTCCTCGATCAACCGAGCACGATCCTCCGTGCACCAGGCCGCAACGTTGCGTCCTGCTCGGTAGAACCGATGATACAACTAACCATAACTTTACGTAACACCTAAATCTGTCACTTCGCTGCACCGAAGATCGCCAGCGCGACCGGCGCCGCCACCAGCAACGCGCAGATCACGGCATTGACCGCCTTGTACTCGGCCAGAATCCCGACGTATTCGCGCAGGATGGCGCTGGGCAGGTAGTAGCGCGCGGTCGGCGCGCCGACGGCCTGGGCGTCGAGCCCGACCGACCGGGCGAGCAGCGCGGTCCGCAGCACATGAAAATTGCTGGTGACCAGCAGGATGCGGCTCCCGATCCCGCGTCGGGCGAGCAGTTCCCGGCTGAACAGCAGGTTCTCTCGGGTGGTCGTCGAGCGGTCCTCCCGCAGGATCTCTTCGTCGGGGACGCCGTGTTCGACCAGGTAGGCGGCCATCGCGGTGCTTTCGGAGACCTTCTCGTCGGACCCCTTGCCACCGCTGGTGACCAGCAGCTGCGACGGCCCGTGCGCGCGATCGGTGTGCCAGATGCCCAGCGCGCGGTCGAGCCTGCTCGCCAGCAGCGGCGGGACCCGGTCACCGAGCAGGCCGGAGCCGTGCACCACGATCGCGACGGCGTCGTCGGTGCGGGTCACCCAGCTGTAGACGACCGAATAGAGCAGGAACGCGACCAGCACGAAGCCGAGGTAGGCGGCGACGAGCACGACCGCGAGCAGCAACACCCCGAACACCATCCACTCGGCGATCACCGCCATCACCAGCAGCACGTACGGGATCAGCAATGCCACACCGAGCCCGAAGGAGAGCAGGTTCGCCGGGCGCACGCCCTCGCGGCGCAACATCACCACACCGTTGAGCATCAGCAGCCCCGCCAGCACCAGCACCAGCAGCGGCGACAACGCGAGCGCGAAGAAGACCAGAATTTCGGGGCCGGCCCCCTCGGCGCCCGAGCCGATCAGCGCGGCGCCCACACACAGAATTCCGAGCAGCAGCAACACCGCGTTGCCGAATCGGCGCCGCTCCTGACGGAAGCACAGCACGAACACACCGAGCAGAACGACACCGATCGCCAGCAAGATCACCTGGCCCACCCTAACGGCGGCGCCGACGACGTCGCCGCGTCATCCACCGAGCCCTCGGCGGACTCGACGACTTGTCAGGAATGCGCGCCATCGCGTGGTCGGGTTCCAGCCACGGTCCCGCCCTCGGGTCAGCGGGTAACACGCGAAGCCGATCAACGCCGCCCCCGCGTGGCCCACATCGGTGAACGTGCGGTCCAGGAAGACCGGTGGCACACAGACCGCCAGGACGCCGAGGACATACAGCGCGCGCCACGGAAGCAGCACCCGGTAGGCCAGCACGGCCGCGACTCCGGCCAGCCCGTAACTGACGCCCACGTCGAGCGCGAACGCCGCCCGCTCCGGGGCTCTGTCGTGCCGAATCGCCCAGAGCAACACGCCTTGGCTGAGATAGGTGGCGCCGACATGCGCGAGGACTACCACGACCAACCACCGCAGGGAGCCGAGCCATCGTTCGGCGTTCGCGTGCACGAGGCTGAACAGCACGGCGTAGACCAGCCACCCGCCGCCGTCGGTCCAGAACGCGCTGCCGATCAGCACGCGGATCGGGTCGTCACCGAGACGATCGAGGTTGGTGGAGCGATGCCCGAGCCAGATTCTGGCTTCCTCGGGTGAGAGCCGCAGCTGGATCGCGGTGGTCACGCCGAGCGCTGCCAGCCACAGGTACGTCCCCGGGGCGCTGCGGATCCACCGCCACACCGCCGCGGCGGCCGCCCGCACGCTGCCCGAGGCGCTCACCACGCCAGTGTGCCAGTCACCGATCACGGTTCCGGGCATCCTCGCCGGGCGGTTGTTTCCCCGGCCGATCGCCGGGTAGGCGGCAAGCAGAGCCGTCCACCGACCCGGGAACAGGAGCAGGGCTATGCCCCAGCAAGCATGGAGTGCCAAACGCGAACGCCAGTACGAAGACATCAAGAAATCCGAGCGCGACCGTGGCCGTAGCGAGGAAAGGGCCGAGGAGATCGCCGCGCGTACGGTCAACAAGACGCGCGCCGAGCACGGCGAGACGAAGGGGTCGGGCAAGTCATCGCGATCCGGCGGTTCCGCGCAGCGGCGTGGCGGTCAACAAGCCAAGGGCAGCGGCAAGACCCGTGATCAGCTCTACGAGGAAGCCCGTCGCCGCAATATCGACGGCCGCTCCAAGATGAACAAGCAGGAACTGGCGACTGCCCTCGGCCGCGGCTGAACCCACCGCGAAAGGTTCGCCATGCGGCTCGGCAGCAGCGAACTCGAGCCGCGCTCGCAGATCTGAGGAGCAAGTGCGCCGGGCGCGGGTGAGTGGGAGGCCGAAATGACCATGTATGTCGGCACTTCCGGCTGGCAGTACCGCGACTGGCGCGGCGTGCTGTACCCGGCGGGGTTGCCGATCAGGCGGTGGCTCGAGCATTACGCGCAGGGGTTCGCGACCGTCGAGTCGAACAACGCGTTCTATCGATTGCCGAGCCGGGAGAACTTCGCGGCCTGGCGCGAACGCACACCCGACCACTTCGTGATCGCGGTGAAGGCGAGCCGCTATCTCACTCATATCAAGCGGTTACGTGAGCCGGCCGAACCGGTGACGCGGCTGCTCGACCATGCCGCTGGCCTGGGTGATCGGCTCGGCCCGATCCTGCTCCAGTTGCCACCGACCCTGCGCTCGGACCCGGATCTGCTCGACGACTGCCTGCGCTGTTTCCCGGCCTCGGTGCGGGTGACGGTGGAACCGCGCCACGATTCGTGGTGGACCGACGAGGTGCGATCCGTTCTGACGTCTCACAACGCGGCCCTGACCTGGGCTGACCGAGATTCCAGGCCGATCACGCCACTGTGGCGGACCGCCGGCTGGGCGTATCTGCGACTGCACGCGGGCCGCGCCGCTCCCCTGCCGTCCTACGGCAAGCAGGCGTTGAGCGGGTGGGCCCATCGGCTGCTCGACACCTGGTCCGCCGATGACGACAGCTACGTCTACTTCAACAACGACCACGGCGGTGCGGCGGTGGGTGACGCCGTCGCCTTCGCCCATCTCGCGGCGGGCGAAGGCGCCGACGTCACCCGGGTGCCCGACTTACCGATCAGCGAACCGACGGCGTCGTGACCCCACGGTGAGCCGTGATCACCAGCCGGGATCGGTGTCGAGGGGGACGTTGATCCAGCTCGGGCGCGCCGGGTCCAGCTCGAGGTGCTGGGTCCGCAGGCCGCTCTCGTTCAGCAACGGGCGCAAAGGGATTCCGCTGGGGAAGTTGCTCGCGAAGACATCGACGCGCAGGCGGTGACCCGGCAGCAGGACACCGTCGGTGGCACGGATGCCGATGTCGATCGTCGTCGGCTCGCCGGGCACGATCGGCTGACGGGTGTCCAGGGTGAGGTACGGATACGGGTCGGTGTAATCGCCGTTCGGCGAGCGGGTCGCCTTGGGCTCGTCGACCGTGCGCAACGACGCCACCAGCTGGCCCTGCGACCAGACCGTCGAAGTACCGTCGGGTGCTACATCATTGACGGTCACCGTCCAGTAGCCGTCGGTCGCGTCGAGCACGGTGTTCAGATGCGCGGCGATCGACCCGGAGATCCTCGTCGGCTGCGATACCGGCGCCGAGGTGAAGGTGAGCGCGGCACCCTCGCTGATCCGGGCATCCTTCGAACAGACATCGGGAAGCGGAACCAGTCCGGCTGTGCCCTGCGCGGCATCACGCGAGCAGATGGTGGTCAGGCTCGGGTCCACCGAGAGACGCTGTGCGGCACCGGGAGCGGTACGCAGGCTGCCGTCGTGGCGGGCGCCCGGCGCGGTGCCGGAGGAGGCAGCGTCGAGATACATCCGCCGGTGCTGCATGCCCGGTCGAGGGAAGGCGACGTCGGTGGTCCACTGATCACTTCCCTGCTGCCACAACGTGACCGGGTCGTAGCGGTCGATGCCGTTGTCGATCCCCTTGAGCCACTTGTCGAACCACGCGCGTTGCAACGATTCCAGGGGCGCCGGCGCACCCGGCTGCCCCAGGCCCGAGCTCAGCGTCCCGTGATAGACATCGTCCATCACGAGCTTCTTCTGCTCGGCGGGCACGTTCACCGCGTTGTAGATGCGCGGGGTGGAGTAGGTGAAGATGTCGTGCCAGCCGCCGTAGAGGAAGGTCGGCACCTGCACCTGTTCGGGCGAGCCGACCCAGGCAGTCCGCAGTGGGCTCTCGTCGTCGAGGATCGCGGCCATCTCCGGCGGGATCTGGTCGATGCTCGGGGTGGTCAGCGCGGCGATGAGCACGTTGAAGAAGGTGAACGGGTCGCGCACCCGGTCGCGCAGCCAGACCCAGTCGAATTTGCCGGTCAGCATCGACATCACATCGGGCACCAGTTTCGTGCCGTCGACAGCGAGCAGCCAGGTCGGGATGAACCCGATCCCGAGCGCGCCACCGGGGGCGGCGACATCGCGGATCAGGTCGCTACCGGGCACGACCGGGAAGATCGCCTCGAGCGCTTCGGGATGACGCTGCGCGGTGTGCAGCTGGTTGATCCCCGAGTAGGAGACGCCGCTCATCCCGATCTTGCCGTCGGACCAGCCCTGCTTCGCCGCCCAGTCGACGACCTCCACGCCGTCGAGCTGCTCGCGTTCACCGAACACCTGCCAGGTGCCCTGTGAGAAACCTGTGCCGCGCACATCGACGACCACCTGGGTGTAGCCGCCGCGGATCAGGTTCCGGTCGACGCCGAAGGTGCGCGCCGCGCCGCCGGGCAGCGCGTTCATCATGTCGCTGAGGCTGCTGAATCCGAACGGCGAGAAGTCCAGGTTCTGCAGCACCGGCAGCAGCAGGTCCGACAGGCCTGGCACCGCGAGTGCCGAGTCGGCGAGGTTGGTGACCAGCTTGGTGTAGGGCGTCAAGTTGACGATGGTGGGTGTCGGCTCGGAGACCGGCTGACCATCCGCACCGGCTGGGTGATAGACGTTGGCTTTCAATACGGTGCCGTCACTCATCGTGATCGGGACGTCCCACTCGATGAAGACGTTGGGGTATTGCTGCGGACCGTTATGGGTGGCGATGAACTGAGCGTCGAGACCCTCGGCGTTCGGCGATGCCTGTCCGACCGGTGCGGATGCGACCGCGCCTGCCAAGACGACGACGGATGCGACCAGCGCGGCCAGCCGCCCGCGATGTGTGATCATGCTTCGGTTCACCCCTCGACCATCGGGAACCACAACGTTCCCGTACCGGGAAGTAACGTAGCGTGGGTCACGTTCGATCGCAAGAACATGTTCTGGGCAATCCTCGATCAGCGCCCGCGCGCACTCCGCGGCCACCGCCTGACAGAATTGGCACTGTGACAGCGCCCGAACTCGACGACGGCCGTCTGTACCGCGGCGCCGCACCGGGGCAACGTCAGCAGGAACGCCGCACCCGGCTCATCGAAGCGGCTACCGACGCCTTCGGTATCGACGGCTACCGCAACGCCACAGTCACCATGATCTGCGCGGCGGCAGGCGTCGGCAAACGCTACTTCTACGAATCCTTCACCGACAGTGAGGATCTGCTGCTCGAGGTGTATCGCGAGACGGCCGCCAGGATGATCGAGGCGATCCATACCGGCCTTCGCGATGCCGACGCCGATGTCGAGACGCAGGTGCGCGTCGCCCTGACCGCGTACTTCCAGCTCATCCTCGACGACCCACGGGTGCCCAGGATCGCGTTCTTCGAGATCCTCGGTGTGAGCCCCGCCGTCGACCGGGCCTACCACAGCGTTCTCGACGCCTTGGTCGACATCTGCTTCGCCCTGGTCACCCCGCACGTCGACCTGGAAACCCATCCCGCCGTCAGTGTGCGCACCGTGCTGCTCGGACTGGTCGGCGCCATCGTGATCATCGCCCAGAAGTGGGTGCTCGACGAATACCGCCAACCGCTGACCGATGTGGTCGACAGCGCGTGCCTGGTGGTCGACGCGGTGCTGACGCGGATCGGCCCGGCCGGCGGGTGACCCGCCGCGACATCAGCGGTCGAGCAAGGCCCGACGGTCAGACTCCCGCGGTGAATTCGGCGAATCGCCGCGCGATCTGCTCAGGGTATTCACCGTTGATCGCGTGCGACGCGTCCGGCCAGACCTCCACCTGCGCGCCGGGAATCAAGCGTGCGGTGGCGGCGGCCTTCGCCGAGTCGTGCACGATGCTGCGGCCCGCGAACAGCGCGAGCGTCGGCACCGTGATGGCGCGCAACTGGTCCTCGGTCGGGCGCGCCAGCAGCGGCTGCGCGCCCCGGTAGTCCTTCATCCCGGACGCGATCAGCCGACCTTCCGGCACCGACTCGTCGACCGGGACACCACCGGAGATCCAGCTCAGGAGCTTGTTGCGCAGGCTCGCGGGCATCATCGGGATCGCGCTGCCGAGCGAGACGACGATCATCTTCCAGCTCAACGGCGCGAAGGTATTCGCCGGATCGAGCAAGGTGATCGAAGCGGCGCACTCGGGCCGGTGCAGCGCGGTCTGCACGGCCAGGTTCGCGCCGATGCTCACGCCGAGCAGATGCGCGCGCGGAACACCCAGTCCCGCAATTGTTTCCGTCACCCAGGTCGCCTGGTCGGTACCGTCGGTCAGCTCGCGCCGCTGGGTGCTCGCGCCCGGCTCGCCGATGCTGTCGACCGACCACACCGTGCGCTGCGCCATCAGGCTCGGCAGGTTCGACCTCCACATCGGTGTCGAGGCCTGGCGCCCCGACAGGAGCACGACGGGAATGTCGCCGCCGGGTCCGAATCGATACGCGCGGACCGGCCCGAAGGAGGTCGAGATCGCGCCCATCGCGTCAGGTTTCGGCAGCAGCGCCATGCCGTCCACGTAGGCGGCGGCGAATCGATCGAAGCCCGGCCGATCGGCGAAGTAGCCGATCTTGCCCGTGGGTCGACCGATCTTGGGATCCAGGAACAACGAGTCCTCGGCCATCGGGCGAGGATAACCCGCGCGACCGACCGCGTTCCCCGACATCGCTGCCTATCTCGCGCATGCCCGCCGGGCCGTCGACGAAGTCGCCGCGGCACAGCGGGCCGTGCACGACGTCACCGATCTCAGCCGCGACTCGCTTGAATACCTTTGCAGCCCAGTATGCCTCGGCGAACCGTCGCCGTAGACGATCGCCTCCTGCAGTGCGGTCCACCGAGGTGTGTTCACATCGTCGACCTCGACTCCCGCGGCGATCAGCATCCGCACGGTGCTCACATGCGCGTGCTCGCTCGCCGGGATGAGCGCCGTACCGCCGTAGCGGTTCACACTGCGCAGGTCCGCGCCGTGGCGCAGGGTCGCCGCGAGGATCTGGTCGAGGCCCTCGGCGCCGGCGTAGAGGTAAGCGGAGTCCTGGAGGTCGTCCTTGGCGTTCACGTCGGCGCCCGCCTCGATCAGCGCCACCGCGGCCTCGCTCGCCTTGTTCTTGGTGGCGGCGACCAGTGGTGTGCGCCCGTTGTCGCCACGTGTCTCCAGGTCGGCGCCGCGGGCGATCAGGTCGCGGACCAGGGCGGTGTCATCGGCGACTGCCGCGTCGTAGAGGTCGTCGTCCAGTGTGTGATCGAGCTGCCGAGTCGGCGGTGCGGCGGACCCGTCCGGAGTGACGACGGGTGAGGTTGCGGTCGCGGCCGGTGGTGCGGCGGTTTCCGGTGTTCCCGGGTCGGCGGAGCAGGCACCGATACCCACCGCGAGAACCGCGAGCGCGAGCACGGCCGCGCGGGGGCCACGAGCTGTCGGGCGAGCCGTGTGCATAGGTGTCTCCTCTGGTCAGGTCACCCTCCACCGTGCCCACCCGGTCGCGCCACGTCCAGGACGCAGCGCCGATCACCACCATCGACACCGTCTATGTGCCGTGGTGCGGCGAGCTCCACCCGCCGTATCGGAAGCGAGCGGGATCGCGGTAACCGCCGGGTGAACAGCGCAGAACCATCGCCGGTGCGTATTGCCCTGTGCGACAACCGTGCCCAGACTGGGTGTCTGTTACAGAACGAGCCGAAGGATGCGCGATGCCGTTTCTGCTGATCTCCGGAGTCTTCGTCGCCAAAGGCGCACAGCCCGATGGTGATTCGGTGCGTTTCCGGCCCGACGACCCCGCCCTGTGGGACCGGGTGGGCGGTCCGCATCGGGTCAAGCGCAATGCCTCGGGGGCCGCGCAATTGCGCCTGGACGGTATCGATTCGCTCGAAACGCACTACACGCCCCGGCACGGCACCCGCATGCATCAGCCGCTGCCGCTGGCCCGTGCCGCCGCCGAGGAATTGCTGGCATGGCTGGGATTCACCGGTGTGGTGCGCAATGCGAGTGAGACGGTGACCAGCACCGACCAGGCCGACGTCCCCGGTTTCATCCTCACCCGCGGCGCCGACCTGCACGGGCGATGCGTCGCGTTCGCCGGTCGGGGGCCCGCACCCGGCGCCTCGGGCAGCGAGACCTTCGTCGACGTCGCACTCCTGCGGCTCACCCTCAACCACCATCAGCTGGCGACCGGCCTCGCCTACCCCACGTTCTATCGCAGCCTGTTCCCCGCCTTGCGCGAGGAATTCGCCGCCGTCGCGAGTGCCGCCGCCGCTGCGGGGCTCGGGGTCTGGCCCGCCGACGCGACAACGACCGGCGCCACCCTGACCTCACCGACTTCGCTGACCGACGACATCGTCCTGCTTCCGAAACTGTTCCGCCGCCTCGCCGACTATCTCGAACTCGGCGACGGCGACCTGTCGCTGGACGGCTTCCCCGCCTTCCTCGCCCAGGCGGCCGACCGGTTCTTCATCCTCTCGACCGGGCACTCCACCACCGGCCTGGACGTGATCACGGTGATCGACGGCGCGACGGTCCGCCTCACGCACCCGCCGACCGATCTGGTTTTCGACGAAAAGTAGGCGCCGACCCGTTGATCGGCGCCATCTCCGGGTAACCCCGGAACATGACTACTCACGAGAACCGACAACTCGACGAGGTCATCGAGCGGTTGATCATCCGGTACCCGACCATCGCACCCGCTGAGCTCGCCAATATCGTGCACAACGTCTATGACGCGTTCGGCAAGGTGCACATCCGCGACTATGTTCCGTTGCTCGTCGAGCACCACGTGAAGGAAGAACTCGGCAGTCCGACAGGAGAGATCCCACCCATCCCGGATTGATCGGGCGGGCGGTCCCGCTAGCGTTGACGTAGACCACGCCAACCATGAGGAGGTCCGCATGCCAGACACCGTCCGCGGAGTCATCGCCCGCGCGAAGAACGCGCCGGTCGAAACCGTCGACATCGTGATTCCCGATCCGGGACCCCACGATGTGGTCGTCCGCGTCCAGGCTTGCGGGGTGTGCCACACCGACCTGCACTATCGCGAGGGCGGGATCAACGACGAGTTCCCGTTCCTGCTCGGTCACGAGGCCGCCGGTGTGGTCGAGTCCGTCGGCGCCGCCGTGACCCATGTGGCCGAGGGTGACTTCGTCGTCCTCAACTGGCGCGCGGTCTGCGGCGAATGCCGAGCGTGTCGGCGCGGGCGCCCCTGGTACTGCTTCGACACCCACAACGCCAGCGTCCCGATGACGCTCACCGACGGCACACCGCTCACCCCGGCCCTCGGGGTCGGCGCGTTCGCCGACAAGACCCTCGTGCACGAAAAGCAGTGCACCAAGGTCGATTCCGAGACCGACCCGGCCGTCGCGGGTCTGCTCGGCTGTGGCGTGATGGCCGGGATCGGTGCCGCCATGAACACCGGGAATGTCTCGCGCGGTGACAGCGTCGCGGTGATCGGCTGTGGTGGCGTGGGCGACGCGGCCATCGCCGGTGCGCGCCTGGCCGGGGCCTCTACGATCATCGCCATCGACCGCGATCAGCGAAAGCTGGACTGGGCCAAAGACTTCGGTGCCACGCACACCATCGACGCGACCAGCGAAGACGTGGTCGAGCGAATCAAGGAACTCACCGGCGATTTCGGTGCCGATGTGGTGATCGACGCGGTCGGCCGCCCGGAAACCTGGCAGCAGGCGTTCTACGGGCGCGACCTGGCGGGCACGGTCGTCCTCGTCGGTGTCCCGACACCCGACATGAAGCTGGAGATGCCGCTCATCGACCTGTTCTCGCACGGTGGCGCGCTGAAATCCTCCTGGTACGGCGACTGCCTGCCCGAACGTGACTTCCCGATGCTCATCGATCTCTTCCGTCAGGGCCGACTACCGCTCGACCGGTTCGTCACCGAACGGATCGACATCGACGGGGTCGAGCAGGCGTTCACCGCGATGGCCGAGGGCAAGGTGCTGCGTTCGGTGGTGGTCTGGTGACCCGCATCGAAAGAGTCGTCACCTCGGGCACTTTCGCGCTCGACGGTGGCACCTGGGATGTCGACAACAATGTGTGGCTCATCGGTGACGACGACGAGGTGCTCGTCATCGACGCCGCCCATGACGCCGACGCCATCGCCGCGGCGGTCGGCGACCGTCGGGTCACCGCCATCCTGTGCACCCACGGCCACAACGACCATGTGACCGTCGCCCCGGAACTGGCGCAGCGCCTCGACGCGCCCGTCCTGCTCCACCCCGGCGACGAGCCACTCTGGCGCATGACTCACCCGAACGCCGACTACCACTCCCTGGCGGACACCGCGCGAATCACGGTGGCGGGCACCGATATCGACATCCTGCACACCCCCGGCCACTCCCCAGGCTCGGTCTCCCTGCACGTCCCCGACCTCGCGGCCCTGTTCACCGGCGACACCCTGTTCGCGGGTGGCCCCGGCGCCACTGGCCGTTCGTTCTCCGACTTCGACACGATCATCGATTCGATCCGGGACCGCCTGCTAACACTCCCCGAGGAGACAACGGTCCACACCGGCCACGGCGACACCACCACCATCGGCACGGAGCGGCCCGCGCTCGCGGACTGGATCGCCCGCGGACACTGACCGCGCCGGGAACGGCTTCTCGCGCGTGGCTCGCTGATCAGCGGTGGGCGCGCGTGTAGGCGCGGGCGCCGAGCGCGATGGCCACCAGGCCGAGGAAGATCGCGATCGCCGCGCCGACGATGCCGTTTCCGGTGCCAGGGCCGCCGCCCGCGGTCGCGAAGCCGATCGCGCCGACGACAGCCGCGACCGCGCCCGCGCCGATCGCGATGAACGATCGAGCTGGATTTCCGGCGCGGACCACTGCCCAAATACCCACGAGCACGGCGGCCAGGCCGAGGAACGCGGCCGAAGTCGCGAAGAAACGGTCGGTCGTCATGCCGTAGGAGTCGGCGAGGGTGGTTGTCGCCGCGGCGGCGGGCGCGGCGGACAGCAGGATGAGTGCCGCGGTGACAGCGGCTGCGGTGAGCGGGCGAATGGACATGGGTGCTCCTCGTGGTGCATAGACCTGATGCGGTCGTCGGTGAACCTGGCAGCCGATGGTGGCGGGCCTGCTGTGCTCAGACCTGGTGCGGTCGGTTCTGGCAGGCCGACCGATGGTGGCGGCCGGTTCTGGTAGGACGGGTTCCATCGTCGACGGGAAAGCAGGTTGGGTCATCGTGCGGCGGTGGACAATTCGAGGTGACGCGGCCGCGGTATCGACTACCGCGAGTGGGGCAGGAGCTGCGCGGATACCGCAGCCGTGGTAGTCGGTGGATCATCCGTGCGCGGGATTCGCCCCGGAGGCGAGCGGGCTAGGGTTTCCGCATGGGCAGAACCGTCGACTGGGTGATCGCCGTCGGCGTGGGCGCGGTGCTACTCGTCTCCGGGCTGAGCCGCGCGCATTCGCCCACCGATCTCGACTGGCTCGGCTACGGGCTGCTGGTCGCGGGCGGGCTCGCACTTGCCGCGCAACGCCGGGCACCGGTAGCGGTGCTGGTCGTGACCGGATTGTGCGCGCTGGGCTACCAGGCGCTCGGTTTCGATGTGCCCGCCGTCGCCTTCCTGTTCGCGGTGTATTTCGCGGTCCGCGCGGGCCATCGAATGGTTGCCGTGCTGGTCTCGGTGGCCGTGCTCGCCGCCCTGCCCCTCGCGGCGCTGGTCTCCCTGCACGACACCACCCAAGCGCTCGCCCGCGCCCGCGACGCACTCGAGATCGCGTGGCTCATCGCGGCGGGCGCCGCCGGTGAAGCGCTACGCCAAGCCGAGCGGCGCGCCGACGAGGCCGAACGCACCAGGGAGGAGACCGCGCGACGGCGGGCCGACGAGGAACGCCTGCACATCGCGCGCGAGCTGCACGATTCACTCACCCACCAGATCTCGGTGATCAAGGTGCAGTCCGAAGCCGCCGTCCACGTGGCACGCAAGCGGGGCGAAGAGGTCCCGGAAGCACTGCTGGCCATCCGCGAAGCCGGTCGCGAGGCGGCCCGCGAGCTGCGCGCGACCTTGGAAGCCCTGCGTGACGACGACACCTCGCCGCGTCCGGGCCTTGCCGACGTCCCCGATCTGGTGGAGCGCGTCCGCACCACGGGTTTGGCGGCGACTCTCACGATCGAGGGCACGCGCCAGAACGTGCCCATCGCTGTCGACCGGACCGTCTACCGGATCGTGCAGGAGTCACTCACCAACATCACCCGCCATGCCGCCGCCGCGACCGCCACGGTCCGAATCGATTACCGCACAGACAGTCTCGTCGTCGATATCGAAGACGACGGCACCGCGAAGCCCACGACCGCTCCGGTTCCGGGCGTCGGGCTCCTCGGCATGCGCGAACGGGTCACCGCTCTCGGCGGCCACCTCCACGCCGCACCACGAACCCGGGGCGGCTTCGCCGTGCACGCCGAATTACCGGTGGACAGAACATGATTCGTGTCCTACTTGTCGACGACCAGCCCCTCATCCGCAGCGGCTTCCGCGCGCTCCTCGACATCGAGGACGACATCGAAGTGGTCGCCGAAGCCGCCGACGGCCGCGAAGGTGTCGAGCTGGCCCGAACGCATCTGCCCGACATCGCTCTCATCGATATCCAGATGCCGGTGGTCGACGGCATCGAAGCCACCCGCCGCATCGCCGCCGACCCCGCCCTGTCCGGCGTTCACGTCGTCATCCTGACCAATTACGGTCTCGACGAGTACGTCTTCGACGCGTTACGAGCTGGTGCCGCAGGCTTTCTCGTCAAAGACATCGAACCGGAGGACTTCCTCCACGCCATCCGTGTAGCCGCCCGCGGCGACGCCCTGCTCGCACCTTCGATCACCCGCAGGCTGATCCACCGCTACGTCACCCAGCCCCGCACACCGAGCCCCGGCACCGCCCTCGACGAACTGACCACCCGCGAACGCGAGGCCGTCGTTCTCGTCGCGCAGGGCCTGTCCAACGACGAGATCGCCCGCCACATGGTGATCAGCCCGCACACCGCGAAAACCCATATCAACCGAGCGATGACCAAGCTCCACGCCCGCGACCGAGCCCAATTGGTCGTTCTCGCTTATGAATCCGGTCTGGTCGTCCCTCGAACCCCGTGAACCTCAGTCACGAAGTTCGGCCACGGACTCCTGGTACGCCACGGCCGCGCGCACGAAATAGTCGAAGAGCACTTCGCGCTGCGCCGGCGTATAGCTCGCGATGATCTCGCCGACCCGGCGCCGAGCGGGGGCCAGCACCTTGTCCAGCTCGGAAGGCTGATCGATCGGTTGGACGATGACCTTGCGCCGGTCGCTCGGGTCGGCACCGCGGCGCACGTATCCGGCCTGCTCGAGGCGGTCGACGAGACGGGTGGTCGGGCCGGTGGTGAGTCCGGTGCGAGTGCCGAGTTCCCCCGGTGTCATCGCGCCGTTCAGCTCGAGGATGTTCAGCGCGTAGAGGTCGGTCGCGTGCAGATCGACCGCCTTGGCGCCCGCCTGAGCATGCAGCACAACCGAACTCAGGTACCGGCGGAAGATCGCGCTCGGGTCGTCGTCGGGTGTCGACATACTTGCCTCTCACTTCGTCCACGCAGACACTTCGTCGTCAATGATAGATCTTGTCCCCACCTGCATCAGGGCGACAAGACCGTCCCGCGTCTGTTGTGATCGCGTTGCGCGCAACCCGTGAATCCGGCATCCTCCTGCGCGATCGTGGGTGGATGACTTCCACCGCCGCGCCATCGACCACCGATTCCGAGCTGGACGCCATCTTCGCCCCGATCTTCGACCGGATCGCCGCGGGCGCGGTCGAGCGGGAGGTCGACCGGCGGCTGCCGTTCGACGAGGTGGGCTGGCTGAAGCAGGCCAGGTTCGGGTCGTTGCGGGTGCCGGTCGAGTTCGGCGGGTACGGCGTGAGCGTGCGGCAGCTGTTCCGGCTGCTCGTCGACTTGGCCGCGGCCGAGTCGAATCTGCCGCAGGCGCTGCGGGTGCACTGGTCGTTCGTCGAAGATCAGGTCCTGGCGGAGGCGGGGCCGCAGCGGGAGCGGTGGTTGCGGGCCGTGGCGGCGGGCACGCTCGTCGGCAATGCGATCACCGAACCGGGGGTCGGTGCGGTGGACCGGTATCGCACCCGGCTGACCCGCGACGGTGACCGGCTGCTGCTCAACGGGGTGAAGTACTACAGCACCGGATCGCTGTTCGCCGATCACATCCTGGTCGCCGCCGACAGTGCCGGTGAGCGGCTCGGCGTGCTGGTCGACGCGGATGCCGAAGGGGTTGTGCAACACGATGACTGGGACGGTTTCGGCCAGCGGCTCACCGCGAGCGGCACCACCGAGTTCACCGATGTCGTCGTGGCCGAGGACCGCGTCCTCGGCCCCGGTTACGGGGTCGCCGGCCCCACCTACGGCACCGCCTACCTGCAATTGGTGCAGCTCGCGGTGCTCGCGGGGATCGCCGCACGCGCCGAACGCGATGCCAGGGAATGGGTGAGCGCGCGCACCCGCACCTACACCCACGCCGCCGCCGATCTGCCGCGCGAAGACCCCCTCGTCCAGCAGGTGATCGGCAAGTTGTCGGCGGCGGCGTTCACCGCGCGTGCGGCGGTGCTCGCCGTGGCGGATGTGCTCGACCGGGTACTCGACGCCGGGGCGAAGGACGAGAAGGATCTCGTGGCCGCCGAATTGGCTGCCGCGCAAGCACAACTCGGGGTGATCGACATCGTGCTCGGCGCCACGACCCAACTGTTCGAACTCGGCGGAGCCTCGATCGTGTCCGAACAGCTGCGCCTGGATCGGCATTGGCGCAACGCCCGCACCATCTCGGTGCACAATCCCGCCATCTTCAAAGCTCGTGCGGTCGGCGACTACCTGCTCAACGGCACCGACCTGCCGTTCGGCTGGAGCGCGGGCGAGCGGAGCACCGGCACAACAGCTTCCGCGAATCCGGAGCCCGAGGATTCGAGCACCGCGCGTCCCGAGGCGGCGTCGCGATGAGCAGGCCGATCCGGTTCAACGCCTTCGACATGAACTGCGTCGCCCACCAGTCGCCGGGGCTGTGGCGTCATCCCGAGGATCAGTCGCACCGCTACACCGACATCAGCTACTGGACCGAGCTGGCGAAACTCCTCGAGCGCGGGCGGTTCGACGGGATCTTCATCGCCGATGTCCTCGGCACCTACGACGTGTACGGCGGCAACGACATCGCCGCGCTGCGCCAAGGCGCGCAGACACCGGTCGCCGATCCGCTGCTGCTGGTGTCGGCGATGGCGGCGGTGACCGAGCACCTCGGTTTCGGGATCACCACCGGCACCGGTTTCGAGCATCCGTTTCCCTTCGCCCGCCGCCTGTCCACCCTCGACCACCTCACCAACGGCAGGCTCGGCTGGAACGTGGTGACCGGCTACTTACCCTCCGCGGCAAGAAATTTCGGTGACGACGACCAACTCGACCACGACGAACGCTACAACCGGGCCGACGAATACCTCGAGGTGCTCTACAAGCTCTGGGAAGGTTCGTGGGAGGACGACGCGGTGGTGCGGGATGCCGAGCGCGGCATCTACACCGATCCGTCGAAGGTGCACCACATCGGCCACTACGGCGAGCATTACACCGTGCCGGGGATCCATGTATCCGAACCTTCACCGCAGCGGACGCCGGTGATCTACCAGGCGGGCGCCTCACCGCGCGGGGTGAAGTTCGCGGCCGAGAACGCCGAGGCGATCTTCATCGCCGGTCCATCGAAACGGATACTGGCGCAGACGGTCTCGCGCGTCCGCGACGCGCTCGAGGCCGCCGGACGTGACCGGCACGCGGCCAGGATCTACGCGCTGGCCACCATCGTCACCGACGAGTCGGACGAGGCGGCGCGGGCCAAACGCGAGGAGTACCTGTCCTATGCGAGCGTCGAAGGCGGGCTCGTGTTCATGTCCGGGTGGATGGGAATCGACCTGTCGCAGTACGACCTCGACGACCCGATCGGCGACGTGCGCAGCAACGCCATCCAATCGGCGGTCGCGGCATTCCAGGAATTCGACGACGACGGCCGCGAATGGACGGTGCGCGATATCGGGCGCTGGGCGGGTATCGGCGGCATGGGCCCGGTGTTCACCGGCTCCGGCGAGACAGTCGCCGACCTGTTGCAGGAGTGGGTGGCCGACACCGACCTGGACGGGTTCAACCTCGCCTACGCGATCACGCCGGGGACCTTCGAAGACATTGTGCGCCATGTTGTTCCGGTGCTGACCGAACGTGGTGTCTACCGCACCGAGTACGAGCCGGGCACGTTGCGCAACGCCCTGTTCGGGGCCGGTGATCGGCTCCCGCCGGAACATCGCGGCACCAGCTATCGCCTCGGCGGTTCCCGTTCCACCGTGCTGCCACACTCGCAGTCGCGTCCCGAACCGGTGGTACAGGCTATTCGGATCGATTCCCGCTGATCGCAACACTCATCATCGCGCGAACACAAGCGCACCATTCCGATATGACATCGCAGACTCCCGTTTCCCGCTCCACTCGTTCGGCCGCGGTAATCGGCGCCGGCCAAGCCGGCGTCACTGCGGCGCTAGGACTTCTCGACGCCGGTTTCACCGTCACCCTCTACAGCGACCGAGATCAACGCTCACTCCGCAACGACGTACCCGCCACCGGCACCGCCCTGGAATTCGGCGAGACCCAGCAGGCCGAGGCCGCGCTCGGACTCGACAGCTACACCGGCCGCGCACCCCGCCACACCGGGCTCAGCGTGCGCATCGCCGGACCGGAGAACGCCGAACTGATCGCCTTCGACGGCACCTTCGACGGGTACGTCGGCGTCGCCGTCGACACCCGTCTCAAGGCCGACGAACGCCTCACCGCGTTCATCGAACGCGGCGGCGATTTCGTCGTCGGACCGGTCACCGCCGAATCCCTCGACACCATCGCCGCCGCCGACGAGCTCACCCTGGTCGCTACCGGCCGAGGTGGGCTGGCCGACCTGTTCCCGATCGACGAAGAGCGCACTGTCTACGACAAGCCGCAGCGCTCGCTGCTCACGGTCACCGTGACCGGCCTCGACTTCGACTCCGGGGTGTTCGCCCACCGCGGCCCCGCGGGAGGGGCGCACAGCCTGTTCTCCATCCTCGCCGAACAGGGCGAGGCCTGGTGGGGTCCGTACCTGCACAAGGACGTGGGCCCCAGCTGGGCGTTCCTGGGCTGGGCTCGGCCCGGCAGCGACTGGGAAACCCGTTTCGCCGCAGCCGATTCCGCCGAATCCGCGCTGCGGATCGTGAAAGACCTCTACCGCGACTACATCGACTGGGACCTGCCGGAAGTGCAGGCCACCCAGGTGATCGCCGAAGACCCCCACTCCTGGCTCAAAGGCGCGGTCCGACCGGTCGTGCGCGCCGGCGTGGGACGCACCGCGGGCGGCCATCTCGTCGCCGCCCTCGGTGACACCGCGATCGCCTACGACCCGGTCGCGGGCCAGGGCGCGCAGAGCGGGCTGATCCAAGCACAGCGTCTGGTCGCGGCCGCCGCCGTGCACGACGGGCCGTTCGACGAGCAGTGGATCACCGACCGGTACGCCGCGTTCCTCGCCGCTCGCGGCGACGCCGCCGCCAAGGTGACCCGGCTGTTCCTCAGCGACCCCGAGTTCGCCGACATCGGCGGCCAGTTCTTCGCCACCGCCGCCGTCGACCCGAAGTTCGCCTCGGCATTGGTCGGCCTGCTGCACCGTCCACAGCCGTTCCTGCCGATCGGCTCCCCCGCCGAGGCCGCTGCCTACATCACCGAGGTCACCGGGGTGGACGCGGCCGAGTTGCTGGCGAAGTTCGCCCCGGCGGGCCGCTTCGAACGCTCGACATTCGCCCCGGCCACGGTCGGGTAAGGGCACCGGACCCGGTCGGCCGCGGCATCCACGCCCGCGGTCGGCCGGGCGCTCGGGCTTCCACCAAGGGTGTACAGCGGCCACCCCCTGGTTAGCTGGGTGATACCCGCGGGCACTATCCCCACCGGCACAGAGAGCGGATAGTCATAGTCATCCCCTATGGCTTTCTCCCCTGTGAAGGAACGGCCGCATGCAGCCCAGTTACGTGCACCACGTCAGGCACCAGGTTCACACCTACGGGGAGACCCGCTCCTACACCTACCTGCGTGAGGAAGCGCGCGACCTCGTCGAGGAGATCGCCACCTACCGCGCACTCGATCGTGACGCCAGGGCGCTCGCCGCGTGGCTGGCCGACCGCCCGGAATCGGCGGAACCCGTCGTCCTGCTCTACCTCGACGGCATGGCTTTCCTGCGGGCCTTCCTCGGCTGCCTCTACGCGGGCGTCATCGCGGTTCCCGCGCCGCTGCCCCACGACGAGCGCAGCACCCGACGTGTCGCGGGCATCATCGCCGACTCCGGCGCCCGATTGGTTCTCACCACCGCCAACTTCCAGCCGATGATCGCGGCAGCGACCACCGCCGTCGTCGCGGCGACCGACGAAGAATACGGCGACCCCGACGCATGGCGGATGCCCGATATCGACACCGGGACCATCGCGTTCCTGCAGTACACGTCCGGCTCGACCGGCACGCCGAAGGGCGTCGTCGTCACCCACGGCAACCTCCTGCACAACGAAGCCGCGATCTCCACCTCGATCGGGATCAGCGACGCCTCGACCGGCGTCACCTGGATCCCGCAATTTCACGACATGGGCCTGATCGGATCGCTGCTCGCCTCGATCTACGCCGGCGCGAACCTGGTGTTCATGTCGCCGACCACCTTCCTCAAGCGCCCCGTGCGCTGGCTACAGACGATCGACAAGTACCGCGCCACCTGCACCGCCGCCCCGAACTTCGCCTATGAACTGATCACCAAACGCGTCACCGACGAGCAATTGGCCGCCCTCGACCTGTCCACCCTCGAAGTGGCGTTGTGCGGCGCCGAGCCGGTCCGCGAACGAACCATCGCCGCGGTGCGCGAACGGTTCGCACCCGCGGGGTGGCGCCCGACCGCTCTGCTGCCCGCCTACGGCCTTGCCGAAGCGACGCTGCTCGTCACCGCCGGACCGGTCGACGCACAGCCTGTCGTCACCGATGGGCCCGACAGCTTGCTGGTCGGTTGCGGACAACCGGCGCCCGGTCTCACCGTCCGCATCGTCGACCCGCACACCGGGCAGCAGGCCGTCGACGACACCGTCGGCGAGATCTGGGTCCAGGGCGACAGCGTTGCCGCGGGCTACTGGAACCGGCCCGAGGAGACCCGCCACACCTTCGACGCGTACCTCGGCACCGAAGGGCCGTTCCTGCGCACCGGCGACCTCGGCATGCTGCGCGACGGCGAGCTGTTCGTCACCGGTCGGCTCAAGGACCTGCTGATCATCAACGGCCGAAACCTCTACCCGCAGGATGTCGAGGAAATGGTGGAGCAGTCGCACCCCGCGCTCACCACCGGCGTCGCCGTGTCCGTCGAGGCCGGTGGCCGGGAACGGCTCGTCGTCGTGCAGGGCATCAAGACAGCGCTGCTGCGCGGCACCACCCTCGCCGAACTGACCTCGACGATCAAGCTCGCGGTCGCCCGCGGTTTCGATGTCCCCGCGCCGAGCGTCGTCCTCATCGAGAGCCGCTCCGTGCACCGCACCACCAGCGGCAAAGTCCAACGGGCCTCGATGCGCGAGGCCTTCCTCGACGACAGCATCGGGACCGTCCTGCACGAAGATCTCGAACCCGCCCTGAGCCGATCATCGACCGCCACCCGCTGAGGAGCCGAACCATGTTCGCCACCATCATCACCCATTCCACGACGATCCAGGACTGGCTCATCGAGCGCGTCGCCGACTACACCGAACGCGCACCGCACCAGGTGGACCCGACCATCCCGCTCGCCGAACTCGGCATGGACTCGGTGTCGGCGGTGGCCCTGTGCGGCGAGATCGAAGACCGGTGGATGCTCGACATCGACCCGACCCTGGTCTTCGAATACCCCACCATCGCGGCCATCTCCGCCCACCTCACCGCCGAAACCGCCGTCGCGGCATGACCGACATCGCTGTCGTCGGCCTCGACTGCCGCTTCCCCCACGCCGCCGACCCGGCGCAGTTGTGGCAGCTGTTGATCGACGGTCGCGACGCGATCTCGGAAGTACCGTCGAGCCGCTGGAACGCCGACGACTTCCACGACCCGACCGGCGCGCCCGGCACCATCAACACCCGCAGCGGCGGATTCATCGACGACGCCGACGCGTTCGACCACGAATTCTTCGGCATCACCTCCCACGAGGCCGAGGCGATGGACCCGCAACAACGCCTGCTGCTGCAGGCCACCTGGCGGGCCTTCGAGGACGCCACGCTCGATCCCCGCGCGCAATCCGGCTCGCGGACAGGGGTTTACGTCGGCGTGATGGCCAACGAATGGGCAAACCTGCAGATGAGCGACTACGCCGCGATCACCCCGCAGCACGGATCCGGCAACGGCTACTTCATGACCGCGAACCGGCTTTCCTATCAGTTCGACCTCGCGGGGCCGAGTATCGCGGTCGACACGGCCTGCTCGTCGTCACTGGTCGCGGTCCATCTCGCGTGCGCTGCCCTGACGGCGGGCGATTGCGACCAGGCCGTCGCCGGCGGCGTGAATCTCGTGCTGACCCCGGCCGTCGGCGTGTTCTACACCCAGGCTGGGCTGTCGGCGCCGGACGCGCGGTGTAAACCGTTCAGCGGCAACGCCGACGGGATCGTGCGTGGGGAAGGCGTCGCGGTGCTCGTCCTGCGGCGCCTGGCCGACGCCGAGGCCGCGGGGCTGCCGATCTACGCGGTGATCAAGGGCAGCGCGGTCAATTCCGACGGGCGCAGCAATGGCATCACCGCGCCGAACCGGTGGGCCCAGCAGAAAGTGATCGGCGAGGCGTATCAGCGGGCTGGAGTACGTGCCGACGACATCGACTTCATCGAGGCGCACGGCACCGGAACAGTTCTCGGCGACATGATCGAGGTCAAGGCGCTCGGCAAGCTGCATGCGAACAACCGGGCACGGCCCTGCGGGATCGGATCCATCAAGGGCAATCTCGGCCACACCGAGGGTGCGGCGGGCGTCGCCGGGCTCATCAAAGCCGTCCTCAGCCTGCATCACGGTGTGGTCCCGCCGTCGAGGTTCGCCGACCAGGAGAATCCGCGCCTGCAGATGGCGCAGCAAGGTCTGTGCCTGCTCGCCGACCCCATGTCCCTCGACGGACCCGCGCTCGGTGGGGTGAGCAGCTTCGGCCTCGGCGGCACGAATGTGCACATGGTGCTGGCGAGCGCCCGCGCCACCGAGGCACCCGCGACGGCAGGGGCGGGGGTGCTCACCATGTCTTCGGACAGCGAGGAAGGATTGCGGCGCAACGCGATTCGGCTTTCTGAATCATTGAAGTCGTTGCAGCACAATCACTTCGACCAACTCTGCTGGACGAGCAATCAGGTCAAGTCGTCGGGCCGCCACCGGCTCGCCGTCGTCGCGCACGATCGCGACGAGGCAATCGCGCAGCTGAGCAACGGTCCGCTGTCGGGTGTCGCGCGGCCGGTGCGCGTCGGCTGGATGTTCACCGGCCAGGGGTCGCAATTCCCCGGTATGGGGCGGACTCTGTACGCGGCGAGCCACGGGTTCCGGCGCGCGCTCGAGCTGGTCGATGCCACGATGGCCGTCCACCTCGGCCGGTCGGTCCGGGAGCTGCTGCTCGACGAGCACGCCGACCTCGACCCCACCGCGCTCGCCCAACCGGCGATCTTCGCGATGGAATACGCCATCGCCAAGACGCTCGCCGACCTGGGCGTGCGGCCCGCGTGGCTGATCGGGCACAGCATCGGCGAATTCGCGGCCGCCGCGGTGGCGGGAGTCTTCGATCTCGACGACGCCTGCAAACTGGTCACCGCGCGCGGGCGGCTGATGCAGCGTCTGCCCGCGGGTGGCGCGATGCTGGCCGTGCGCTCCACCCCGGAGTCGATCGCGGACCTGCTCACCGCCGAACCCGCTGTGGTGCTCGCCGCCGTCAACGGCCCGCACGATCTCGTCCTCTCCGGCGACGCGGAGGCGCTCACCCGCATCCATTCGGCGCTGCGCACGCGTTCGGTGACCGCGAAGCCGCTCACCGTGTCACACGCGTTCCACAGTCCGCTGATGGCGCCGATGCTGGCCGAGTTCGAGGCCGTGGCCAGTACCTGCGCCTATCGCGCCGCCGCCCTGCCGATCTACTCGACCGTGCACGGCCGACCGCTCGAACCCGACGAGGTGATGGATGCCGAATACTGGACCGAACACGTCCGCGCCACAGTCCGTTTCGGCGAGGCGGTGCACGCCGCGCTCGGCACTGACCCGACGCATCTCGTCGAGGTCGGGCCCCGCCGTGTACTCGCCGCGTCGGTGCGCCGGATCAACCCCGAACTCGACGCCCGCTACCTGTCGCCGAGCCCCGGCCCGAGTGCGACCGGCGAGGAACTCGCCGCGACCGTCGCCGCGCTCTACTGCGACGGTCTGGACCCCGAATGGAACGAACTCTACGAACCCGCACAGCGCGTGCGTCGGCGTTTGCCGGTCTACGAGTTCTCTGTCGCACACCGATTCTGGGTGGAGCCACCCGCTGTCGGCGAAGTCGGTGCCTCGGCACTCACACCGAGATCCACACCGGCGCAAGCAGATACCGAGGGAACAATGATCGACCCACTGATCGCACTATTTCGTGAACAGAACGCGGTGCTGGCAAGCCTGCTGGCAGCTCCCGCCGAGGCACGCACCGCACACCTCGACACCGGCACCGCGCGCCACGATCTCGCCCCGGACGCGGTCGCGGGCATCGTCCGCGCGGAACTGGCCAGGGTGAGCGGATTTCCCGCCGACCGGCTCCACGACACCCGGACACTCGGTGACGGCCTCGGACTCGATTCGCTCATGCTGACCGACCTGTTCGCCGGTCTGACACGCAAACTCCCCGGCACGACCATCGACCCGGCCCACATCACGGGGACAACGACACTGGGCGACATCATCGCCCACCTCACCGGTCAGCTCACCGACTCGCCCACCGAGGCAACCGCGTCAGTGGCCTCTACGCCCGAAAACATCACTCCCACAGCCGAAGCCAGGCCGACCACCGTCACGCCCGAATATCGGATCGCCGACTTCGCCGAGGTGCGGGCAATCGCCGACCGGCTCGAAGGCGGCGAAGCGCTCGGCCTTGCCAATCCGTACTTCCTGATCAACGACGGCGTCACCAGGGATACCTCGTTCATCGGCGGCACCGAGGTCGTCAACTTCGCCAGCTACAACTACCTGGGGATGTCCGGTCACCCCGCGGTCGTCGCCGCCGTGCAAGACGCCGTGGCCCGCTACGGCAGCTCGGTCTCGGCCAGCCGCCTTCTCTCCGGTGAGAAGCCGATCCATCGTGAACTCGAGGCCGAACTGGCCGCCCTGCTCGGTACCGAGGACGCGATCGCGCTGGTCGGCGGCCACTCGACGAACGTGACCATCATCGGCCACCTCGTCGACGGGCAGGACCTGGTGATCCACGACAGCCTGGCCCACGACAGCATCCTGCAGGGCTGTCGGCTCTCCGGGGCGACCCGCAGACCGTTCCCCCACAACGACCACGCCGCCCTCGACGCGTTGCTGACCGAAATCCGCCACCAGTACCGCCGCGTCCTGATCCTCATCGAAGGCGTCTACAGCCAGGACGGTGACATCCCCGATCTGCCCGCGATCATCGAGATCAAGAAGAAGCACCGCGCGCTGCTGATGATCGACGAGGCGCACAGCGTGGGTGTGCTCGGCGAGACCGGCGGTGGCATCGGCGAATACTTCGGTGTCGACCGCGGCGATGTCGAACTGTGGTCCGGCACGATGTCGAAAGCGCTCGCGGGCTGCGGCGGCTACGTGGCGGGCAGCGCGGACCTGATCCGGTTTCTGAAATACACCACCCCCGGCTTCGTCTACAGCGTCGGAATGACACCGATGAACGCCGCCGCGTCCTTGGCCGCGATGCGGCTGTTGCGTGCCGACCGCGAGCCACTCGACCGCCTGCGACGCAACTCGGAGCTCTTCCTTCGCCTTGCCCGCGAGGCGGGCATCAATACCGGCGACAGCCGCAACACCCCGATCATCCCGTGCATCGTCGGCGACTCGATGAAGACGCTGAAACTGTCCACCGCGCTGCTGCGCCGCGGGATCAACGTCAATCCGATTCTGTACCCGGCCGTCCCGGAAGACCTGGCCCGGCTCCGCTTCTTCGTCACGGCCTGTCACACCGAGGATCAGATCCGCGACACCGTCACCGCCCTCGCCGAAGAACTCGCCCTGCTTTCCTCGCACGACCTCGTCGACCACTAGCACCCCGAAGCGGTCAGCTGGTCCAGTCGACTCGATCGGCCCGTCGCACCGGACCACGGTAGCCACACCACGGCGAACATCCGACCAGCCTCACCGACCGCCGAGCTATGACTCAGGGGCGCGCCCTGTGCGCCGTTTGCCACAGCCGGGCCCAGTCGAATGCCGCGGCGGCGGGGCGCACTCCCGGTCTGTTCCTGGGTACTCGCACTCGCAAAGCCGCCGGTCGGATAGCGCACCGCACCGGAGTTTCGAGGAGCATGGATTCGCCGTCGACGCCGACCGGGATCTCGGGGGCGTCGGCGTCGACGGTCAGCTCGGTCGCCGTGTCCTGCGACAGGCCGCGCACGCTGGTCCGGCGCAACAAACCGACCGCTTCCCTGGTGCTGGTGACCGACAGCGTGACCGCGCCGAGGACACCGCGATCGAGCCGGACGCGATGGCTCAGTCCCGCCAGATCATTGCTGCCGTACGGGTTGTTGCTCACCAGGATCGCCTGTGGTCCCGCCACCGCGATCGCACCGATCCGGGCGACCAGTCTCGGGCCGCTGTGCCCGTTGAGCAGATCGGGAAGCAGCGCCAGCACCGTCGCGGTCTTGTCATCGCGGTAGGCCGGACTGCGCACGATCTCCGCGTACACCCCGAACGAGGCGTTGTTGACGAAGGGACGCCCATTGACGGTGCCGAGGTCGACGCGCAACTCCACGCCGTCGCGCAGTGCGTCGAGAGACCGGGTGGGATCGGCGCGATCGAGTCCGAGGTCCATGGCGAAGTGGTTGCGGGTTCCGGCGCTGATCACCAGGAACGGCAGGTCGTGTTCGACCGCCACCGCCGCCACGAGGGCCTGGGTCCCGTCGCCGCCCGCGACCCCGAGCAGATCGGCCCCGTCCGCGACCGCCTCTTGGGCCAATGCGGTGACATCGATATCCTCTGGCCCTTCGAGTAGCGCGACCCGGGCCCCCAGTTCCTCGGCCTTGCGCACGAGGTCGTACTTCGACACCTTCCCGCCACCGGAACGCGGATTCATGATCAGGAACGGGCGCTGCGGTGGTGGAACGGAGTATTCGGGCATCGTCGAGTCCGAATCGCTGCCGCGCAGAGCGATCCGGGCGGCGCCGACGGTCACCACCGCGAGCACACCCGAAACCACAACGACCCACAGCAGATTCGCACGAACGAACGAGACCACGACGATGATCGGCGCCAGCAGCGCAACGGCGAGGGAGATCCATCTGAGGATTCCGAACCGGGTGACAAACGAGTAGAGCGCCGCCACCGCGACCACGACGCCGCCGGTACCGACGATGAGCAACGCCACGACACCGACGAAGCCCGCGGCGAGCACCGGCACCGCCGCCGCGACGGCCGCGGACACGAACGCCAGCCACGCCCACCAGCGTCGAGCGCGGCTACCGGTATCCGGGGTGTTCACGGAGGCCGATCACTTGGCGGTCGTCTTCGGCACGACATCTCCTGACTGGATTCAGCGTGGACGTCCACTCACCGTAGCCGCGTCGGCGAGCCGGACGGATCATCCTTTTCGGATGAGCCGCGCCGCCTACCCCGAGACGTAGCTCAGCCTGCCCGGTCGATGCTGGATATGCAGAAACCGTTCGCGGCATGGTCGAGGGTGAGGTCGACCGCCGACGTCGCACCGTCGGCACCGGTGACCGGTGCGCTGACGGTCACGACCGACCCGGTGGAGCCGCGGACCGTGAGCGCCTTGTCCTCGAAGCGCCGCACCCCGGACAGCGTGGTGCCCGGCTGAGCGCCGCTGCACAGCAGCGGGTAGTCCGGTTCGATGTCGGCCGGGTTCACCGGATCACCGACCACCCGGCTCAGATAGCGCTCGACGGTGTAGCGGGCCTGCTCGTCGGTGAGCCGGGTCGCCGATGGTTCGCCGACGATCGGGCAGCCGTAGACGGACCGTAACTCGCTGGGGCGCAAGCTGACCTGAAGCGTGTCGTTGCGCCAGTACGGGCCGAACTCGCCGAGGGTGCCAGGGCGGCGCACCGCGTCGGTGATCTGCTCGACGTCGCCGTACATCCGGGGGATCTCGGCGGGCGACTGGGTCCAGCACTTGCGGATCAGCGCGCTCGTATCACCGGCGAGGACATCGTCGAGCCAGGGACGCAAGACCGACGCCGCCTTCGGGCTGTTCGGGACGGCACCGATCTGCGCGACCTGCGTGGTCATCGGCGCATCCACCCCGCCCCGATCCTTGGCGGTCAGCACGGCGAACGCGGTCACCCCGGCCACCACCGCCGCGCCACCGACCCCGAGCAGAACTTTCTTCGTTCGCGAGGTGCCGGGAGCACGCGGTTGCGGCGTTCGCGTCTCTCGATGCAGCACAGCGGTATCCCCCACCACCGCCCTGCCGGTGAGAGCAGCGATCGCCGCGTCCGCGAGCTCACCGCAGCCGGCATACCGGTCGTCCGGGTTCTTCGCCATCGCTCGCGCGATCACCGCGTCCAGCGCGAACGGCAGTGCCGGATTACCGGCCGACGGGCGCGGCGGCGGTTCGATCAGATGCGCGCTGATCAACGCGGCCGGACTCTCCCGCTGGAACGGAACGAACCCGGTGAGCAGCTCGTAGAGGGTGCCGCCGAGGGCGTACACATCGGTGCGCACGTCGAGCGGCTGCCCCTCGAGCTGTTCAGGCGCCGCGTACGCGAGCGTGCCGAGCACCGATCCCGCGGAGGTGAGACTGGTGGTCTCCCCCATACTGCGAGCGATCCCGAAGTCGGTGACCAATACTTCGTCGGTGCCGTCGTCGGCACGCGCGATCAGCAGGTTCGCCGGTTTGATATCGCGATGCAACAGCCCCTGCCGATGCGCGTAATCCAGCCCCTTGGCCGCCTCGGCGACGATGCGAACCGCTCGCTCCGGCGTGAGCACCGACAACCCCTGACGCAGCAACTGCGCCGCGTCGAGCCCGTCCACGAACTGCATCGCGATCCACAACCGATCGCCATCGACCCCCCGATCGAAGATCTGCACAACATTCGGATGCCGCAGCCGCGCAGCCAGATCAGCCTCCCGCTCGAACCGCGCCCGAAACGTCGGCTCCACCGCGAGCCGCGCATCGAGCACCTTCAGCGCGTCCCGGCGCGGCAACCGCGGATGCTGAGCCAGATACACCGCCCCCATCCCGCCACCACCGACCCTGCGCTCGATGCGGTACCCCGCAAGGATCGCCCCCGGTCCGAACTCCATCACAGCTCCTTCGCACCACCCACGTGACTGCGATCAGGCTATCCGCCCCTGCCCACCCCTGCCGCAACTCGGATTCGCGTGCGCCGGTTCAGCGATGGCGTCGAACGACCGGCGCCGTCAGACCTCGGTGCGCTCGCCCCATTTCGCCATCCAGCTCGCGTTCTCCAGCGAGATGGTGTTCTCACAGTCCGCGACGAACTCCGCCCACCGGACCCGGTCGGTCGGTGAGCCGTCGGTGCGCCACCGATCGAGCCGCCGTTGCAGGCGATCCGCGGTGGCGAGATAGGCCATCACCAGGAAGTCGTAGCGCTTGCCCGCGAGGTAGGCCAGCAACGATCCGCTCAGCGTGGTCATGACCGCGACCCATGGCGCGATCCGGCCCGCCGCTTCCACACCGAGGCCGGTGTTGATCGCGGCGACGATCGTGGCCGCGAGGCCGAGGCCGACGGCGCCGCGGCGCAGCCGGGTCGCACGGGTGCGGTAGCAGCGGGCAGCAGGCAGGTAGTAGTCGTCGATCTGGGCCCGAACCCGGTCGCGGATGTACTCGTCGGGGCGCATCGATCGTGGCGCCTGAACGGCCTCGTCGCTGGGCTCGAGCAGCGGCAGCAAGTCCTCGGCCGTCTTCTCGATGCCATCGATATCGGCCAGCAATTGCCCGGACTGTTCTGGATCGCCGGTGGCACGGAAGGTGATGATTCGTTGCTTGACTCCCTCGGAGACCGCCCGGGCCCTGACCCAGCGGCGGGTCGATTCCGCGGTCAGGTACTGGGCGGTGAGGTACGTCGCCACCGCCAGCGCCACCGCACCCGACAGCGCCACAATGCGGGTCGGCGTGCCCGCCGAGCGGAGGATCGTCGTGGTCGCGGCCGTGGCGATCGCACCCCAGCTGCCGAGGAGGAGAACCGCCAGCCGCGTTCGATCCAATCGGCGCTTCATCCGGGTAGCGGTGACCGACCAGCGAGTTCGCCGCTGCCAGAGGGTATTCAGAATGTCGTCGTCGGCCGTCATCGGCTACTCCTCCTCGTCGGCGATCGGTAGCCCCTCGCACAGCTCGATGTAGTCGATCTCCGAGGAGACCCAGTCCCGCCACGTCTCCCGGCTCATATTGTGGGTCATCTTGGCGCAGAGTTGCTCGGGCGAGGCGGTCGGCACGGGCCATACCCGGATGGTCTCGTCAATGCTGGCCGAGATGACCCGAGAACCATCGGGCGTGAAGTCGACAGCGGTGACGATCGCGCCGTGACCGACCAGAGCCGGACCGATCTGACTGTTTGTCTCCACATCCCACAGCCGCAACACATTATCGGTGCCGACGGTGACGAGCGTGCGGCCGTCCGGCGAGAATTGGACTCTGATGGCCGGGCCGTCCTGCACCATGGGAACGTCGACTTCCTGGCCGGTATCGGTGTTCCAGATGCGAACTAGTTTGTCTTCGTAGCCGACGGCGAGTAAGTGGCCGTCCGGGCTGAAGCTGGTGCTCCTGATCCACCCCTTCCCAACCATCGGCTGGCCGATCGGCCGGCCGGTGTCTGCGTCCCACAACCGCACCGAGTAGTCGGAGGCGCCGGTAGCGACGCGCCTACCGTCGTTGTCGATGGATACCGTCTGCACGGAGCCGTCGTCATGACTCAGTTCCGGTCCGATCGGCCGCATACTGGCCATGTCAAGAATCTGAGTAATACCTTCGGCTTTGATCACCATCCGGCGCCGCCCGGGATCGTGTGCGAGGTTGGTCGTTTCGGGCGGCAGGGCGATCGGCCGCCCGATCGCCGCGCCCGATGTGGCATCCCAGAACCGAATTTCGGTCCAGGCGAGGGCTTGGGGGCTGAACCCGAGGGACTCCACCTGTGTGCCTTCGATTGTGTATTCGGTGGACTGGAAATTGCCGTGTTCGCCGCGGATCAGGGGACCGATCTGTGCCCCGGTGGCGATATCCCATTGCCGGACAGTGCCGTCCGCACCGCCAGAGACGATATGACTGCCGTTCGGGCTCACGTCCGCGCCCAACACCTTGGCGCCGTGGTGCATTGTTCGCCCGCCGCCTACCTCCCACTCGCGGAGGGTGGAGTCCAGACTGCCGGACAGGATTCGACCTGAGTCGGGGTGAAATGCGACGCTGGACACGACGAGTTCGTGCCCTTCCAGCGGCTCTCCGAGTTGCCGACCCGTCGTGGCATCCCACAGCCGGATCGTTTTGTCATCGCTTGCCGAGGCGATCTCAGTGCCGTCGCGACTGTAGGTCACTTGTTCTACAGCTGCGGTATGGCCGCGTAGCGGCTCCCCGATCGGCCGGTGGGTCCTGGTATCCCATTGCTGGAGATCGAATCCCGCGACCACGAGCCGGTCACCGCTCCGGTCGAAGGCAATGCTGTTCACCGCACTATCGGTGTACGCGGTCAACGGCTCGCCCGAGGGCAGTCCAGACTGAGCGTCCCACAGACGGACGGTGCCGCCGATGTCGCCCGAGGCGATCAGCCCGCCCTCGCCGAACGCCACCGATGTCACCGGGCTGGTGTGCCCGGTCATCTCACCGACCTGCTGGTGCGTCTCGGTATCCCAGAGCAGGAGGGTTTTGTCCCAGCTTGCCGACACGATGTGGCGGCCGTCCGGGCTGAATGCGGCGCCGACGATCGCTTCGGTGTGGCCGCGCATTTCGGCACCGATCTGCTGCTGGGACCCGGTGTCCCACAACCTCACTGTTCCATCGCGGCCCGCGGACACGAGGCGAGCACCGTCCGGACTGAACGCGATGCGTGTCACCTCGGACGCGTGACCCGTCAGCAGAGCACCAATCGGCTTCCAGGTAGTGGCGTCGAGCAGCTGGATCGCGGTACCACGGGTGGCCGCGATCCGTGTCCCGTCCGGACTGTAGGTGACACTGGCGACGTCGGCCTCGTTCATGTGGACGATTTTTCGGAGTTTTCCTTGCTGGTGAACAGCGTTGAGCAGAGCGAACTCCCGCTTGGTTTCCGTAGGAATGCGATACGCGGCCATGGCCATCTGCATTCCCAGAATGTCGTTGCTCTTGCCCGGCCACCTTCCCGAGAGCATGAGCTGCGAATTCGCCGACAACGCCAGCACTGTCGCGTGGCGGCTCTCCGCTACAGCGCGCTCCTGCGCCCGATCGGCACGCACCCACAGGAACCCCGCGACCAGCGCGGCAACCATGGTCAACGCCAGCGCCGCCCGCAGAATCCGCGACCGCCGCCGCAATGCCCGCGCGCTGCGCTGCGCGTCCTCCTTGGCCCGGCTCTCCGTGGCCGCCAACGTTTCCGCCGCCTGCTGGCGTTCCCTGGCGGCCCGCAGCTCGTCCTCCCGGTGCCTGCGTTCCTCATCGAATCGCTGGTCCTCGGCACGTCGCGAGGCCAGCAACAGACCGCTGACGGGGTTGAGCCGCTCCCGAAAGCCCGGCGTGGCGGCGAGCGCTTCGGCGTCGGTGAGCCGTGATCCCGACAGCAGCCATTCGCCGCGCCGCCCGTTCTGCTCCCACGCCTGCGCGGCCCGCTCGATGTTGTCGGCGGCCTCCAGATCGGCAGCCTCCACCCGCAGCCAGTCGGCGAGCGTATCCCATTGGCGCAGCAGGCTTTCCAACGCGACCTCGACGACAACCGCCCCGTCACGCTCGTCCTTGACCAGCAGCCTGCGCGCGACGAACTCCTCGAGCAGCGGATGACTCTCCGGCGGCAGATCGAACCAGCGGGCCGGTCGGCGCATCGGCTGGTCGTTGCCGGAGTTGATCGTCGCCAGCCATGGCACGAATGCCCGTCGCAAGATCGCCAGCTGACCGGCACGGACCTCGGGATCGGTGTCGAGGAGCTCGTCGACCTCACGCTGCACGACCCGCCGCAACCCACCGAGGGATTCGTAGTGCGCGAGGGTGATCTCCCCGTCCCCGTAGTCCCGATACAGCCGGGCGAGGGTGAGCGAGAGCAGCGGCAGGGTGTCGGCGCCGCGGGACCAGTCGTCGAGCAGACGTTCCACCAGGTCAGGGGCGAACGACAATGCCGCGCCCGCTTCCCTCGCCCGCCGCACCGGCCCGACGATGACCTCCTTGAACTGCGCCTGCGGCATCGGTTTCAGATCGTCGAACGGCCGCACCGCGACCGAGGCCAGCATGGGTGCGGTCTGCAGCGGTTCGTAGCGGTCGGAGCGGATGGTGGCGATCGCGACCATCGCGATCCCGCGCTCGCGGTCGAGCAGGCCGCCGAGCAGGGTGAGCAGCACCCCCGCCTGTTCACCCGCCTCGGGGCCGAACAGCTCCTCGGCCTGGTCGATCGGCAGGATCAGCGTCGGCGCCGGGTCCTCGGCCGAGTCGAGGAGGCGCTCCCGTGCGGCCTGCTGGGCTTCGATCAGCCAGGCCCGCACCTGTTCGATGTCTCGGACGCCGTCCTCGATCTCGGTGAGACCGGGCCGGCGCAGCCCGACGCCCACGCGCAGCGCGTGGACAGACCGTGCGAATCCGGCGTCGCCGGTGAGCGCTTTGCGGTGTGGCCGAACGATTTCCATGGTGAGGAAGTGGCGATCGTCGCGGGCCAGGCGCGGCAGCAACCCGGCTCGTACGAACGACGACTTGCCCACCCCGGACGGACCGAGCACGACGAACAGGTGGCCGCCACCGACGTTGCGCAGCCCGCGCACCGTGTCGATCGCCCGCCCGATCTGCGCGTCGCGGCCGAAATAGACTGCGGCGTCGACGGATTCGAGCGGTTCCCATCCGCGGTAAGGTGCGCGGCCCGGGTCGCCCGGCGGTGGCCAGCCGAAGGTGTCGGCGCCGATGCCCGCGGCCCGCAGGCCGTGCCGGAGCCGCTGCAACCCCTCGGTCAGGAACTCGACCGTTTCCCCGTCCACCGATATCGCCGTCTTCGGCCCGTCCCCGAACAGGTCGCAACGCTGCCATTCACTGGTCATGTCGCGCCCGGTCAACGGTTCGAGGCGGGCGGTGAAGATCGGCTTGTTCAGGGTCTCGGCATGGCGGTATTCGACCTTGCACTCATGAGAACTGTCCCAATTGTTCGACAACAGGCAGATGACCGCCTCGCAGCGGTCGCCCGCCCGGCGCAAGGCGTCCTTCCATCGGACGCCGCCCGGAATCCCGGTATCCGGGTCGAGATCGAGGAAGATCTCGCCTGCCAGACCCGGCTCCGCCTCGATCAGCCACGCCCGCAGCGCGACCGCTTCGCGGCTGTCCCGGCTCGAATGACTGAGGAACAGCCTGGCCGACCGCCCGGCGTTCATCGCAACTACACCCGCGACCGGTCGATGCCCGCTTCGATCAGCGCCGACCTCGCGACATCCTTCGCGCAGGCGGTGAGCGCACCGAACGCGCTGATCCGGCTGAACGTCTGCCCGGTGTGAACGACATTGTCGTGCTCGTCGTCGCCATCCACGATCGGCACGGCGCCCGCCAGCAGCCACTTGCGCACCTGCGCGACCGACGGCATCGTCCCCGCCACCCGCAGATGGAATTGCTGAATCAGCAACACGACGCCGGCGACCACGGGCGTGGCCTGACTGGTGCCGTGCTGGATCGACTCGCCGCTGTCGTTGCGGATTCCCGACGAGGTCGTCGGGGCGCCGGGCGCGAAGATATCGGTCGCGCAATCGCCACCCACGTTCGAGTGCAGGCGCTGCGAGAACGGCGTGATCCGGTCCGGAGCCGTCGACAGGGCGGTCGCCCCGGAGCCGTAGCTGAACGATCCTTCGTCGGCGTCGTAGACCGCGCCGACACTGATCGTCTCGCGGAAGATCGCCGGGTAACTCATGCCTTGGCCACTGTTGTGGCCGAAGTAGTCGTTGCCCGCCGCGACACAGCAGGCGACCCCGGCGTCGGTGAGTTCTCGGATGGCGTCGCCGATGCCGTCACCCGCGAATTTCGCGTCCGAGGTGTTGTTGTCCGAGGCGCCGAGGGACATGCACACGACCGAAATGCCGAGCGATGTTCGATTGGCCAGCACCCAGAGCAGTGCGTCGCGGATCGCGAGGAAACTGCCACCGCCGGTGTTGCCGAGGACTTTGACGGGCAC
Source organism: Nocardia sp. NPDC058519 (assembly GCF_042719755.1). NCBI lineage: Bacteria > Bacillati > Actinomycetota > Actinomycetes > Mycobacteriales > Nocardiaceae > Nocardia > Nocardia sp. NPDC058519. Next base: position 13,171 of record NZ_JBHXNK010000035.1, on the reverse strand, counting down.
GATATGCGCGCGCGGTGCCATCCCGGTGTGCACGCCGCCGGCGCAGATGATGCCCGCGACGTTGGTTCCATGGCCCTGACCGTCGCCCGGATCGTCGGGCGAACCGTTGTTGTCCGAGGTGAAGTTCCGGCCCGCACGTACCCGGCCGGCGAAATCGACGTGTGTTGTGCGGAGCCCGGTGTCGAGAACAGCAACGGTCATACCGGACCCGTCGACATTGAACTTGGCGCGAGCCTCCGCCGCACGCACCAGCAGATCGACCTCGAGCAGTTCCGGCATGAACGACAGGTCGGTCTGCAACGGCTTCTCGACGGGTACCACCGATTCGAACGCGACGCCGGCCGCCCGCTCGGCAGAGATGGTGTCGGACATGATGATTCCTTTCCTACAGAGCCGTGGCTACTCCTACAGACCAGTGGCTGCCGAAGGGCATCGATGTCGAGTCCTCGCGATCGGTGCGGGGTGCGACAGATGCGGTGGACATCCGTGCTCCTCGATTCCCGAGCGGCTCCGAATGCCGACGTCAGCCGCAGATTTTCTGTCCACTCCGAACGTACGAGGATGTGTGCGCGCCCGACGCGAGTACCCGGCTACCCCAATTTCCGGGGCGGTACTACGTCCTCCGATACACGGAACTGCCGGGGAGCCGATTCGCCATCAACGAACCGGTCGCACCGTCGAGTCGGGCGATGAACGCCACGAGTTCGGAAAGTTCAGTAGTGGTACCTGGCCTGCACGACCGTGACAGTCTCCCCCGAGACCGAATAGACCAACCTGTGTTCACTGTCGATGCGACGTGACCAGTAGTCCGACTTGTCGCCTCGCAGCGACTCAGGCTTGCCGAGACCGTTGAACGGATCGCGGGCGATGTCGTCGATCAGGCGGTTGATGCGGATAGCGACCTTGCGGTCGGTACTGACCCAATGTGTGTAATCTTCCCAAGCGACCTTGACGAAGACGACTCTCACTGGTCCCCTTCTGGCTGGAATTCCACAACATCGCCCGACTCCGCCTGCGCGATTCCCTGCGCCAACCGGGCCGCATTGGCAGGCGAGCGCAGCAGATACAGGGTTTCCTGCATCGAGTTGAACTCCTCTTCACTCAGCAGGACGGCGTTGCCCTTCTTGCTGGTGATGTGGATTGCGGTGCGGTCGTTGTTGACCTCTTCGATGAGCGGGAACAGCCTGTTCCGCGCTTCACTGGCAGACACGGTATCTGTCATTGGATTCCCATCCTTGTACGAGATACCTGTACTGTACCGCTTTTCCGTACAACTTGAGATGCCCAGAACAGAAAACAGCCGCGCCTCATCACCGCCCAGCCCGCAGCAGGAGAGGGCTCAGCGCCGAAGCTGGTTGTGCGGGATCAGTACCGTGGTGCGCTCGTCGATCGGCTCCATCGGCTCCAGCTTCGGCTGCGTGCTCAACTTGTCCGACAGCTTCTGCCGACCCACCGACACCAGCTTGCGCGTCACCGGACTACCCGCGACCGCTCTCGAGGCCGCGGTGATCTGTTCGTAGCGCGCCCGACCGGCCTTCGTGCCAAGCACATAACCGGCCGCTACGCCGATGATCAACCGCAGCATCTCCTGGAGCTCCTCCCACGTCTGTGTGCGGGCTCCATCCTGCCCCAGCGGCCCCACCCCTGTCGATCCGGCCACCGTTCGACAGCACATCGTTATACGCCGCATGTCCGCAGGTAGCGCCCCGATTTGGGTTCCCGCGACACGATGCGCTAAAGTTTCATCTCGGTCAGCCCGCCAAGGCCGACCGCCTGAGTCTAACCACTCAGGGCAATCCCCTATAGCTCAATTGGCAGAGCAGCCGACTGTTAATCGGCAGGTTTCTGGTTCGAGTCCAGATGGGGGAGCATCTACCAGGGCAAACGTCATCGTTTGACCCTGGTTTTTGACTATTCTGGGCCCTCACTACACGAAAACAACATCTTTTCACCGTTTCAGTCGCAAAGTGGCGGTGAAGTCGGGTGCCTGCGTCGGTTGATCGATGTAGTGGCGGCGGGTCACCGCATCGCCTGCGTGGCCGAGTTGACGGGCCGCGTCCTCGGGGCTGTGCACGGTCGCGATCATCGTGGCGAACGGTCTTGCGGAAGGTCTTGGCGGTGATCCAGGCGAACTTGTCTCCCCTCGCCTGCTTCCCAGAGGCGGTTGAGATTGTTCGGGTCCCAGATTCCGCCGTCGCGGTTCGGGAAGACCAAATCCAGCTCGTTGGGAGTGGCTTCGGCGTGCACCCGACGCAGGGTCTCGACGACAAACGGCGGGATCAACACGGTGCGATACCCGAGTCGGATTTCGTTCGTGGCTGACCATGATCCGCGCATCACCAGTACCGGCCCCGACGACATCGAGCGCGACCTGTTGTTCTCCAGCCAAGACTGCGGTCACAGTCGTCACAACACCGGCTTGACGGTCTAACGGCGGCCGACGAACCTGACCAACCGGTGTGATGATGGGCGATTGAGTGGTTGCCATAACTGGGTTCCGTTCTGGTGGGGGGCGCAGAAATCGAGACACGTTCTGTAGGGTTGGTCAACAGGTGTTGTGGTGCGCCGTATCGACCGACGCGATGCCTGCGATTGCGGCATCCAGGCGGTAGGAGGGCGCAAACGCCCGTCCGGCCAGGTGAGGTTCGGCCGTGATCCGCAAAGTCGGCTGAGCTACCCCAATGGCTTCAGTCATTCGACCGCAAGGGCCATGAAAGTCCCAGCCCGCTAGGCGGTGGCGCGCTTGTCACCACGAGTCGCTACCCCACGCCACCCGACGAAGGGTGGCGTCGCGGCAGGCCACCGGACAGCCTCAGCCTCGGCGACCGCGTCGGGCACTGCGGCCATCATCGGACAATCACTGGGCTGGCCCGCAGTAATCAACACCGCCTGACCGCGACCGTTGCGCTGCGCGACTTCGCGGTCGGTTCCGAGACCCGCAGCCAGGAGTCCCCCCAGTCCGTATGAAGGGGCAGTAGTTCGCAGCCATCATCGATCGGTGACCGACCCGACGGAGCGGAAACGACCTGTTCGGCCAACTGAGTCGTAACCACCTGCGATGTGCCGGACAGGTGGCACAGAGGCGCACTGGCCGTCTTAGTGCCAGACCTGCCCGAGCCTGACGTGCAAGGCACAAATTTCTGGGCGAAAGTGTATCCTTACTCGGCCAGCGCTGAGTAGCGGCGTGCGGAAAAGCGGAGGGTTGTTTTGAGCGCGAAGCGTATCTCGTTGAGGTACTGGGGTGTCGACATACAGCAGTTCCTCTTTTGGATTTTAGCTGCATTTGTCGCTGGCGCAGGCCCGAATATTGCGGGAGCGCTAGGGCTAGCACCTCTAATCGGTGTCACGGTTGCCGCAGCGCTAATCGTTCTCCTGATTTGGCTTAAGAACAAGCGTAAGAAGGGGATCGGAGTTTTTATTCATCTCCCTCGGGCAAATGACCGGCCCTTGCCGGACGATTTCGTACCACAACTCATAAAATATATGAGCAAGCGGCATCTGGATTGGTTCCAGGCCGGTCCCGACGATGAGTCACGTAGTGTACGAGATCGAGTCGACTACCTCTTGAAGTCGATTTTGCATCGTCTTGATGAAGCCCGACTTCGGCTCGAAAATATTCCGCAAGTATCCGTGTATCTTTACTCTCGACAAGAAGAAGCCTTCGAGCTTGGCGGGCAGCTGTCCGGCCAATGGCAGCGACCTAGCCTCGACGGCTCATCAAGCCTGGAGCCTCTTCGTTCAAGCGTAAATTGGAAAGTTTCGTACCGCTCTATGCACGACAATGTGGTTAACAACTATCACATCAACTTGGGGAAGATCATCAACGGGGGTGCGCCCGACCCAGAAGACTGCACAGTTGAATCCAGGGCGGACATTTACGCCGGCCATGGCATGCCCGAGCCGCTGGTGCCGAGGTTCGGGGTCATAATATTCGCAACCTCCGGCGGCGAATCTGCATACAATGCATTCACGAAGCTTGCCTTGAAGTCTGCCGCCGGAAAGGCGGGAACTGGCTACATCACTTCCGATGATGACCGCTGCGAGAGCGCGGTCCTAATACATATTCCAGGAGAAGAACTGATCCACGAGCTGAAATCCGGTCGTGCCGATAAGCGTATTCACTCAGCCCTAAAATTCTGCCAACAAGAGTGTATCCACGCTTATGGCCGGGACGATATTCCGATGAGGGTTTATATCAAAGGACCTGCGCTGCTAGCCTTTGCTGCAGGAGCAATTCTTAACTCGAACAGCAAAGTGATCGAGTTCGATCCGAATTTGCAACTCTTATCGGAAGAAACTTCCCACGGCACCGAAAGGGTGGTCTATGCCCTTCTCGATGGCGACGACGTGGGTGTCGGCATGGAGAAGAATTTGCTTTCCAACCAACTCGACAGTGCCATAGCCTACAGCGCCTGGGTCGATGAGTCGATAACTACTCTGATCAACAAATTGGAAAGCATCGAAGGCGTTCGACTTCGATCCAAAGGCGGAGATAGTGCAATATTTGAGATGCCTGATCGTATTCAGGCTAGTTTCGAGGCGACCATAGCGCGATTCCGCAATGAATCAGATTTTCGCGTCTCATGTGGCTACGGATCCGATTGCGACAAAGCATATGCGGCTCTTCGTCTCGCGAAGAGCTCGGGCAAGAATTTGAGCTCGGGCGCCGCACAGTAGTTCCCCTTCGAGCGTGTCGCCGTCGCAGCGACTGTCGGTGGTCGGCGCCAGGTGGGACGTGGAGCCCCGGTTCCTTTAGCTCTCCAAAGACCGAAGTGCTGGGGATACCTGGAGCAGACCCAAAGACCTCAGTATGCGTCCGGTATCGGCCCCGTCAATGATCATGTAGAAGCGGGGGTGCCGGGCGTCGTGAGCGTACGCGGCCATCATGCCAACCACGCTCGGCTTAATCTGATGACAGTGCTGCAGAACGAGTAGCTCCGCGGGCTCGGTGAACAGCCGGTCGATCTGGTCACCGTTCTTCCCCAGGGCCTTGACGTCCATCGCGCGAGGGAAGCCCGGCCCCTTGAACAGCCACGCGGCCGACACCTGGCGCCCACAGGCGAACACTCGTGACGTGTAGAGATCGGAGCGCTCGCCACCCCAGTCCTTCGGAACGTACGACTCGCCGATCAGCCCGGCAAAGGCGCGCTTCACCGTGTCCTCTGGCACACGCAACACCGCTTCACCCTCGGCTTCGGCGAGGGGAGATGCGAAGTCGATCCCGCTGAACTGGCCGATATCGCTGGGGTAAATTCGCGCTCCCGGCATTGGAATTCCGGTGGCAGGGTCGTCATCGACGAACGACCTGATTCCGATGAAGACCGGCCTGAGCTCAACTTGCTTCGCGCTGAGATCGGTGACCGTCCCGATCACGTAGACCCGCCTGTTCCCGATGAGACTGCCGGACGCGGAGGAACTCGCCATTCTTGCCGCGTTGAATGTCCCAGTGACGCGCACCTGCTCACCCACGTCGAGCACAGCCGTGAAGCTTGCAGGCTTGTAGCCTGGAGCGTCGCGGTCCCGGTCTCGCTGGAATGCAAACTCCAGCTCGGTGCCGACGACTTGCCCCACACGTAGGTCCCGCTCCAAGACACTCCTCGCCAGTTCGCCGACTCCCAGCAAGGAGAGCGCCTCGGCGAATTCTGCAGCGAGCACATAGGGCAGCGCTGCTTCGGGATCGCTCCTGCGGGCCGCTCGCGCGCGTGCGCGCTCCGTCCGCTGCTCTCCGAGGAAGGAATGAACCTGGTCCTGGTGCAGGAAGTACGGTTCGAGCGCAATGCGGGTCATTGAAAACATGATCCTTTTCAGCTTGACGGCGAGGGAACGCTCACGGGATGTCCTTGAGCAGGCAGAGGAATTCGTCCACGTCTTGTGGCCGGTCAGTGGGCGTGTGGTGGGTTACCTCCGCTACTACGCCAACCCATGGTCCGCTCGCAGGCAGCAATGGGAGATTCTGCTCCGGTCGTTCCCCGGTCAGGATGGCTGCGATGAGCCGCCCGATGCTGTAGATATCAGCGGCTGCCGTCACATTGTGAGGGTTTCCGGACGACAGCTCCGGCGCGGCGAATCCCTCGGAGCCGAAACCGGTGCCGGTCCGAGTTCGGCGCGAAATACTGGTTTCACCGCGAGGCTGTCGGCCTAGCCCCCAGTCCGCTACGACCCACTTGCCATCGAGGAGCAGGACGTTGGCTGGCTTAATATCGCGGTGGATCCTGTCGTCGGTGTGTGGGCGGCGCAGTCCTTCGCAGACCGCTGCGACGAGGTCCCGGAGGGCTCCTGATTCTCGCCGTAGGCGTTCCGCGTGGCTGGCGGCGCTGCCGTCCGCGAGCGGCATGACGAACCACCGCCCGTCTGAGTCGGAGTCCAGGACCGGCATAACGTTCGGGTGCTCTCCGTAGAGGTGCCCAATGGAGATCTCGCGGCGCATGCGGTGTAGCGCGTCTTCATCGCCGTAGCGAAGTTGCTTCAGCGCAATAGGGATGCGGGTGTGTTTGTGCGTGCCGCTGTAGACAGCGCCCTGACCACCTTCCGCGAGTGGCTCCTGATCCCTGTCGTAATCCGACTTCGTTCCGCGTTTGAGCCAGCGCACAGCGGCCCACGGCGCGGCCCTATCTGTGTCCGTCATGGTGCCGTCGGTGAGGAAGGCGCGGGCGGCCTCGATGACGTGGTCACGGTATGGCCCGCCCATTTGTGCTCTAAGGATGGCTACAAGTGGTCTGGCGGTCGGATAGTGAGCGAGCTCGGAAGCGAGATGGCGCGCCTCGTCGTCCTGAGCAGCCCGGCGGGCGGCGCGCTGACTGTTTTGCTCTTGCCGGGCCGCGTGCAGGTCAGGATGGGGAGCCCAGCCACGAGGTGGATGGCAGATCGTGCCGGATCGGTAGTCGTGTTCGAGGCCAACGCATCCTGCTCGGGCCAAAGCGAGCGCTACGTCATCGGCACGATCACCGATTTTGCTCGTGATGGTGTTCCATCGACGAGGCGCGCTGGTGGCCCAGTTCCAGTCGCCGTCGTTGACGAGTCCGTCTGGCCGCTGCGGTGGGGTGGGTGGATGCGCGCGTAGGTGTACTCGCCGTACTTTGGGTCGGCCGGCGCGGTCGTGGTCGAAGGTGCCGTCGGCGTGTGTTGGCTGCGCAAAGGCACGGAGTCCCTCTGGCACGCCGGGGTGGTCGGGCATGGGGAATTCCCCCGTTGGTTGAGAAGATTCGATCACGCCGCACCCTCATCCGAGCTGTCCTCATCGGACTCATCGTTGGCGATGTCGGCGGCGGGGCGGTAGGAGGTCATCCATTCGCGGAGCAGTTCGACGCGGACACGGTTGGTTTCGTCTCCGACGATGACAGGTGCTTCGTTGTAGGCCATGTTGTCGGAGCGGCGGCGGAGTTTGATGTAGAGCCCAGATGCCTCGATGGCATAGCGCTCCATGTCGTCCTGTAGCGCACCGATCACGGTAATATTGCGATCCTTTCCGATTTGCTCGAACAGCGCGACCGCCTCACGGCGATGCTGCTTGCCGAGGTTGCGGCCGAGTTCGTCGAGGACGAGCAGCAAAGGGCGATTGCCTCCTCCAGCAAGCGCGGCGGCGCACACCAGTTTGACGGCCTTCTCGTCCATTTGGGCGGTGTTGCTACGGAGGTTGTAGCCCGACATCCGTTGTCCCTCGGCGCGCCGCCACTTGGGTGTGACGGTCCACCGCCACGGCCGATCAGGTTCCGCGGGTGGCTCGGGCTCCGGGTAGTCCAGGCTCGCCCCGTAACCGCCGTACCGTTGATCCAGGCGGTCGAATTCTTCGCTGACCTTCTTGAGCCTGTCCTTGACTCCCAGGGCAAGCGATGCTCGGTGGGCTCGCGAGGTCTGCTCGGCCTCACTCAAGCCTTGCCGAGCCGCCTGCAGGTCGCCAGTGCGCTGCGCACGCTGGGCGGCGATTTGCTGCTGCTCGTAGAGGTCGTGTTGTTCAGTCTGGGTCAGATGAGTAAGCAGCGCGCGGATGAGCGCGGGAACCAGGCCGACACGAGTGTCCAGTCCGCCACGTTGCCAGCGTTGTTCGATGAGCAGTTCCCGGATCTCGGCGGGCATCTCGTCGTTTGGTGTGCCCTCAGGAAAACACCGCCGCACAACCTCGTTGACTTGATAGCAGGTTTCCTCGTTCCACCCGGGGGCGGCGCGGGCCTGCTGCTCGGCATCCAGGGCCAGCAGGAACCGGTTCGCGGACTCGGGTGAGTCTCCCCAGGCCGCCTCGCGGCCGGGCAGGTCCAGAGCCAGCCGCTCATCGGTGAGCTTCGTCTTGGTTTTGTCCTGCTCGGTCAGCTCGCCGTCAAAGCGACGTTTGGTACGGCGCAGGTTCTCAATCCGTTCCTCGCGTGCTTTCCCCGTGCCGAGCGCATCGGTGTAGGCCACGCGGGCCGCGTCCAGCACCGGCTTCAGCGCATCGCGTTGTTCCTCTCGCTCCTGGTTGGCCGCTCGCAGTTCGGACATCTTCCGCGCGGTCGCGTTCGCTTCCGCAACGGCAGTAGCCGCTTCGGTGCGGGTTGTGGCTCGGGACAGCGTGTGCCTGACCGCGGCGAGGAGCCTATTGGCTTCGGTGAGAAGCTTGGCTTTCGCGCGATGTTCAGCGCGGGCCGCCGCGATACGCGAGGCTCGGCCGGTGAGCGGTTCTGCGAACCCGCCCACCGCGATTACCCCGGCGGCCACGTCGATCTCCGCAGGCTGGGTGCCTGCCCGGGCGCCGATCGCAGTGAAGAACGTGGTGAGGTCGAACCTCGTATCGGCGCTCACGGGCAGGCTGGTGCTGTAGGTGGGCGCATGCGTTCGAGGCGGGTCTGCGATTATCACCAGCGCCCCTGGCCGCCCCCGGAGTTTCTCCTGGACTTGCTCAGCGTGCCCGCGTGTGACCACGACGGCACCGCTGTAGGGCACGAGGCGTGGCTCCCAGCTGGGTCGCTGGTCGGGGCTGAGCTGGACGACGTCCAACAACGCGGCAGCTGGGATACCCTCCTCGCGCAGCACCTGTAGCTCGTCCGCGGCGACGTCCTCACCGGATTCCGCGGCGGCCAGCATCGTGCTCGCTCGTTTCTCGGCTTCTTCGGCGACTCCCTTGGACCCGAGAGCTCGTTCCACGGCCGTGCGCGCGGCGGATTCCTCAGCCTGCGCGGTCTCGACGCTGCGTCCGTCAGCGGCGCGAGCCTTGTCCATGAGCTTGCGGTGTTGTGTAGCCAGGTCCTCCAAATTCTGGGCGGCGACCCGATGTTCGGTGTCCAGGCTCTTATCACGCTCGCTGACTTCGTTCCAGCGCCCTTCGACTTCGCGGAAGTTGCGGTTGAACTCCTCGTCGTCGGTCAACTCTGAAAGTTGGTCTTCCACGATCGACAACTTTGCCTGCAGTTCCGTGGCGCGATCGTCCAGTGCGCTGAGTTCGAGGCGGATCTCGTCGGTGCGTGCGACACCGTCGAGGAGGCATCGAGCACAGCGGGCTTGCCACAATGCCTTCGCATTACCCAACAGTTCGCGAGCTTCACCACGCTGCGCAATGCCAGCCTCAACGACTGCCATTTCATGTTCCCAGCCATCGAGATCTCCGACGGCGTTGCGGACGTTGTCGCGGTGGGTGTGCTCAGCCGACCGGAGGGCCTGCTCTTGTTCGAGTTCCCGGTCCAACCCGGTCAGTGTGGCGATCGCGTCGAAGATCCTCCGTGGGTCCAGGTCGTTGAGAGGCTGGGCGAGCAGGTTGGCCGCCGGGCTGGAACGCACCGAGGTCGACAGGAACGACACGCACCGCACGTGGCGGCCATATAGGACGGACGCGAGCCGGTTCGCGTGGAAGTCGGTACGCCCGTTGCTGGTAGGGAGCGCGTCCCACAACGTGTCGACTCCTGCAGCACGTTCGGACTCGGTCGCCCCATAGGGAACATGGAGCCCGTCCTTCCAGCGCAGGTGTACGTGCGATGCCTTGCGGTTGATCCGCACCCATACGGTCAGGGCGCTGGCCGACAGCTCATCGGACGTATCGGCACGGGGGTCCGCGAACACACCGATCACATACCCCCAGTCGACGTTGGACCAGCGGCCTTCTTGCGCGGCGAGTTCGGCGGTGAACAGTAGCTCCGCAGCGCCGGCTGCCCCACTGGCCAGCCGCCATTGCTCATCCGCGTGCAGCAGGCTCACTGCGGCGATCAGTGAGGACTTCCCAGCGCCGTTGGAGTCCTTCGGGCCTTGACCCGCGACTGTGACCAGGCCGTGGCTAATCATCGGTATTGGGTGCGTGGACAGCCGAGAAATATTGACCACTTGGATGCCGACCAGCACCCGCTCGCCGACAACGTCGAACTGGCCGGAATCATCGCCCGGCGTCGACCAGGTTCGGACTACGCTCACTGTTCTCCTCGGGGATGCGCGCGGCGTGCTCGTATCGCGGCAGCCAGCGGACTGTGCGGAGCGGCGGCCAGAATCAACTCGTGCTGCAACGCCTTACGTGCCAGGGGCGTCAGCCGCTGAAGTTGGGGACCAGGTAAGTAGGCAGTCCCACCGACGGAGCCTCGGCCACGAGTGGGCGCGAGCTGTACGAGTCCAGCAGCACGCAACCTCTGCAGAGCGACACGAACGTCACCTTTCCCTGGCTGTGCGTAGCGAAGAAACTCATCGACTGGCGTCGGCTGCGCGGAGGTCCAAGAGTCGCCGGACAGCATTCCCTGGCTACGGGGAATCGCGACCGAGTGGATCAACACCAACACCAGCACGGCCCGATCGATGACTGGAAGGGCGTTCCAGCCTTCGTCGGTCAGTTCGGCAGCGATATCGTCGCGGTACCCCGAGGTCCATTGCGCGCCGCCCACCGAAACCAGCGTCCGTCCCACTCGATACAAGAGCCGCTGAAGGTCCCTGCGTAGCGTGGCATCCCGCAACGCCAACATCTGCACCTCGGGGACCGGGTGGGCGCTGTGCTCCAGCGCCGCGAATGCGGCAAGGACCTCGTCGCGGTGCAGCTCGCTCAGCTCTGCGAGGATCGGCGCGAACACCGGATGCGGCGCCTTCGCGCTGCTCATCGCAGACCTTCCGCGTCGGTTCGGCCGATGGCGACGGAAGAGGGCAACATCCGCCACAGCTCTCGCAGGGCGCTCAGATCCGCTGATTCCCATGCGGCAACCCGCGGACCTAGCCGCACCATCTGGCCGGGCTCGTCCCACAGCAGCCAACCGGCGCCAGCCAGGCGCCGGATCGCCGCGAGTAAGGCTCGGTTGGAGGCAGCCTCGTCCCGGTTGGTGATCTCCCCGAACACCGCGCCCACCTCATCCCTGGACGCGGACGTCCCTGGCCACATCGGCCCTGTCGGTTCCGCCCAGCAGCAGCGTAGGCACGCAGCGAGCACGCGCGCGGTGTCGTTGGGCTGTTCGACGGCGAGCGCGGGCAATCCCAACTCTTCTAACACGCTGGGCATCGCTCCCCCAGGAACCACCGTCAGGAGCCACACCGCAGTGACGTCGGGCTCAATCAGGCGCAGCATTCCCGCGGGGAAGGCGCTGCTTGGTGCCACGCGCTGCGGGCCGGCGGCACGGACACGCGCCCACCAGAGTGCCGTTTCCGACTCGTTCACCGCTCCTCTCCGCCCGCCCGGCTCGCGCGCCGAAAGCGCCCATGCGACGTCCAGGACGGGCTGGCGGCGACCTCGATACGTACGCCGTCGCGCCACACGAGTTCGTAGTCAAGGTCAGGGTGGTGATGGATGGCGGTGACCTCGGCGAGCACGCGACGTGCCGAAATCCAGTCACCGGCGTCACCCAGCACATCGACAACGCTCACCGAGTCCGAGTCCGACAGCAGCCGCTCCGCGATGGACCTGAGCTCCTCAATGTCATCGGCGATAACAGCATCAGCCTCTGGTGCTGGCTCGGCGTGATCCGAGCGGGGAGGCGGAACCCTCGCCGTGCTGATCTGGCGGCCCGCTTCCACTGCCTCGATTAGCACTTGCGGTGAGAACCACGGCGCGGGCGCGTCAAAGACGAAGCGATCGAGCACCGCGGCCAGCACTTCCGGACTCGACTCGCGGCCGAAGGTACGCCAAGCCTCCACAGGGAGCAGTCCCAACGCGCGAGTGGTACCCGCCTGCGCGATCAGGCGGCCCGCCGCGGCATCGATCGCGTCCCCGTAGGCGGCGAGCGCGACCCGGAGCTCCGCGCAGTCGCGATCGAGTTCGGGCCACCTACCCAGCACAACAGCGTGGACGTCCTTGGCCTGGTCAATCAGCGACTCGTTACCCCACAAGAGCTGAGCGTTGTTGCCGAGCGTCTCGGCCGTGCTGCCCGCTGCCAGAATGGCCAGTTCATTGCCCAGTAACCGGAATACCTTGGTCAACCGGCGAACCGAGGCCACGCCCTCGACTGCCGTAGCGTTGACGCTCTTGACGTTCAACTGCTCCAAGCTCAGCAGCTGGTGCAGTTCCGACTGACCGCCCTGCTCGGCCATGCGCCGCAAGAACAGCAGCATCACGTAGGGCGCGAACGCGGCCCTGTGGTAGAGCTCATTCGGCCGATCATTGACCCGACTGATCGCGCCGTAGTTGCGTAAAACGTCGAACCGCCGCCTCACGGTCGGAGCATCCCATTGTCGGCACTCGGCAACAGCCTGTTCAACTTTCAGCCCCTCGCTGCCTGCCTCGGCGAAGGCTTCCAAAATCGATTCATCAACATCGATCGTGGTCGGATCTACTATCATCGCCCCGGCCTCGCGAGCGAGCACCGCGAAGACCTGGCGGTAGACCCTCAGCACTGCGGCCTCCCCGGCGAGATCGTCCAAGGTCAGCTCTGGCGGGTCGGCCAACGCGATCGCTCCTGTCTCCAGGCGGCTACGGACACCAATCCGATCGCGCGCCCGACATGGGCGCGGCGTCCCGAGTTCGGGCACAAGCCAGCTGTCTCGCGATCGACTATAGGCACGTACCCGACAATCCGGCGACGCGAACAAATGTTCGAGTTACTGCACGTGCCAAAGCCATCAGGCCATTCGACTTGTGCACACCCACCGCTTGCTGCACCAATTCGGTTGTGCCGAACCAGCAAGCAGCCGACCCGTCTCCAACACACGAGAGCGGTCAAGTCCAAATGCGTGGTGTAACGGGATGATCCCCGCGTGACCGCAGTTGGTCAGGCGGTCAAAGCTTCAACCGAGTCTCCTTCCTGCCCGT
>NZ_JBHXNK010000034.1:0-74629 GCF_042719755.1 Nocardia sp. NPDC058519 | reverse complement strand
TCGGACACAACGATCTCAACAGCAGAAGGCCCACGATTCGACACGCAAACAGGCTAACAATTTATCTGGCTTATTTCAGGCGTGACACACTAGTCGTAGATCACTCCGGGGTCACTTTCATCGCCGAAGATGGCATGCTTCTGTCCTACCCCCACACCACGCCAGGCGCGCAGGTCGTGCCGGTGCACGGTGACCACCCTTGGCCGTTGACCCGCTCCGTAAATGGTGGCTACCGAATCCACGATCCTGAACGCGAAATCACTTGGCATTTCGCTGCCTTGGATCCTGAAGCTGAGGCACTCGGCGACTTCCCGATCACGGGCATCTCAGATCGCCATGACAACTGGATCCGCCACCACTACGACCACAACCGGAATCCTAGCCACATCAGCTCATCTGGCGGATACCACCTCACGTTCACCGTCGACGACAGCCGTGTCACTTCGATCACCGTCAACGGTACCAACGAAGTCGGTGATCGAGTATCTACCCTGCTACGTGAATTCGCCTACCAAGCCGGTGATCTCGTCGCAGTTACAAACAGCGTTGGCGCGACTACTCACTACACATACGACCGCGTCCATCGAATGCTCACCTGGCGAGATCCAGACAACACGCATTTCGCCAACACTTATGACAACCTCGGCCGGATTGTCCGCCAAGAAGGCACAGACGGGATCCTCAACGCCACAGTCTCTTACGAAACACTGCCTAACGGCTGGGGAACCCGCACCCACGTCATCAACTCCACCGGCGCGTCTTGGTCCTACGAATTCGACTCCCAAAAGCGGCTACTCGTAGAGACCGACCCTAACGGGGCAGCGACACGAACCGACTACACTGACCCTGTCAGTCGACAACCGCACCGGATCATCGCCTCCGACCTCGCCACTACGGTCTACTACCGCAGCGAGGACGACAATCTCGTTCGCATTCAACGCCCGGACTGCCGATCGATCACGATCGACTACGTCGCTCGCAACCGTCCGAGCACGATCACCGACGCTGATGGTGCGGTCACTTGTTATGAGTATGACGAGGCCGGAAATGTTGTAGCCATCATCGATCCAGATGAAGTCGTGGTGCGCCGTGCATATCATCCCAACGGCGCAGTCGAGCGTTTCGTCGAACCAGGCGGCGCAACGACGACAATCGATGTCGACACGGCAGGTCAGCCGATTCGGCTGACTGACGCGAACGGCAACATCACCGTCATCACGCGCGATCATTTCGGTCGACCGATGGCGATCACGGATCCGTTGGGTAACACCACCCGCTATACATGGTCACCGGAAGGAAACCTGCTCTCTCGGGTCGATGCCGACGGCTACGGAGAGAGCTGGTTGTGGAATGGCGACGGAAAACTGTTGGAGCATTCCGATCGTGCTGCCAAGGTTCAGCGCTACACGTACGGTCCGTTCGGCCTACTCCAAACCCACACTGCACCCGACGGTGCCGTCACGCACTACAGCTGGGACACTGAAGAACGGCCGCTCTCAATCGCCAACCCGATCGGACAATCATGGTCGTATTCCTATGACAAAGTCGGCCGGGTGTCATCGGAAACCGACTACAACAACTCGACCACTGAATACCGCCACACCAGTACCGGCCTGGTTGACACAATTACCCCGGCAACCGGGATACCCCGCCATCACACATACAATGAACTCGGCCAGCTTATCGGCATACGGGCGGAATCAGGCGAACATGTCACCTACGCGTACTCCCCGGCCGGACACCTAACTACCGCGACGAGTGGGGGACAGGTGAACACCCACACCCTCCGCTACACCCACACTTCCGGTGGACGGCTCCTGAGTCAGCAGCTCGACGGCCGTCCACCGACCTCGTACCGATACGACCGACACGGAAGATGCGTCGGCCGCACCAATCCCAGCGGCAAAACCACTGACTGGGTTCATGACAGCGGCGACCGCGTCAAGGCTCTCGCTACAGCTGACCACACGATCGAATTCACCCACGACCCACTCGGCCGCCAGACTGGTTGGCGAGTGGGAGCATTCGAACACACCCAGAAGTACAATTCTGTCGGCCAGGTCATCGCGCGCACACTATCCCTCGCCGGTGCCCCAATCGAAGGTAGTCGCCACGACGAATACACTTGGCGCCCAGACGGGTACATCACCCAACACAACACCTTTCATGGCCAGAGCAGAGCGCTCTCCCGAGCCTACGATCTCGATCCGGTTGGCCGAGTTACCGCACTAACATCGAACGGCACTAGAACGCAGCGCTTCGGATACGACCAACTCAGCAATATCACATCAGTTGAAGATGCCGATCTGACATCCCCGTCCTCTATTCCAGTCAATAGCGAGGGCGTGCAACATGAGTACGATAGAAATTTGTTGACTCGGCGCGGCCGCACGAGATACTACTACGACGCTGCCGGCCGACTGGTCCAGAAAAAGACTAGTCGCATATCCCGAAAACCCTCACTCTGGCACTTTCGATACAATGCCTTCGATCAACTCACCGATGTTTTCACGGCAGACCAACAGTGGTGGCGGTATTCCTACGATGCTCATGGCAGGCGCACAACAAAGACTTTACTGGCGGACGAAAAAACGGTAATCAAGCTCCACGAATACAGCTGGGATCGCTCCCGTCTCATCGAAGAATCGACGCCGACATCTATCAACTCCTGGGATTACCAGCCAGATACGTATACTCCCATCTCTGAAACCGTTATCCACATCGATCAGGTTGGCCAAGGTCGGCATTTTCATGCGATAGTCACTGATATCGTTGGTGCTCCTACTGAAATGGTCGATGTGGAGCGGAGTGAAATTTCTGCATCCGCGGAAGTCGACCTGTGGGGAAGGGCTCAATGGTCGGGAATGGGTGGAACTTCAATCCGTTTTCCGGGTCAGCAGGTTGATGATGAAACTGGGCTACATTACAACTATCAACGCTACTACGACCCAACCTCCGGCAGATACCTGACCCAGGACCCTCTCGGGTTGCAGCCGGCGCCCAATCCCAATACTTATCCCCACAATCCAACTAGCTGGATCGACCCGCTGGGGCTTTCCTGCTCAACTGCGGGAGGCGGTTCACAGTCTGAACCTCGACCGCCCTCGTATGGCAACGGCGGACACATTGACAATATATCTCCAAACGATGCTCGAAGAATTCAGAATGCGGCAAATTCGAGAGGGGTCGAGATCAATGTTGTCGGTAGTCGGGCTACAGGAACCGCAGGTGGATATTCTGACTGGGACTATGTGATATCTGATATCAATTCCCGGACGAGGAGTAGGATACAAGGGTCGCTGCCGCAGGGATCTCACGAGTTGGGCGTGGGGCGCAGGGTTGATATATTTACCGGAGGCCTCGTTGAGGGCGCACCGTACGTAACCTTCTATCCGAACTGAGGATCAAATGACGCATTCCGCTGAGATCATCGAAACGCAGGGTGATTTTTCCCTGGTGAAGTGGGCGGGTCGAAAGTTTCCCGGATTTCTCCTTCAGGGTGATTCCTTGAGTATTATCGTGTCCGATCTTCGCGAAGTTGAAGAACTCCTTTCCGCTGATGACATCGAAGAAGCTAAATTCGTCGCTCATGAATTGCTGTTGCAATTTTCCGCAATGCAGAATTCGTATGAGGATATGATGCAGAAAGCTGGCCTGCAGCTTCCCTACGCGTCACGTGACTGAATTGCGATATTGGGATCGTAATCGCCTAGATCGAACGTGCAGTCCGGAACTACCTCGCGTCAATACACCGGGGTTTTCGTTCCTCGGCGAGGAGACAGCCGGACAGGACAGGGGCGGCGAGTTTCGCTGGGTTTGGACCCCATCGACGGTACATCGAACGTCGTTCACGGAATCCCCTTGTGCGCAGTGTCATTGGCGCTTCTGTGCGGTGAGAGGGCTGTCGTGGCGGCAATCGTGGCACCGTTCCTATAATGCGAGCCTCGGTGGCGGGTCGTACGTGAACGACGAGCAGATCTTTGCGAGCGGAGTCCGGCAGATCTCCTCATCGATAGTGTCGATCGGCGACTACTCAGTCGGCCCAGATGCGGTTGGCAAGAACGTCGAACGGCTCAAAGTACTGCGGCGCTTGCGGGTCATGCTGAGCGCATTCGGATGCTCGGTACGGCATCGCTTGACCTCGCGTGGTTGGCACAGGGGAGAACCGACGCCTGCGTGATCTTGGCAAACAAGCCGTGGGATACAGCGGGGGCGTTCTGTTAGCCCTGGAAGCAGGTGCCGTGGTGAGCGACGTTTGGGGAGATCCGCACAGTCTGCAGGCCGGTACGACTGTCGGGAGCGCGAGCGCCGAACTTGCCCAGTCTAGGGTCGATCTGATTGCCTGATGTTTGATCTGGCTGCCATCCCCGTGCTGGCCGGTTTGTTGGAGCGTAAGGACATCCGTATGAGCCCACGGCGTGACAACTATCGGGACCCCGAACGCGCCGAACGCGAACAGCCTGGGTCGGTGCCGATCGCGTACGGCGAAGATCAATTCGCTAGGCAGCGTCGAAGGAGGCACGTCGAGAACAGCGGCGCGCTGGCCTACCACCGGGATAGCGAAGATGTCTGGTCGCCTCGGATAGTCGCCGAGTGTTCGATCCAGTCGGCAATTCGATCAGTTCCTTACAACACGGTGCGCGCTTACACCACGGTAAGCGCAGTTCAGCCGGTCTGTGCAGCCGGACCCCGAGGGCTGTCGATAACGTGATGGGATGGAGACGGCGTGCGGATCCCGCCATCGGTCGTGTCGAACTGATGCTCGATTCGCTCGATGGGCTCTCTGTCGGCGATGCGCTGGGGGCGCAGTTCTTCATCATGGGCAGGTCGCTCCCGAATCTTCGGTCGGGCAGTCCTCCACCAGGGCCGTGGGACTGGACCGATGACACCGAGATGGCCTGCATCCTTGTCGCGGAACTGCGCCGCCATCAGCACACCGACCAGGATCGGCTGGCCGCGGGTTTCGCGCGCCGCTTCTCTCCGGAGCGCGACTACGGGCATGCGACGGTCACGACGCTTCGACGTATTCGCAACGGCACGCACTGGCAAGAGGCAGCCGCAGCGGCGTTCGAAGGTCAAGGTTCCTGCGGCAACGGTGCGGCCATGCGGGTCGCCCCGCTGGGGGCCTACTACTGCGACGATCCACAACGGGTTGTCACCGAAGCAGTTCGGTCGGCACAGGTCACCCATATGCACCCTGAAGGAGTGATCGGCGCGGTCGCGGTGGCGATCGCTGCGGGGCAGGCCGCTCATGCACGCCGCACCCAAAACCTGCCCACTGCAACAGAATTCCTCACCGCTGTCCTGGACCGTCTCGAACCCGGCGAGACAACGCGCGGCGTCCGTCGTGCTCGTACCCTGCTCGGCACAACCATCGTCGAGGCCGCACACGAACTGGGCAACGGATCCCGGGTGAAGGCGCAGGACACGGTGCCATTCGCATTGTGGGTCGCCGCAACGTATTTGGACGACTACCCGGCGGCCGTCACCGCCTGCATCGAAGCGGATGGCGATATCGACACCACTTGCGCGATCGCCGGGGGAATCGTCGCCGCTTACACCGGCGCCGCCACTGGAACCGGGTTGCCCGAGGCGTGGCTCGCCGCCCGCGAACCGTTACCGGCCTGGCTCACCTCGATCAGCCCGTCGCGCCGCTGACTCCGAGGGTGGTGAGCTGGTTGGATGTTCGTGACGACGGCCGATATCTCGACTCCCGTCGGGGGCGATGACCTGTACATCGATCCACGTGGTGATCAGCAGTTCGCCGACGACCAGCTCATGCCGGACGACAGCCCTGAGGGGTGTCGCTGACCATCGTGCGCCGTCTGGCCTGAAGACTGCGGAGAGAAATCTGTCTGAGGCAGGGTCGACGAGGTCCCTGAGGTCGAGGCCAGGTTCCTACAGGACTGGCCATCGTGACGTGGACCGAGCGATCCTGGAGGGCGGCGGCGAGGCCAGTTCCGGACGCCACCGATCCAATATGAGACCCTGGGCCCGGCGTCAATTGCGGCTTGAAAGCATCACAACCCGCGAGTCGACGGACAATCCCGTGGGGGAGCAGCTTGATGAACGGGAGAGGCAGGGATAGTGAGTTCGCCAGAGGGGTCGTTTTCGATCACGCCCGATGATGTCCAGGACGCGGGCCGCTACATCCAACAGACGGCGCAGTCGTTGCTGACCGGAGTGCGGGCCACCGATGCTGACGTAGACGGGCTGTTGGTGGGATGGCAGGGCCCGGCGGCGGAGGCATTTCGGGCCGGGTGGACCGAAGCGTGCACGGGTGTCGCTGGTGTTCTAAACGCGCTGAGCGACATGGCCAACGCACTGGGAGTTACTACTGTGCAGCTGACCCAACAGGATTGGGATTGGGCGTCGGGACTGCCTGATGGGTTCTCCCTGGATTTGTGAGTGACCGCCGGGGCACCTACGCACCAGGTTGGGGAGGAAAGGATATATGCGCTACCGGGTGAACTTGACTGATCTGGATGATGCCGTTGTCCAGATCAATGCGTTGAAGACCTTCCTCGAGGAGTCATTGGTCGAGATCGATGAGCGGGTCCAGAAGATGCAGGCTGATTGGAACGGTGCGGCCGCATCCGCCTACGACACCGCGCATGTGGAGTGGATCGACTCAGCGCGCACGGCTGAGGCCGGGATCGAGAAGATGCGGGCCGCGGCACGCAGCGCCCACGACGCCTATACGGCGACCATCAACGCGAATCGGGCGCTCTTCGGGCGTGGTTCCGGGTCTGTGAGCGTCGAAGGGCATCTGTCGTGACGATGGTGGATGTCGACACCAACGTCTATTACAGCGCTGGTCGAGAGCTGTGCGCCGCAGCCACCGCGTGGTCTGACGCCATCTTCAACCAGGTGCATCCATTGCGCCAGTGCGCAAACATGTGCGGCTCGTACCAAGAGGCCACCGCCTGGGCCGCGAAGTATGACGCAAAGGCCGCCGAGCTACTACACACTGCCGACGAGCTCGCCCTTGCAGCCAACGCTTATGGTCGCGTGCTCATGGAGGCTGGGTACAACCATGAACTCGGGGACCACTTCGCCACCACCGAGTTCGGCGCGAGTCTGCCGCCGAGACCTCAGATGCCGGAAGCGCGGACCTGGGGCAGTTATATCGTCCCGATCGGGACCGCTGGTGGGCGCGGTAGCGGCTTGGAAGAAGTCATCGGTCTGGCCTCCGAGGTCGGTATCACCGTGCCTGATGGAGACGTGGGCAAGCTCACCAATGCCGGTGCAGTGTGGAAGAACCTCTCGACCGCTGCGGCAGTGACTGGGTTCAGCGCTGAACTTCACCGCATCGCTGGCTTGTTCTCCGAAATCACCGCCGACGAGTACGACTCGATCGACGAGGATATCCGGGAGATGAAGAACACCGCGGATTCCATCATAGGCGGATTCTCCGATATTGCCGGCAGTGTCGAAGTGCATCGAGCGGCTTTGGTCGCGATGCGCGAGGGCATCATGAATTTCCTCGAAGAGATGGCCAAAGAGATCGCCATCCAAATCGGGGTGACGGCGTTTGTCTCGATCGCGGCGTCGTTCGTTACTTTCGGGCTCGCGGCAGCTGTCGGCACCGCTGTCGCAGCCGGTCGACTCACGCGTATCGTGTCGGTATACGGTCCGAAAATCAGGCCCTTGGTTGTGTTGTTCAAGAATGAGGGGCTGATTCACAAATTCGACAATATCGTCGATATGGCCCAGAACAAACAGAAGTTGAAGGAGCTTCGGAAGCTGGACCCGGCGAAGAGCCCTGGGCGGTCAGGGCTGGTCGGCAAGCTTGATCAGGCAGATCGCGAGGTCTTGGCTTGGGGTCCGTCCGACAAGCGCGGCGCTGACCTCAACAATATTGTGCGAAATGGCGAGACTCCGACCCCGGAGCAGCAAGCTCAGATCGATAAGTTGAATGAGGCATTGGGGAAGCTGCCCAAGCATGAGGGGGAGGTTGTGCGGCACGTCAATATG
Organism: Nocardia sp. NPDC058519; assembly: GCF_042719755.1. Classification (NCBI taxonomy): domain Bacteria; kingdom Bacillati; phylum Actinomycetota; class Actinomycetes; order Mycobacteriales; family Nocardiaceae; genus Nocardia; species Nocardia sp. NPDC058519. The sequence goes on along the minus strand of NZ_JBHXNK010000034.1, from coordinate 66,652 downwards.
AACGCAAACGACCTGGCCGCGATGGAGAAGGGTAAGTCGTGGTCTGATCCGGGGTTCATGTCCACGTCGAACAAGCCGGAGGGCGTGTCTGATGTGTTCGCGGACAGCAAGAATGTGGAAATGCAGATCATATCCAAGAATGGGCGAAAATTCTCCGACCCGGACACTGGGCAGTCGTTCGGCACCGACTGTGAAGTGTTGTTCCCGTCCAACACCAAATTCATAGTGGGTAACAAGTTTGTCGATCCCGCTACGGGCAGGACCGTCGTTCAGATGGTCGAACAATAGCAAGGTGCAATCATGGAATACGGCGACGAAGAATTCCGGCAGGCAATGGCCAAACTGGAGAATTTCGAGAAGATGCGTGCGGGCGTGCGCCTGCGTGCAATGGATCCCACCGCACCACGTGACGTCATCGAAGAGACAGACCCATCCCTATCTGGCCCGTACCGGCGGGGCGAGACCGTGTCACCTGATGGCCGCGTGTGGCGCGATAAGGATGGCGCGCTGCTGTATACCCGGGATGACGAAGGTTACTGGCTCGGTCCGGATGGGCGTCGGATGTACGATCCAGTCGGTAACCGACTCGATACCTGATCCATAAGTCGGCCGCGCTTGGGGCGTGCACAATCGTGGCGCTACGCCGTATCGGTGCCGCAACGCCAGGGTGGTGAGGCTCAGGGCCCGCGGGCGTCGTCGATGTAGCGACGGACCGGGTCAATTGATACCCGGACTTCGACTACAGATCGTTCCCGCCCTGAACGTCGAGGACCGTTGCAGGAATCTGCAAGCGCCGCACTGCTTCTGGAAGCCGCGGGGCGTGGGTGAACACGATCACCTGCCTCGCGCGAGCGACGTCGGCGAGCACTCGGGCCAACCCGTCGACTTTGTCGGGTCCATCGACTGGACGGGGTCGTCGATCATCAGGAAGTGGGCGATTGGGGCACTCAGTTCGGGATGCTGATCCAGTACATCGACGAGCATCCTGAATCACCCTGGCACACTGAAGAACTCGATGCTGACACGAGTTCGGTGTCGGCTCTGGACAGCCTGTACAAGGCTGCCCGCGCCCAGTTCGACTCCGACTCTGCCTTCGCTGATCGGGCACGAACTCGGGTGGTTGCGCTGCAAGCCGGGGAACCAGACACCGTCGCGCGGTGGCGGGAGATCGTTGCCGAGTCCGAGAAGGCCTTCGGTGCGATCTATGACCGGCTGGGCGTCCTGCTCACCCCCGATGATTACATCGGTGAGTCTTTCTACAACGACCAACTGGCTGATACCGTCGCCGAACTCATCGACAAGGGCGTAGCCGTCGACAGTGACGGTGCGATCGTCGTCCTGTCCGAGCAGGTCAAAGGCCTGGAGGATCAGCCGTCGGTGCTGATGGTCCGCAAACGTGACGGTGGCTATGGCTACGACAGCACCGACTTGGCCACTATCCGGTACCGCATCGCGTCGCTATACGCTGACCGGTTGTTGTAAGTCACCGACTCGCGCCAGGCGCTGCACTTCCAGCTGGTGTTCGAGACGGCGCGGCGGATGGGTTGGCTCACCAATGCGATCGAGGTCGACCATGTCGTTGAGATCAGCCGCGAGATTTCTCCGAGCGGGCGGCTTATCTCGCAAAGTGTAGCCGTACGCGGTCCGGAACTGCCAGATCCGCATGGCAACCAGCAACATCTCCTCAAGACCGGCCATATTAGGCGCGACGAATACTCCTATCGTGTCGACGGACACCTACTCGGTTGGTCTATGGACCGGTCGGGCGCTATTGGTCATGACAGGAACTTCGTTCTAGATGACCGTGGTCGTGTCACCGAAATCGCTGAAAATAACATACTGACTCACCGATATGACTACGATCAATTAGACAACATTATCTGCGAAGAGCTGCCTTCTGGGATAGAAAATGATGCTGGAGAAACATCGGAAAACGCCGGCGCCATAATCGGTCGACGAGAGTACCGAGACAACCTGCTGGTTCGGAACGGTCGAACCCGGTACTACTATGACGAAGCAGGCCGACTTATTAGAAAGACTCGAACGAGAATATCGCGAGAGTCTGAGACCTGGCACTTTCGCTACAACGCTTTCGATCAGCTCGTCGATGTCTACACACCCGGGCATCATTGGTGGACGTATACTTACGATGCGCTCGGACGTAGGACAACAAAACGGCGTCGGAGTACTGCTGGAGAAACTCTTGAGTCGGTCAAATATATTTGGGAGGGTACCAGCCTCCTCGAAGAAATCGATAATGGTCAGACAACTCGGTGGGACTATGTCCCCGGGACGTACAGGCCGATAGCTCAGCGGATATTCCGTGCTGGGCGTGAATTCGAGTCTGTCGCTGTGGTCACCGACTCCATCGGAATGCCGACGGAGCTTGTCGACTCCTTCAGCGGTGAATCGCTGGCTACAGCCGTTTCCAGCCTGTGGGGAATTTCTACCTGGGCTGGTTCTACGTCAACTCCGCTCCGCTTTCCTGGCCAGCAGCACGACGCTGAAACAGGACTTCACTACAATCTTGCGCGCTTCTATGACCCCGCGACGGGTAGGTATCTGACCACTGACCCTCTCGGTCTCGCACCGTCACCGAACCCAAATGCGTATCCCTATAACCCGACAAGCTGGGCAGACCCGCTTGGACTTGAGCCTGACGGTGATCTGGTTCGGGTATACCGGGGGACAGACAGTGGAGTTGAGCAGCGACTCCAGGAGATAGATGGGTTCATGATGAGTGATGCTGCACGACATGAGTATTATTCGACCGGTTCTGTAGAAGAGGCATTGAAGGCTTCGCAACGCGCACATACTGAAGCGATCGATGAATGGGGTTCACTTGATAACTACGTTCAAGCGCATGGAGAGTGGGGGCAAGAAATAGGCCGAGACGGTTTTGGCCCTCGGAGTATGATGTCGTTTACAACCGATGAAAATGTCGCCCGTCGATTTGGTGACACGATATATACTGCGTTGGTGCCCCGAAGTTCGATCTATCCACAGACTCTTCCGGGTGCTGGGGAGAGCGAGGTTCTAATTCCGCACATGGTTCAAGTTACGAGGTTATAGATGAAAAAGAAGTTCGTTATCGGCTTGTACTCCGCAGAGTATTACCCTCGATGGAGCAGTGACGCCGGTGAAGACCCTCCAGTTAATAGTCGAAATGTCGACTTGGGCGCTTTCCTGAGCGCCAGCTCGACAGTGCGCAGGGTGGACGTTAAAACTGGTTCCGGCATAGTCATTCCACTATTTCTACATTGGAGTGACGGCACGGATCTCGATGCTCTGGACCGGAAGATCATCGACGATATGCCACACTACGATGACTTGGGTGGCGCCCTGTTCGGTACCGATATGCCAGTCAAGTGTTCCAATTGCGGAGCCAGGTTCGTGGGGATCGTAGTGGAGCCCGCGTTCACTGTTGTCGAATACAGGGAAACTCGATTTGGCGATCACGCATACGTGGCATGCTGCCCTGTATGCGACAAGAAATGGCGCACCGATGTTCTCGAACTGATTGCCCAAGTCTAATCAGGAAGTACTGCAACCCAACTGTCAACGGCCGCAATGCTGGGAACTTGGTGTGGCAGTTGTTGCCCTGACATTGGACTCGCCGTGGCAACGGCCAGCGTTCAGTGCGTCAGCGCAGTTGCCACGTAGCTGGTTCGTCGAGCACGCGTCGTGCGCCGTCGACGTCGGCAAGGCGGGCGGAAACTGTTGCGGCGGCGAGGTTGTCGGGCAAGACGTCGGAAAACTTCAGTCCGCGGGTCGCCCGCTCGTCGGCGACCGGAAGGACCAGAACTGAGCCTGGGCCGCGTCGGTCGGCGACGGCGTCGCGCCACAGGCCTGGGGTGAGGTCGGGGCGGAGGCGGATGCTGAAATCGTTCGGGCGTTGGGTGGGGTCGACCACGGTGGGTAGGGATGCGGCCAGGGTTGCGTTGGCGCGGAAGCCTGCCCAGGTCCACCAGCGAACCGCGTCACCTTCGCGTTCGATCACGGTGGAGTCGCCGCTGGCGATGTTCACAGCTTTGGTCGCGCGGATGTCGTCCAATTGCACGCGGGCGCGCCTGGTCAGGGTTACTGGGGGATCGGTGCCGAGCAAGGTGTCGCGAATTGCGCGAGTGAGTTCGAACGACAGTCCGCGGAGTCCGATGTTGGACCACTTGGCCACACCGCCGGATTCGGCAGGTTCGACGAAGGCCCGCCGACGTGACCAGTCGATGTAGGTGACGTGCCAGCTTCGGCCTGCCAGCAGAAGGAGGCGGGGGCCGGGGCGGTCATCGGTCAGAACCGAGGGATCTGTGTGGCCGATTTCCTGGCGGCCTGCGAGGACCGTGAACTGTGGGGGTGCGGTGAAGGCTGCGGTCAGGTCGAGGAAATGTCTTTTGCCGAAACGTTTTTCGGCCTCGGGGCCGATGTGGAGGAGGCCGCCGTCGTCGTCGAGGTGGCCTTGTTCCAGCAGATGACGCAGGATCGGTGCCGCGGAGACGTCGAAGGGGTGGAGGCTGTTCCACTCGTGGGACCAGATTCTGTCACCGAGGGAGTGTTGCTGCAGTGTCACCGCCAATATTTGCTGCGCCACGAGATGTCGAGGTTCCGGGGGCGGGACGATCGGTTCGACCCAGCCTCGACTCCAGAGCAAGAGCAGCCCTGCGGCTTGGATCAGGGCGTCGTCGGTGGTTGCCAGGAACAAGCAGTTGCGGGCGCTTCCCGTGCGACGTCCGGTTCGCCCGATTCGTTGCAGGAACGAGGCGACAGTGCTCGGCGAGTCGATCTGGATGACCCTGTCCAGATCGCCCACGTCGATACCCAGCTCCAGGGTCGAGGTGGACACGATCACACAATCGCGCGCTTCGGCGAAAGCCAGTTCGGCGCGGGAACGTTCATCCACGGATAGTGAAGCGTGCGAAAGGAATACCGTCACCCCGCGCGTGCGTAGTGCGGCACCGAGCTCCTCGACTTGCCGTCGGGAGTCGCAGAATACGAGGCGCTTCTCGCCGCGATGAAGGGACGCAATGACTTTCGCGGCGTTCTCCAGCGACCCCACATAGTCGAGCTCGACTTCACCGGGTGGAGGAGTGCTCGTCTGACCTGGCAGCGTGACTCCGGGCGCAACCACTTGCCCGGGTCGACGCCCAGCGCCTGAGCCTTGCAGCCAGGTCAGCAGTTCATTCGGATTTCCGACGGTGGCCGACAGCCCCACCCGCTGGATCGGTCGACCCGTCACTCGCTGTAGTCGTTCGAGCACGGCCAGAAGATGCCAGCCTCGGTCGTCACCTGCGAAGGCGTGCACTTCGTCGATCACGACGGCGCGGACGTTTCCGAGGAGCTGGTTGTGATCGGTCTTGGTACCGATCAGCATGGCTTCCAACGACTCCGGTGTGGTGAGCAGGATGTCGGGGTGTTCCCGCCGGATCCGGTCTCGCCGAGAGTTCGTCACGTCACCGTGCCAGAGTTCCGCACGTCGGCCGAGCCATTGTGCGTAACTGTCGACTCGTGTGACCAGGTTGTTCAGTAGTGCTTTCAGCGGGCACAGGTAGAGGATCGACACGCCGGTCCACTGCTGTTGCGCCATGGCGCTGAGTAAGGGAAAGCAGGCAGCTTCTGTCTTTCCGCCGGCCGTCGGCGCGAGCAGGACGACGTCCGCGCCATCGAGCAGTGGTCCGATGGCCTGCTCTTGTAGTGGACGTAGCCCGGGCCACCCCAGCGAGTTGACGATGTGGTGCACCACAACAGGATCGAGTCGATCCCACACCTCGTCGGTCACAGGTCGAGGTCGATGTCGTCGGCGCTGACCAGGTTGCGTTCGCTGTCGGTCAGTTCGGCTGTGTTGACGGTGAGCTTGTAGTGCGCGCGTGGGTCGAAGTCGGGGAACTGGTCGACCCGATCCAGTACGTCCCCGACGAGCTTCTTGAGAAACAGTCGAGGCGCGATGCCGACTTTGCCGCCGAGTGTGCCGCCTACTGCGCGTGCGAGATCGGCGATATAGGCGTCGTCGGCGACCTGTCGGATCCGGTTTGGGTTCGCGCTTCCCTCGGCGTAGAGGTCGCGGATGGTTATGCCGAGTGCAACAAGGGATTCCATGGTGAAACCGGAAAGTCGTAGTTGTACGGCACGCGGGTTGTCGAAGCGAGGGTCGGTGGTGAAGTCGGTGGCGAGGCGCTGGGCGAGCGGGGCCAGTCGCTGAACGCCTTGTTGGCCGTCGTAGAACGCCGGAGTGCCGGTGATCAGGAGGTACAGGCCGGGGAATCGGCCTGAATGAACCTCGTCGATGAGCTGGCGAAGTGCATTGAGTGCCTTGTCGCGCGCATCCGAGCGCACTCGCTGCAGGGTCTCGACTTCGTCGAGGACAAGCAGCAGGCCGCGGTGGCCGCTGTCGCGTAGCACGGTGAGCAGACCTTGGAGGAAACCGAGCGCCCCGAAATGGTCGAGTTCGCCGCGGACACCGGCGGCCCGGCGAGCCGATGCGGCCACATTCGGCTGACCGCCCAACCATGCCAAGATCGCTGCAGCTGTTTCCTCGTCGCTCTCGGCCGACGCCCGGTGATAGCCACGCAGGGCAGTCGCGAACGAGGGAGCGTGTCGGGATACTTCGGCCAGCCGCGCTGACATCAATTCGCCGACCGCGTCGGGCAGATTGTCCTCGTCGGCACCAGCGGCCAGCGCGTCTTCTTCCAACGCGTAGAACCACGCATCGACGACGGGGCGCATGGCACTGGGCGGGAAGCTCGAGGTGGCGAGTTGCTCTGTGACCCGTCGATACACGGTCTCCAGTTTGTGCAGCGGAGTCTCGGTCTCCGAGATCTGGATCTCGGCGACGGCGAAGCTCTTCTTGCGGGCGCGTTCGCCGAGCCACCGGGAGAAGAACGTCTTACCTGACCCGTACTCACCGCGCACAGCTTTGAACACCGCGCCGCCAGAGGCGACCGTATCGAGTTCGGTGTCGAGTGCGGTCTCGAACCGGTCCAAGCCTGTCGCCAGCAGATCGAGTCCGTTGCCGGGCACCGCTCCACGCCGCAACGCATCGATGACGTCACGGCGGCGAACTGCGCTGACCGGGGAAGGAACGCTACTCACCAGGGCGATCTTGCCATGAGCTGACGTCGGCGCTGGCACGTCGGTGACACGCAACGATCCTTTCGTCCCACGAACGCGATGCAACGCTGTGGCGGCCGCCTCGCTGCGGTGGATCACCTCCAATGCTTACGTGGTTGTATCGGATGGTCTGGCGCATGGCGTGCCTGGGACTGAAAAGTCTTGTTAGGCATGGTGTTTCATGTCACGTGGGTTCTTGGTGTGAGGCAACCGTATCGAGCAACAGCCGATGAGATCTCGAAGTACCAGTCGCCGGACTCACCGGTCGAAACCCTGTTGTCGAGCATCCTCGCTGAGCATTGCGGTGGCGGTAAGTCTGTGCAGAAGTCGTGGGATGCCAGCCTGCCGGTGTTCGCGAAGCTGCTCGTCGACGCTGGACTCGGCGCCATCGATATGCTCATCGAATATCCGATGTGGGGTGTCGCCAATTCTGCGGCCGACGTCGTACTCGCCGGGATCGACCGACGCGACGGCGCCCAGATCTACTTCGTCGTCGAACTCGAGCAGTGGAGTATCACGCGGACGGGTTGGGAAAGCCCACGGTTCGTGGCGGTGCCGGGTATGTCCGTCCAAAACCATCCCCTCGACCAGGTCCGTGGTTACTGCGAGTTCATGACGAACTACGTTGCCGAGTTGCATGCGCGCCCCCACTCGATTCACGGACTGGTATACCTGCACAACGCATCACGGTCGAGCGTGCGCAACCTGTTCGACCGGCAACCTCGGCACGGTCGGTTGTTCACGGGTAGCGACGACGCAGCCCTCATCGACTATCTCCGCGAACGAATCACGCCCGCGCCGGCCGTCGTCGAACAGCTGTTGGACAGTGAGATCCGTCGCCGTGCGGGATTCTTCGTTACCGCTCGCGAAGTACTCCGAGGGCGTTCCAGTACGTGGTCCCGAGGTGAACGCCTTGTTCGCCTATTTCATGCAAATCTTCAAAAATCACGGCAAAGGCCGCGGAATCGACGTGTTGATCTGCGACGAGGCGCACCGCGTTCGTCGCGTCTCGGACGGCCCGCGCATCAAGAAGACCGGACTGACTCAGATCGATGAGCTGATCAGGTGTGCGCGAGTACCGGTCTTCTTTCTCGACGAACAGCAGGCCGTCCGCCCCGACGATGTCGGCACGGTGGGCATGATCAGAGAATACGCCGACCAGAACGACATTGTCGTACGCCTTGTCGAGCTGGAAGATCAGTTCCGATGTGGTGGAAGCGCGGACTACATCGATTGGGTGAGCAGTCTGCTCGGGCTGCGCAGAGGTTCGTATCCGGCACCGTGGCGTGGAGACGATTTCACGGTACGGATCGCCTCGACGCCCCAAGAAATGGAGGGTGCCGTCGCCTTATGACCGTGCAGGCAGCCGCGTGCGTGACAGACGGCCGATCGATCCAGACGACAGAACCCCCGAGGAGCCGGTTGTGCTGAGGAACGAGTACGAAGCGACGTGTGCGATGTGCGGCGGTGCGGTCGATCCTGGGCAGGGAGTGGTGTACACGCGATCCAAGAGCCGTCCATATCCGGTTCTGTGCGATTCCTGCATGACCGACTTCGTCGAGAGCGAAAGGGATGCAGCGAAATACGACAGAAGCATGGAATGAGCCGACGCGATCGGATCGAGGTGTGGCTGACATTCCGGTTGCCGGATTCGACCTGTCATCGGAGGCCGAACTGTGCGCGAAGCAGAGCCACATGGAGGCGCAGTGTTCGGCCGTCGGCGAGGACCTCCAGCACCTGCACGCCGTCCACGTTGAGCAGCTGTCCGAGGATGGCCGCGAAGCCGTTGGCTCGTGATGGTGGATCGCCTACGCGTTGAGCGAGGGCCGTGGTGGATTGCGGACCGTCGAGTAGAGCCCGGATGGCCTTCTCCAGCTTCGCGGGCGTTGGTTTGCGGGCTAGTTGTTCCAGCTGTGCGGCGAACACCGCTGAGGAGAGCAGGTTGGTGACGAGGTCGCTGGCTGGATTCGGCGACCGAAGGAGCGGCTCCGAGCTCGGCAGCGGGATATCCAGGGTGATTTGAGCGGCGACCTGTTCGGCGATTCGGCTGGTGATGCGTTTGGTCGCCTTCTTGACGGCTGCCGGGGTTTCAGGTTCGGACAGCGTGTCGGTGTCGTCGCGCCACCAGGTCGGGCGCTGGTCGCCCAGTTCGCGCCAGCCGGTGGGGCGCTCGGCGCCGTACGGGAGAAACGCGAGCACCGGGATGGTGATCTCCGCGAGTGCGGCGCCGCCGTGGTAGCCGGCCTTTTGAGCGGTGTAGCGAGAGTCGTTGTCCCACAAAGCGACGATGGCGGTGCCGGACTCGGGCCAGACAACGCGGGGGCCGTGGAGCAGGATCTCGTTTTCGGCGCGGCGGTCGAACTCGTTGGCGGGCAGACGGTGTCGGGCTGATTCGATCCCGGCGGCGGGTACGGTTTCGCCATGGCGGTCGATAACGTGGCCGTGGTCGCTGGTGATCAGCACGACCATGCCCTGGGCCGTCGCTGCCGAGGCGAGCGCTCGCAGGTCGCCGATCTCGCGGGCTTCCCAGCCTGAGTCGTCGAGTTTGGCTTCTTTGGCAAGGCGGTCGTCGATGGTGTTGAGGACGACGGCGACGTGGCAATCGGGGTCGTTGAGTGCGGCGTCGAGGTCGGCGCCGAAGCGTTCGCCCGGCTTGCTGCGCAGGTCGGCCTTGTGGAAGACGGCTGCGCGTTTCGAACCCCAGAACGAGTGGGTGGGGAAGAGGCGTTGCTCGGTTTTCTGGTCGCCCTTCATGAGCTTTCCGGCGAACAGTGAGGTGCGCGAGACCGCGGTCAGGCTCGGGAGTGCCGCGGCCATGCAGCGGCGGTGGGCGTCGCCGTCTGGCAGTGGGTCGTGTTCGGCGAAGGTGGCGCGCAGTTCGCCGGCCAGCTCGGTGGCGATGGAGGCGCTCATGCCGTCGACGACGATCAGGAGCACTCGGTGGGTCGAGGCCAGCGGGCGGACTACTCGGTGGAGGAAGCTCTCCACGGTCAGCATGGTTCCCGGTGGGGTGCCCGATTCAGTCCATACCGCAAGATTTTTCGCGAACTCACGGTCGAACTCGCGGCGGACGGCGCGGGCGCGGCTGGCAATGGTGTTGTAGGCGACACGCAGGTCTGGGTCGTCGTCGCCGCCCGCGTCGAGATAGTCGAGGGCGCGGTCGGCCCAGGCGGTGCTGTGCATCTGACGATTCAGTGCCGCCGCGACGCTGCTGTCGACAGTGGGGTCGGGTTCGGTGTTCAGCCACCGGGTGAGGCGTTGTGCCATCCGAACTCGGGTGATGCGTACGCGATGGTCTGCGGCGAGGTCGTGGTCGCGCAGTGCGGTGACTGCGCGGTCGATCTCGTCGGACCTACCGCGCCCCAGTGCCTGGCCGACGGCGGTGAACCTGGCTTCGAGACCGGCGGCGAGCAGTGGGCTGTGGGCTGCTGCTTCGCCCGCACCGAACTGTCGTACCAGCAGATCGGATTGGGCAAGAACGGTTTTCGCTGCTTTGTGAGCGGCTAGTGCGGCATCGTCTGCTTCATCGTGGAGGTCGGTGGCGATGCGTGCCTTCACCAAGAGATCGCGGACGTAGTCCTCGCAGGTGCGGCCGTAGGTCGCCAGCAGGCGGTCGAGGGCTTCGCCCTGAACTGGAGGACGGTCACCCAGCCAGCGTTCGACGCGTCCGCGTGCCTGGTAGACGGCATTACCGGGTGCTGCGTGCTGCCACAGGGCGGCGCAGACGAGGCCGTACGCGAGTGCTTCCGGCCCGTGTCCGGACATCGTGAGGGCGGTGACCGCAGTGCCCGTGGCACCGGATTGTTCGGACTCGCAGAGGAATTCGATGAGACCGTCGCGCTCCGGGCCACGTAATTCGAGTAGCTGTTGCGCCGCGCCTTGGCGTTGCGTCCACTCGAGCAGGGTCACGGGGTCGACGCGGTCCGACGCAGACTGGATTCGCAATCGACGACCGGCGAGTGCGGCCAGCGCAGAGACACGAGACAGCACTCGGCCTGCCATTGCTGTGGGCCAACCCTGGGCGCCGGCGGCATCGAGCAGTGCCTCGCAGGCCCAACCATCACGCTTGAGCCGAGGATCGATGGCCGTGGCGCTGAACGACTCTCGGACGATGTCCCAGCGGTCTACCGCGTAGACGCGGCCACGGTGGGTGCGGGCGAGGATCGCTGGGTCGAGGTCATGTTCTTCGATGTTGGTGAGTACCACGAGCACTCGGGGGTCCGGGTTCAGTTCGCGGGCGTGCGCAAGGACGATCTCGTGCACCGCAAGGGGGGACGCGGCTACCGATACGCGGGCGTTCTTGCCGTCGCTCAGAGGAAGGACGGGTGTGCCGTCCCATTCCGGTTCGCCACGCAGGAGCACGATGACCGGCTCGCCTGGGGTGGCGAGTTCGGTCTTGAATTTCTTCTGCGCCGAAAGATATTGAGCGATAGTCGCTCTGGAGAGTCGCATCGCCGTGATGGTGGGGGTGGTCATTCGACAACCCGCCAAGTGAACTCGATCGATGCGGACGGCTCCAACGCGGCCAGCTCGGCCAGCTGTGCGGAGAATTGGGCGGCCGCTTCGCGGGCGGTGGTGGTTTCCATGCCCTGGCGACGCCTGGTGCGCGGCTTGGTGGGGTCGATAGTGGGGTTGGTCAGATTGATATCGTCCGACACTGGTCGGGGCGGGATCACGACAGGGCTGGGCTCGACCACCGGTGGTGCCGGCGCAGGCTGCTCGCGTCGACGCTGTTCGAGAATCTTCCGGTTCAGCGCGGTGATATTCGAGGCCGCGGTCCGCAATGCCGCGACAAGGTCGGCGGAACGCTGGTCGGCACGGGCTGCGTTCCGCAAGGAATCGAGTAGCGTGTCGCCTTCGGGGCCGAGCAGCCTGGCATCTTCGAGGCTGTGCCAGGCGGCGTTGGCCAGGGCGGAGGTCACCTGATCGGCCGACTTGATCGATGTTGCGTACCGGTCCGCATTGACCTCGGCCAGGTCGAACAGCGCGAGAGCCTCGACAGCCTTCTTCGCACCGGCCGATCCACCCGTGCCGACCGCGGCGAGGGTGGAGAGCAGCTCGAGCGAGCGGCGGGCCAGTGCGAGCCTTTCGCCGGGAACGCTGTCGTCGAGCTGGAGGAAGTCTGCGTGCTTCTCGAGTTGCTCGACCAGACGTGCTGCCGTGTCTTGGTATTTCGTTGCGGCAGAGTTGATCTGGCGAGCAAACTGCTGCACGGGACCGCCGCGCAGCAGCGTTGGCACCTTGTCGCCGAAGATCACCTCGAACCGATTGCGGGCGGCTTCGAAGTCCGCTTCGCTCGGCAGTGGCTGGGTGCGCAGCGCATCGCCCGCTTGGATCTTGGTGAGTTCCGGGGTGTCGATCGGGACGCCGCCGCGCACCCAGATCCGGTCGTCCATCTCGGCGAACGAGGCGATCACCAGGTTCGCGATGTGAGTTTCCAGGCCACGAGGCTGGGGGCGGTCGATCCAGTCGCCGAGTGAGATGACCGAGAGATCGCCGGTGCTGCCGGCGTTCTGGGCTTCGCGGCGGAAGTGGTCGGCCCATCGCTTGGACAGTTCGAAGTAGGCCTCTTTCTGCTGCCCGAGGCCGAGGGGTTCGGCGATTCGGCGCATCAGCGCGCGTTCCTTGGCCGGCACTTCGAACCGGCCGTCGCGCGCTTCGGCGGCGCCCTTCACCTGTGCGAGAACAGCTTTCGCGTCGATCGGCTTGACGGCTACACCGGTGCCATCCTGGTCGAGGTTCGGGTGCTCGGGGAACTGGTGGGCCAGGAGCTTGCCCGCGAGATTGCGGATGGCGTCGTGCAGTGGCTGGCCGATCGAGACGGTCAGGCCGTCGATGTCGGGCAGCGGGTGGAACAGTTCGCCCAGATCGTTGGTGACGTCGTCGGGTTTGCGTTCGGCGAGGCCGTAGGCCTGTTTGAAGGTGGCGAGCACACGTTGACGCAGGACCTCGCGCTGCGACTCCAGGAGCTGTTTGGCGCTGGCGCGGTTGTCGGGGTTGAGGTGTTGCGCGTACTGGGTGTCGAAGCGGTAGGGGTCGGCGAGCGCCTTCGTGATGACCAGCAGGCGCCGGAAGTCTTCCCAGCGGGGCTTGGTCAGGTGGGTGGGCAGCCACGCGACCGTGTTGGGGTGGTTGCCGCCCTGCTCTTCCTTGAGTCGGCGAATCCGGTCGGCGTCTTCGATCGGGGTGTGGGCGCCTTCGTCGTAGGGGAGGTCGATGACGATGCGCCAGCGTCCCTCGTAGGCGGGCTGCAGGTCGTGGTTGGGAAGGGCGTCATCATCGCTGACGTTGCCGAATACCACTTCCGCGATGCGGTTGGACCCGCGCCAGACGAAGCGCAGTTCGTCGGCGTCGAAGCGGCCGTTGGCGCGGTCGAGGCCGAATTCCTCCGCCAGGAGGTCACGGGCAAGGGCGAGCCGGTTGGACGGGTTGTCGTTGACCTGCGCGTTGGCGATCACCGACTCCACGTCGACGCCGGAAAGGGCAAGTTGCACACCGGGATTCACGTCGGTGCCGGTGAGCTTGATCTCGGGGAAGCGACCGGCCCATTCGCCGATCATGTCCTTGATCACGCCCTCTTCCCGGCCCGGGATCATGGTGGTGATCGAGCCGTAGTTGAGTGCGCCGAGTCGGCGAATCGTCAAGTCCCGCAAGGCTGGAACGCTCGGTGCGAGTGCCGCGAGCAGGACCGTGCAGGCGAGGCGGTTCTGGCCGACGAACTTCTTGCAGTTGCCGAGGAGTTTGGCGTCGGTGATGGTGTCGCGCCGGTTGATGTAGGCGTCGATGTCGTCCTCGGTGACCTCGCATGTGCTGAGCAGGTACGGGCGCAGTCGCGTCTTGTACAGCTTGTCGGCGGCGTCGAACAGGACCTTCTTGTCGGCGACGAACGGGCGGTCGCCACCGCGGGTGAGCTGCTCGTAGAGGTCGCCAAGGGGGACCAGGTCGCCGAGGCGCAGTTCGTTGCGGTGGTCGGCGAGGAGCTGGCCCATCAGCTTCAGGCCGGTGCGCGAACGCTGCAGGGCGGCCGAGATGTGGACGAGGGTGTCGAGAAAGGCGGGGGAGAACGGGTAGCTCAATCGGAACGAGGATTCGTCTGCGCCAGTGGTGGATTCGTCTGAGCCGAGCAAGGTGTCCCACACCTTGGGGCTGAGCTTCCTCGTCCGCTCGAAGGCCGCGTCGAACTGGGCGATGGCGGCTTCGTCACGTGGTTTGAGCAGGCGGGCGTGCGCGATCTGCGGGAGGTTGCGGTCTTCCAAACTGATCAGGTCGAAGCGGCCTGACGCATGGTTGAGTGCGTCCTGGATCGCGGATTCCGCTGCGCCGGCGAGCTCTTCACCGACGAGCTCGCGCAGGTCGCGCTGGCGGGCGATGAACGAAATGATCGGGATATCGCGACGGGCATCGCCGCCCTCGCGGAAGTTGGTGATCTTGCTGGCTTCGCGGGCCACGCGCTTCTCGTCGTGGATGAGGCTGGCCAGCCACAGGATCAGCTCGTCCAGGAACAGGATGATGCCGTCGTAGCCGAGCGACTTCGCGTGCGAGGCAACGACACTGAGACCCTTGTCGAGGGAGATGAAGCCGGTCTCATCCTCGGCGGCCTGCTCGGTGAACCCGGGCAGCAGGGTGTTGCTCGCATCGCTGACCAGCTTGGCGCGCAGCTCCTGCGGGGTGGTCGGGTCCACCAGGTTGATGACGCTGCCGTCGTGGACCTCCGACGCGGCCAGCGCGGTGTCGAGTTTCTGCGTGGTCCAGAAGGCTTTCGGGTCACCCCATTCGTCGTCACCTTCGGCAGCGTGGTCGCGGTTGAGGGCATTGAGGAACGGTTCCTCGCCCATCGTGTCGCGCAGCGAGCGCAGGTTGGTGAACAGCGCGTCGGTGCGGTACACCGGCGGAATCATCGCGTCGGGATGCAGCTTGCGGACGAAGTCGACGTAGCCGCCGAGCACCCGCTGCTCCATCGCCTTGGCGTCGATCATGTGGTACGGCACCATCAGGAACTTCTTGCCGTCCGACAGGAGCCATTCGTGCTTGGTGAGTAGCGGGTCGAATTCGGTGCGGGAGCGGGCAACTGGGTTCCCCGAGAGCAGGGCGTAGAGCACCGACATGAAGTGCGATTTACCGGCACCGAACGAGCCGTGCAGGAAGGCAGGCTTTGAGGTGTTGCCGTCGAGCGCGGATTTGATCAGCGCGAGGGCTTCGTCGAAGTTGCCGAGCAGGCGCTCGGTGAGAACGTAGTCCTCGACCGCTTTGGTCGATCCTGCGTCGGTGACCGCGTCGGCAAGGGTGAGCACATAGTCCGAACCGGCGATGTGTTCCTTGATATCGATGAGGTCGCGCAGAAGTGGGCGCTGGTCCATCAGTTATCCCCTTGTGCTGCTTCGGTTTTCTTGGTGGTGCGTTTGGCCGGAGCGCGACGGCCGCGGGTGGCGGGTTGTGGGCGCCAGTTGCGCAGGTCGTCGTCGGTCAGGCCGTGTTCGCTCTGCCTGTCGTGGCGGTCGCCTGCGAGGAAGGTTGAAGGCGCGATGCCGAAATTCGGGTCGATCTCGTTGTACCACTGGTAAAGCCAAGGCTGCAGCTCGAGCAGACCCGCCAGGAACGGGGTGATCTCCTCAGTGGAGAGGCTGTGGTCTGCGAGGTAGATCGCGATTGCCATGGCTTGTTCGCGGTGGTCCCAGCCTGCCCAGCCATACAGCTCTGGGGTTGCGGAGTTGGTGGAGCCGTAGGAGATGAAGCGTTCCTTGGGGACGTCCAGCTTTCCTCGCGCCTGCCAGTAGGGGACGCGCAGGAAGTCGGTTGAGGTGTACTTGGGTGGGACTGGGATGGTCTTGCGGAATTCGTTCTTGGCGTGGCCATCTGGCATGGCATCTTCTTGACGCTGCATATCCCAGACACGCTCCCAGTCCCTGCGCTTCTTCAGGCCAGCAGGCTTGTATCGAAGGGCGGATACGAAGGGGACGTGCTGGTCGGTGATCAGCTCGGCGATTACTTTTGCCAGGTCAGTGCGGGGCGCATAGAGGGCTGCAACCGAAACGAAGTCGTCGTCGGTGGCAAGACGATCGGTGAGCCTGGCCAGCGTGAGTATCTGCGGCTGTTCACTTTCCCCAAACCAGACTTCGCGAGACTCCATGCGGTCCGATAGCCAGTTACGAAGGGCGTTCTCTTGCATAACATTCCAGCCATCGGACTTCCAGCGGCGCTTGTATTCGGGCCGCTCGATCATGCCGATTGCGCGGTTTGCCTGCATGAGTGCAATTCGGCGTTCGACGACCTCGCGATACGCGGTCGGCCAGTGGTTGGGAACCTCGGTGATCGGCACGGAGTGGTGACGTGTGTACCACTCGCCGGAGACTTCGTTCTTGGCCAGTCGTCTCGCCAAGACGACCTCGAATGCGCGCTCACCAAGAGCAAGTTCTGGGATGCATTCGGCGGGGGCGCGCAGGTCGTCAGCGGACAGGCCATAGATCGAGTAGACCTGCCAGTCGAGCTCCTCCTGGAGGGCGATCATCCGGCCGCGAAGGGCCTGGTATCTCGCCTGAGCGGTGCGTAGCGCGGCAGCCGTTGGTACAACTGTGCGGACGAGGGAGGCTGGTGTGGAATCGGACAGCTCGCGGGCTACCGAATCAATTTCAGTGCCGAGTTCGGTCGGGTACCGGCTGGGCAGCGGGAAGTTCTCCAGCTTGGTTCCGGTGAACTCGAATGAATTCTTCCATGCTTCACTGCCCATCGCGGCGTAACCCGCATCAACTCTGGCGCCTCCGCCTTCACCCTTATTGTGACTGACCATTTGGAGCCAGAAGCAGGCGGTGGAGCTGTTGAGCAGCCCGAGCAGCCGCAGATGCTCCTCCTCGCTCGCCCCCTCCGGCAACTTGATCACCGGCGCAGAACGGTTGAACACTTTCCCGCCTCGGTCCAGCACGAAGTGGTTATGTGTTGCTACGAATGCGAAGGTGATTGACAAGGGAGTTCGATATGCGGAGGGGGTGTACTGCATGTAGTGCCACCATTCGAGGCCTGCAGCTGCCATGTCTCCCTGGAATGTTCGGCGGACTTCAAGTGTTCGGCGTAGATGCCAAAGATCTCGGTCGATGCCTGTCGATTCATTGCCATACGGGAAGAAGATGCGCTCGGCGGTTGGTGCGATCCAGTCTCGAACGATATCCCCGGTTACCAAGGGACGCAGGGCAGCGCTGTCAGATACTGTCTGAAAAGACTCCCGCAGCGGCCTTGCATAGGCTTCATCTGCACCTGCACGGATTGCTCGACCGATTGGGGGCGCGATTACCTGCCGCATCCGAACTACTCCGGACGGCTCGAGCTGCTCGACAAGTTCCAGCCCGCCGTCAACTAGTATCCACGGCATTTTTGCGAAGTAGCGACTGCGATCCAGGTCTCCGACCGAGACCCAAGGGCTCGATGAGCCTGGGTTATCGATTTGGTTAACGATTGCTTGCCAAACGTAACCGTTTTCTGGAACGTCAGGGGCCTTTGGTTCTCCCTGCACGCTTCGCACAGTGCGAATCGTAAGACCCCTGCTCTTTCCCGACCGTCGGGTGCCAACAAGAATAACCGTCGGTGTCCCGTGCCCGGGAATATAGGCTCCGGATGTATCGATGACCTCGGTCAGCTCGACTGTGTGTGCGAAGAAGTGCTCAATCAGTTTTGATCCGAATTCACGCTTCATAAATGAGTTAGCAGTAATCTGTCCGACATGGCCGAATCCGTGGCCATCGATTGACCCAGTCTTTGCAAGTTCGAAGAAGCGCTGAGCAAACGGTACTGACAGGGCATATGTCCCAGCGCAAGCGTCGTAGAGCCCGCGGTAGATTTCGTTGAGGTTCTTGTCCTTGACGGTTATGTATGGCGGATTTCCCACCACTACGTGGTAGGTGCCCGGCCGCAGGATCCCTGGGTAATCCTGCACGTCCTCAGTGGTGTAAGAGAACTCGGCGAGCAGATCCCCAGTCTCACCGTCGAGGCTAAGTTCCAACTGTCGAGCCTTGATCAGTGAGTCGCCGACGGCGAGCTTGATAGGCCAGTCGTAGCGTGCGGCTTCAGCGAGGCTCCGGACGTTGGCGGCAGCCATCGCAGCGACGAGGAGACGGAAGCGGGCAATGGCGATGGCGAAGGGATTGAGGTCTACGCCGTGGACTGAGTTCAGCGCGGCTTGGATTCGTTCGTGTCGGTCCTTGGTCGGCTGATCTTCTGCCCAGCGTGCGTTCAACCGCTTGAACGCACCCAGCACGAAGTGGCCCGAACCGCACGTCGGATCGATGAGTTTGATTTCCGCATAACCGAATTCGCGGATGGCAGGCTCAAGGGTGCGGTCGAGGATGAATTCTTCGACGAATTCGGGTGTCTGGAGGAGGGCGTAATTTTTGCGGATGTCTTCGGAGAGGTCTTGGTAGAGGTCGCCGAGGAAACGGGTGTCCCAGCCGTTGATGCCGTCTTCGTCGAGGGGGTCGGTGAAGTTGTGGACGAGGGTGCCGTGTTCGTCTCGGGTGCGCCAGAATTCGATGAGGTCGCGGGCGCCGTCGTGGGAGACCGGGATTTGGTAGAGGGCGTTGTGGGCGGGGTCGAAGAGGAGTTTGCCTGCTTGGCCTGCGCCGAGTTCGGCGAAGGACTGTTCGAGCCAGCCTCGGTAGGTGGGGTCGGCGTCGGATTCGACGTAGGCGTCGTAGCGGGCTTGGGCCAGTTCGCGGCGGTCGTCGGTGGGGCCGGTGAGGTAGGGCTCGGGGATGAGGCGGTTGTCTTCGCAGAAGCGGACGAAGACGGTGCCCAGGACCCAGGCGACGGCGACCTGGGTGATGCGTTCGTCGAGCCAGGAGGTTTCGGTGGCTGCCGTGCGGTTGAGTTTGCGGGCGTGGGCCCACTCGTCGTGCAGGCGAGCTTTCACCTCGGGGAGGGCGCGCAGCTGTAGGTTCAAGTCGGCCTCGACCGCGGTGACCTGCTTTTTCAGGTCGGCGAGCAGTGCGGCGCGGTCGATCATGCGTTGACTCCTGTGTCGGTCGAGGGGCTGGCGCGGTGGAGATTGTTGATCCACGAGGCAGGCAATTGGATCCACTCGTTGAGAGCGGACTGGTACGGCACGGTGACGGCACCGAGGTGGGGTGGGCGCATCGGGTCGGACTGTGGGCACAACAACCACAGACCGCCCTTTCCTCGGCGGGCCTGCTCGGCCAGGCGGCCGAGGACACCCATCGCGTCGTAGCGGGCGAACACCAGGGTGTCGGTGAGCAGTAGCGGGCCGTTACCTGCGATGTTGTCCGCGATCTCGGCTTCGATGCGGCTCCATGCGGTGCGCGCGTACTCCGAGAACTTCAGTGCGGGACGGGAACCGGCCGGTGCGACATCGGCGCGCAGGATGGTTTCCCAGGTGGGTTTCGTGTCGGGGGGAACCAGGTCGTGCATGGTTGCCAGGAACAACGCCGTCGCCGACATCGGACGCGCGGAGAAGCGGTCCCGCAATTCCGCGGCGGCGTTGGGCCGGTCTCTGTCGTCGTTACGCATGATCGGTGCGGTGAGCACACGGAATCCGTCGCGCAGTGCCGCGCCGACGAGGAGTTCCTCGGCGCGGGCGGCTTTGGCAAGACTCGGATCGTCGGAATAGCGGCCCGCATGGGAGTTGACTGCGGTCGTCCAGCGAGGAGCGTGTTCGGTGTAGCTGGAGTTCTGGTCGGCGTGTTCGGGAATGTAGCGCTGGACCCGAGAAACGGGATGGGTCGCGACAATCAGGCCGAAACCGGCGTCTTTCAGTGCTTTTGTCAGCTCCGTGGTGGGTAGTTCGTCATCGCTGCCAGTGATCGTCAGTTCCGGGAATCGGGCCAGGATGCGGTCGAAGACTGTGCGTGCCAGTAGCCCGGGTTGCTGGGGTAGCGGCATGCCAGGGGTGAGGGTGACCAGGCCTGCTTGGGTCAATCGGACGGCTCGCACCAACGGCAGGTCGCGCGGATAGATTTCCAGGCGCGGGGTGACTGCGGCGTTTCGTGAGGCATTGACCGACACCTGCACGAGGCGACGCTCGTCCAAGGTGAACGTGCCCTCGGGTGGCTCTACCGCACCGAGCCGGTCGAGCACTGTCGCAGCGGTCGGCAGAGTTTCCTGATCCGCGAGCGCGTCCGCAGTCTTGCCCAGCCGTAGCGCGAAATGGGCCATCGCTGGCCCGGCCGGTTTGTCGAGATCCGTGTCGGCTGCTTCGAGCGCCAGCACTACCACCGGGTTCGAGCCCGAATCTCGTTTCAGGGCGACATAAATCGCAGCATCCTCGGGTGCGAGTTGTTCGACCTCGACGACGACTCGCACCGCGGCCAAGCCCAAAGCCCGCCGCTGCGCGCGCTCGTGCAGACGGGTACCGCGCCGCGCGATCAGTGCGTCGGCGAGCTCGGTCGCTGCCGCGACTCGGCCGAACTCCTCCAGCAGTTCCAGTACCTGCTCGCGCAACGCCTGGACGGCAGGGTCTTTCTTCCACTGCGTGCGTTG
The DNA here is from genome assembly GCF_042719755.1 of Nocardia sp. NPDC058519. Lineage (NCBI taxonomy): Bacteria > Bacillati > Actinomycetota > Actinomycetes > Mycobacteriales > Nocardiaceae > Nocardia > Nocardia sp. NPDC058519. The sequence continues at coordinate 46,078 of NZ_JBHXNK010000034.1, read as the reverse complement.
GGCTTTCAGCAGCTGAGCGACGCGGCCCGAAGTCAGGCCAAGGGTGTCTGCCACTGCCGATTGGGTCGGCCAAGCATCGAGATCGGGCAGGTCGCCCGCGCCGGGGATACGTAGCAGGCGGGCTACCGCATCGACCTTGTTGGCGTTCGTGGCGGTCTTGTTGGGCACGAAGCCGACGGCGAGGGTGTCCAGGCTGAGAGTACGCAGCAGTCCGGAGCCGAGGTCGGCACCCGCCGCGGCGAGTTCGGCCTTCGCTTCCTTCCTGGCCTCGGAGGTGAGCGGTGCGGGCTCGTCCTTGCCGAGCCGTTTGCCCCACTCTTTGAGGCGGTCCTGGATTTCGCGCCGCGATCGGGCACCTAGACCAGGGGCATTGATCAGCTTGCCGCGGCCGTAGTCCAGGAACTCGCCTACGGTGTTCACGCCGAGGCCGTAGAGGAACTGTTCGGTCGCCGCCGTCATGCCGGCCTGCGACAGGTGGGTTTCCGCGGTCGCCTGTTCGGCGATCTGGCGCCGCTGGTCTTCCGGTGCCACCTCATCCACATCGACGGGTGGTACCGGGTGCACGCTCAATGGCCGCGACGGCACTGCGCGCGTCATATCCAGGAAGATCTTGCGCCACGCGTCGCGCATCGGCTTCAGGTCCGAAAAGCGCTGGACTACATCACGATGCAGTGCTTTGCGGAAGAACTCGACCAACCCGTCGCGCACCGAGGCGTCGAACGCGTCCGCGGCGACCTCGGGGTAAGGGAATTCGGCGGCGTCGAGCTGGCCGGGCAACACACTGCCGTCGCCCCAGCGCGGGAGCTCGCCCGAGGCCATCTCGTGCAGTGTCACCGCCAGCGCATAGCGTTCGGCGTGGGCGTCGTAGACACCACGGGTCAAGGTGGTGATGAACGGGTCGAGGTAGCCGTCGGTGCCCGCGTCGGTGTTCTGCACCGGGTAGCCCGCCAACGAGAAGTCGATGAGGACCAGTTCGCGAGTTCTGTTGGGGCGCACGCGGATCGCGATGTTGTCCGGCTTCAGGTCGCGATGCCAGACACCTTCGCCTTCGAGGAAGTCGAGGGCACCGAACAAGTAGTCGCTGTAGGTTTCCAGGCGGCCCACCTGCAGGCGGCCGTTGTCGCGGAGTTCGCGGGCTACCGTTTCCTCGGTGCGATGCTTGGACTCCTGCTCCAATCCCTGTTCGTCGCCGACATATTCGAGGACGAGGGCCGTGCGGTCGGCGAGCGTGACAACGCCGGGATCGACCAGGTCGATGATGCCCGAATGACGGCGCAGTCCGCGCAGCACCCCGGCTTCGCGGTTCAGTACATCGCTTCTGTCGTGGGTGAGCGCGACCTTGAGTACCGCGTACGGTTTGCGGTTGTCGGGATCGGCTTCCAGGTCGCGGACAAGCAGCGCACGGCTCGTGGATCCGGTGCCCAAGCGACGGCGTACCTGCCAACGGCCCGCCAACACGTCGTCGCGAACCGCTTCCAGGGGGTCCTTGTCGGGTGCGCTCGGCTCCTCCTCTTCGGGAGTGGTCAGCGCGTTCTCGACATCTTCGAGCAGCTCGATGAACTCGGCGATCGAGGTGAGCCGCCGCGTGGGGCGGTAGTCGGTCGCGGCCGCCACCAACAGGTCGATGTCCTGTGGCAGATCATCGACGAGGGCGCTGGGGCGTAGGTCCTCGCCGGCCTCGAAGCGGGCCAACAGCTCTGCTTGTGCGGTGGCAGGAGCTTTGCCGGTCACCAGCAGGTACGTGAGCATGCCAAGGCCATAGACGTCCATGGCGATGGGGTCGGGTGACGTCGCTGCGACCTCGGGCGCGAGGTAGGCATCGGAACCGGCTGAAAGATGTTGTGCCGACAACAGAGTCGGGGCGTGGCGGGTCATCGACAGGGCTGACCCGGCCGAGCGTTGCGTCGCCACTTGCCAGTCGGAGATCTGCAGAAGTGGCGCGCGCCACCGTTGAGTTTCGGTCGAACTGCGTTGGGGTACCACGTGAATCGAGCGAGCGGCCAGCGCGCGGTGGTACAAGCGTGAGGAGTGCGCCGAACGCAAGGTCTCCGCGAGTTGCCGCACCAAACCGATGCGGTCGCCGATATCCAGAGATTCGCCGTGCTGGGCGAGGAACTCGTCCAAGTGCAGGGTGTCGGGATGGTATCGGAAGATGAGGGCTGGTCCCGCGGAGTGGCCGGAGGAGTCGAAATGCTCCAGTTGCACCGCACCCGGATGGCGGAACCTGCGCAACACCGCCGCTTCCCGGCGCGCGGCGGCGTCGACTGATTTGCGTGCCTCTTCGTCGGCGCCGCGTTCACGCAGGTAGATGCGCACGCGGACCGGCTCGCGCAGCTCGGTGTGAACGGCGAGGTAGTCCTGCCACGTTTGGCCCGCGTCAATCGGCTTGCGCTGCAGCACATAGGGGCCGACGTTGAACTCGGCATCGCTGCGCCGCACGCCTGCGTCTTCGAATGCTTTCTTGATCTTCTTGGCGAGGCGGGCGTCGACCATGCGCCGGGCATCCTGAGCCGGGGCATTGAGCCGGTCCATCAGTTCTTTGATGGTGTGCGTGTTGGCGCGGTCACCTGGGGGCAGGTCGAACCGCAGGCCCTGATTGGTGAGGCAGACAGCAGAGCTCACGAACACTCGAGCACCGCTGTCGCCCAGCAGGCCGGCCAGTTCCTTGCTCTTCTGGTTCACCAGATGCAGCGGACTGCGGAACATCCTGCGGTCGCCACGCTTGTTCGTCTGGACCCAATCGCCGCTCTCCGCGGAGAGTCGGCCACTGAAATCCTTGAGTTCGATCATGTGTACCCCGTTGGGGGCGATCACCAGCAGATCGACCTCACGTACATGCCCGGTGTTGGCCGTGAACGTGAAATTCGACCAGGCAAACCACGGATCGACATTCGGCAACTGCGTCCGGATCGCTTCCAGCCCCCGGCGCTCATGCTCGAAACTCGACTCGGTGACTGTTGTCCACCGACCCTCGTCCATATGTGCGCGTCCTGTTCTCGTCGTCCGATATCGCCCGGCCCCCGGCGCCGCGAAGACCACACTAGTCGTCAGGGTGGCGGGCCGAAGCATCGCCGACGAACCGTTGGATCGTGATCGCCGGGCGGCTCTGCGCGGGTTGTCAGTCCATGTACTGCGGGCAGTACGCCTGGATCGCGGCGTGCAGGAAAATATAGGGGTAGTCCAGAGTGTCGCTCGTGCTCTCGGCGAGTTCGATGCGGTTGGCAGCCGAGTTGCCGTGGGCGTCGAGCCAGCGGCATTCCGACTGGGCAAGACCGATGCCGGCGTCCTGGACGTCGCAGTCCTCGCGGTCGAAGTACGACTCGCGCAAGAACAGTCGATCGGCGTTGCTGCGGGCGCCGCATCCGCTGCTCGAAGACCCGCCGGCCGAACCTGTGCTGGGAGCTGCGACTGCAATGGGGGCGATGGCGGTGAGTGTGACCGCGGCAGCACCGATGACGAGCAGGGCGGAGAAGGAGGGGAGTGTGCGCATGGGGGGTCCTCGTTGGTGGTGCGAAGGGAAGCGTGATCAGGGAGTTAAGCCTGCGACGCTTGAAGAATATTGTTCTGGCGCTTCCGCGCTCGAGCAATGTCAACATTAAACAGTGCTGAAAGCAGTGTCAACCGAAATTTGGTTGGTTTGCTTAACATCGATGACGAGACCGTCGCTATGTACAGGCCGACGGCTCGGCGCATGAGATGCGAAGATGAAGTCGATGCGCTGGCTGCTCGGCCGGCATCGAGGTCGGGCTGACGGGGGGCGTTGCCGTGCAACCGCAGGTAGTCGGGGATCGGTATGAGCTCCTCGCGCAGATCGGGTCCGGCGGGATGGGGCTGGTCTACGAAGGATTCGACCGCACACTCAAACGTCGTGTCGCCGTGAAGTTCACGCAACCGAGTCTGAACAACGACCCTGGCTGGACCAAGCGCTTCTTCCGCGAAGCCGAGGTAATGGCGCGCCTGAGTCATCCCGGACTACCTGCCATCCACGACGCAGGCGTCGTTCCCGGCAGCCCCGAACAGCCCTACCTGGTGATGGAATTCGTCGAGGGCATCACCTTCGACGTTCTGCTCGCCAACCACGGATCGCTGCCGGTTGGCGTCGTGGCCGCGCTCGGAGCGCAAACGTCCGCAGTACTGGCCGCGACTCACCGGCACCGGATCTACCACCGGGATCTGAAGCCGTCGAACCTCATGCTGTGCCCCGACGGGACGGTGAAGGTTCTGGATTTCGGCCTCGCGGTCGTCGTCGACACCGACGTGACGCGCTACACCACCACGGGGACTACGCTCGGCACCCCCGCATACATGGCACCTGAGCAGGTCGAGGGCAAAGTTGTTGTCCCACAGACCGACCTGTACTCGCTCGGGCTGGTGCTCCACGAACTGCTCACCGGGAAGCGCGTGATGACCGGTGGCACGCCCTTTGTCGTCTGGCAGAACCAGATTCATCGGCCTGCGCCAGAGATCGAGACTCTCTGCGACAACGTTCCGCCCGACATGGCAGAGCTGCTGATGCGCATGCTCGCCAAGTCCCCCGATCAACGACCGCAGGACGCCTCGGTGGTGCACGGCGGTCTTGTCCGCCACGCTGCCGGACTCGGGTCGCTGCCGGAAGTGAACGGACTGAACGAGCCCGCACTCATGTATGCGATAGCAGTCGGTGCGGCCGAGGGCGCTGAACGAGATTCGATGGCAGAGTCCGGACGCCCGGACCAGCAGGACACATTGGCTACTGTCGCGGCAAGCCATGGCAGGGACGGCCTTCGGCAGGCGATAGAACGTACACGCGTGCTCACCGGCACAGATGCTGTCCACGAACTGACCACGGTGGTCGATGCAGTTGCTCCGGTACTCGGACCGCAAGACCCTGAAGTAGTCGAAGCGCGAATCCGCCTCGCCGACTTACATCTCGCGACCGGTGACCACCCGGGCGCCACCGATCTGTACCGCGCCCTGGTCGCGGAGCTCACTGACATTCGGGGGCCCTACGACGACCGGGTGCTGTATTGCCAGCAGCAGCTTGCCCGCTGCGACGCCCACACCGGCGACGCTCGCGGTGCCGTGCGGCGCTTGCAGCACCTCCATACTCGAATGGCGGTTCGATACGGTGAACAGGACCGGCGCGTGATCGCGCTGGCTGCTCAGATCAGAAGCGTCGAGACCGAGTAGCTCTCGTTGGGCGGGTGATTTCATTGGCGATCTCGAGCGATTGGTACCGCCATTCAAGACCTCGGCGATCGCGCGAGCGATCGACGTCCTCCACCACGAGGCCGCACGGTGACAGCTCATCGCGGTGCTGTTGGGTGATGTACCATCCAACGGGCACTTGTTCTATCAAGGGGGATTCGACTTCGAATGGGAATATTGCGATTTGTGGGGCAGCGTAAGGCCTTCCAAGCGATCAATTCGATGGGTCGGTCGTGACTGAACTCTCGATCGAGGCGGCTCGGCTCCACGGGTTCAGGTTGGATCTACTGGACGTTGGAGCGAACTTTTCCTCTAATACCTCGCGTCTGATGCCCGAGATCAGATTGCCAGAAGGATCATCAGGACTTCTCGCTGAACTAGCGCCGCCACTGGCGAGATTTCATTCCTCGGTCGAGGCTGGGCAGCGTGCAGATCTAACCGCGATTCAAGGTCTTGCTGACGGACTGTCGACAGCGGCATCTGGATTCCAAACGACAGACCAAGAAAACGCAAACGATCTGGCCGGTATCGGAGGCCAAGCCCGTCCCACTGATCAGTCGGCCAATGTCGAACCCGTTCGACATACCTCGCTGCAGCTGCCGGTGCTTACCAACACCGAACCTGTTCAGTACTCGGTCCGTCAAATAGTAACTGCGGCTATTGATTCGATCTCGTGCTATGACGCTGCGATCATGGCTGCAGTCGGCGTCAAGCCGGCAGCGGACTACCTGTCCCCGCTCGAAGCCGACTGGGAGTCGTTGAAGGCTGTCGGCAAGCAAGTGCGGCTCCTCGGGATCAACGACTTTGTCGCATCCGAGAACCTATCCGGCGGTACGAGGTGGCTCCGGACTGACTGGTCGGGCGATGCTGCCCAGGCGTTCGAGTCGAGTGCGAGTACCTCTTCGAAGTCATTGACCGAGCGCAGCGATGACATGGAGGCCGTCGGTCAGATTCTCGAGGCAGCTGCTGCCCTGCTGGAGCGTCTCGTGTACAACCAGGCCGCGGAACTCAGCGGCGGTCTGGCTACATCGATCACCCTGCTCGATTTTACGTTTCCCTTGGGGATTTGGGCTCAAGCACTGGCTGAGCCGATCGAGGAGTCGCTGCGTTCGAAGATCTCATCCGAACTAGATGCACTCCTCGCGGCCGCTAAGTCTCGCCAGGACCAAATCCGGACAGCGATCGGGCGTGTCTCCCAGGCGTTGGAATATTCGCCAGGTCGTGAAGCTCCTGTATTTTCGTCCAGCGATTTCATCGCCCCGGCCCGCGCCGTCGCGGATGTGGGAGTTCGACGCTACGGTTACAGTAACAATATATGGTGGGAGAACAGCATTGCATCCGCCGCCTGATCCGCCGAAGAAGAACCAGGCTGCCTATGGCTCACGTACGGGTATTGCCGACAAGGTCGAGGCCAGAACCTACAAGACTATTGACGCCTTTATCGCTATGCAGTTTTTCGAGAAGGGTGGATACCCCTTTTCGGCAGACCTCCTCAAGTTCTACCTGTCCAACCCTGGTCCGAATTCGGACTTCACGATCAAGTCGGAGTTCTTTCAGAAGACGGTGAATACCGAAGATGTCAAGGGCGTCGTGTCGCGGTGTCTCGACAGCATAATTGACCAGGCGAGGGCGGACCCGCAAGTCGGGGTTGTTCGTGAGCTCACGTCCAATTGGATAGGTGCCGGTCCGACGGAGAATCAGGATGTCGAATTCGGGATCGGCCATTTTGATGTTTCAGTCGGAAGCGACACAATTGTACGCTCTGCAGAAGATGGTCTTCACGCCGAAGTGAGCTACAAGGTGTATGTTTGGGACTACTACAATTTTGAAGCGAAGAACTGGATCCCATTCGGCAACGTCAAGAGAAATACGGCAAACGAAATCGGAGCCCATATGCGTGAGCTCGAAGAGTTCGGATGGGCGCGAAGTTATGTCGCCCGCGGACAGTCCGACGCCATCCAAACTTGGGTTCAGAAGCTGTGAACCGAAAGTTCGGCGGGGTAGTTCTTGCTGCTGCGGTCGCTCTGGCTGCACTCGTGATGGTGGGCTGTGCGAGTCAACGTTCAGATCTCCGCGCTCTTGAATCATGTGGTTCCTTTCTGTTCCCGGCGGGAGCCGAGCTGGCGGAGTACGAAGTCCGGACTTCCTTCGGGGACGAGACCATGGTTGCGGTCGTCGAAGTTCCTGTCAGTGAATTGAATGAATTCAAGGTAGGGTCAAATATTGACCGATTCAGTCCCGGCGTCCCGGAGTATTTGAAGGATTACTGGCGTAACACAAAGAATTTCCCTGCCCTTGAATCGGGACGTGCTGAGCACGCCGATGAAGGGGGCGTGTCTCAGACTCGATGGGTCGCACATTCGAGCGAAGGTGCGACCGACATCATCTTTATCCGGGCTGCATGTTGATTTCGGTCACTTTCGCGGCTGGTGTCCTGGCCTGAACAGGTTTGGGCGTCCTCTGGTCTAGCGCTCGAGCCAGGATTCCCGTTGGAAGTACTCGTCGTCGGCTTCGTCGTCTTCTAGCGTCGGTTCGCGCCGAGTGGCCGCTGGTGTTGTCGCTGGAGGTGCCCAGCCCGGATGCTGCTGCTCGGGTGCAACCGACGGGGGATACGGCGACTGATGCTGCGGTGGGACCGGCTGATACTGCGGCGGCGACGTTGGTTGCTGCGTCGGGAACAACGGCTGCTGTGGCAGTGGCTGGTCGAGCGCGCCCGCATAGCGTTCCCGCTGAGCTCGCAGGCGTGGATCGTTGTCGATTTCGGCAATCGCCGCGTTTAGAGCCTGGCGAGACCGGGCGAGCGCCGTGGCGTGGAGGCGAATGATCGCGTCGACGAGAGTGTCAGGGTCGAGGCGGCGGCCTGCCTCGGTGAGATGGATCGCTTCCAGGGCTCCGTCGGCGCTGACCTGCACCGATGCGACGGCCCCGACTAGCGCCGCTGATGCGGGTCGAGTGACGCCGGCGTGAAGTCGGTCGGTGTTGGCGTGGAGTGGATCGAGTGCGCCGGTCATGATGTTGTTCCCCTATCGATCATCCTGGCGGTGCCCGCGGGAGTCTATAGTGGCCGGGAGTCGATCGCGTTGGGGAGCGTCGCGGCGTAACCCTGGGGGAGGGAAATCCAGTGAGTCCGACACCGAGTGCTGAATCGTTCGATCTCGACCCAGATGCCGTGCGCGCACTCGCCGCGGGGATGGGTACCGCAGGCCAAGAGATCCATGTCATCGGCAAGGGCGGTGCACTCGCCGATGGCGTCTACGAGTGCATGCCCAATGGTGACACTCCACCGGCGTATCAGGTCGCGTCGCGGCGCGCGGACAAGGCGATGGGCGCGGTGGGGACCGCGCTGGCGGAGCTGAGCGGCGGGACCGTAGCGGCAGTGATCACGTTCCAGCAGCAGGATCAGGCGTTTGCTGGTGCGCTGAACGGTACAGGTGAGCGATGAGTCAGCATCTGACGGTTCCGCTGGTCGAATCGTGGAAACCGGTCGTCTTCGGCGCTCAGGCTGTCGAGTTCACCCGGCAGGCGGGCGAGCTACGCACCGCGATCGACACCCAATATCGTGCGGTCGATGCCTCGCGTGACACGTTCCGTCGCGAAACCGGCGATGCCATGCGAGCCCGCTACGACGAGGTCCACAAGAAGGCGTTGATCATCATCGACGCTCTCGAACGCGGCCGGGATGCTGCCACCACCGCACAGTCGGCGATCGGGTCTGCGCGCGATCTGCTGGTGTCGAAGAAAGCCGACGCGATCGGCAAGGGCTTCGAGGTTCGCGACGACGGCACGTGCGTGGTCGGCGAAACGGCTAAGCAACGCCTGTACTCGGCAGTCGCGAGCGCGTCGACCGATCCGAAGGTGGTCGCCGACAAGTACACCGTCGGGATGGCCGCGTTGGACGTGTCGGCCAAGGACCACACCAAGTGGGTCAAGGACGCCCTGACCGGTGCGATCAATGCCGATACCGCAGCGAAGGCGGCGATCGAAGCCGCGTTCGAGAATCTGCCGACACCGGACTCGTTCAACAACGAGAGCACACCGAAGACCGGCACCCCGCAACCACCGAAAGGTGCTACACCGCAAGCAAATCGGGCATGGTGGGACTCGCTCACCACTGCGCAGAAGAACGAGGTCCAGGCCAGCTCACCCGGGGTTGTCGGCAACCTTGATGGACTGCCCGTCGAGGTGCGCGACAAAGCGAACCGGGCGATGATCCAGCCCGAACAGGATCGACTCCTGGACGACAAATCGAGGTTCGAGGCTGCCGTGGTGGCCGCGGGCGCCACGGGGGATATGGCCGGAGTTGCGGAGGCGCAAACCGGCCTGGACCGCACGGAGCAGAAACTCAAGGACCTCGCGGCGGTCAAGACCGCGGTCGGGGACAACCCTGGCTCATCGAATCCGCCACGCTATCTGATGGCGCTCGATATGCAGTCCGGGCGACAGGGTCGCGCTGCGGTGTCGGTCGGCAATCCCGATACAGCTGACCATATTTCAGTCACGACCCCCGGACTCGGCTCGGATTTGGACTCGACCCTTCTTGGTGGCGGCGAGCCGAAAAATGTGAACGGCGGCATGCTGGGCGAGGCCGGGAAAATGATCGAAACCTCCCAGTCCCAACTGAAAGCGGAGGGGCGTGAGGGTGAAGAAATCGCGGCGGTGTCCTGGTTCGGTTACGACCCGCCGCAGGGTGGGATGGGGAGTCTGTCCGAAGTCGAGCCCGACATGATCAACGTCACCAACGAAGGTCGCGCACAGGAAGCGGCGCAACCGTTGTCGTCGTTCTACACCGGTCTCGATGTTGCCAGCGAGAAGAACGATCCCCATATCACCGCGCTCGGCCACTCCTACGGATCGTTGGCGACCAGCCACGCCTTGCAGCAGCAGTCCGGCGTTGTCGACGACGTCGTCTTCTACGGGTCGCCGGGCTTGGGTGCCGATATTCCGGGTCTGCCGGGCCTGAACGGATTGGGTTCGCCCATCACCAACCTCGGGTTCAACGACGCTGTGGAGAACGCGGGCGATCTCGGGCTTCGCAACGGCCACGTTTACGAGATGACCGAACACGGCGAGATCGTCGGCAACCTCGATTCGTTCGGCCGGAGCCCGGACGAGATGCCCTGGGTCACCCATCTGAGCACTGACCCGATCACCGTCGGTGACCAGCACTACGAGAGCGGCGCCGAGAACCCGCACTCGGAATACGGTCGGACGGGTTCGAACGGCAACCTTCACCGCTCGGGCTACAACCTCGCAGCGATCGTCGCCGGATTGCCTGAGAACGCCACCAACCCGAAGACTGGCTGATGACTCGACGATCGACGGTGGCGCAACGCAAACGACGTACCCGGACCAGGCAACAGATAGCGAAGGTACGCGACCTGCTCGTGGTAGCGATGTGCTGTCTTGCCACTTCGAGTCTTGTCATCGGATGTGATGCGGCACGCACTCACCCAACCATTACCGGTGCGGAGGAGACGGCCGCCGCGACACAGCAGCTGCGCAAACGCCCCAGTGCGGAGACGGAATTCACCGCGATGCGATCCATGACGATGGAAATCGGGGCAGTCGCTGCCGAGTTGATCCCAGGCATCACCTTCGAGTGGTCGAAGAGCGACTACCTCCGCACCGAGCAATGTTTCAAGCCCTATGACCAGACGGGCGGAGCGATGATCGGTCTGGAGAGTTACAGTTCTGCTCCGACTGTCGCCGTTTCGGATGAAGTGTGGCAGCAGTTCGCCCTGCGGGTTAAGAGCATCGCGGAGCGTGTTGGTGCGACTGTTCCCTCCTCTGGACCGGACCCGCTCGCAGGTGGCGGTGCGTTCTACAACCCGGAGGACGGGACCAGGATCTGGCTGGGCCGGAACCAGGGGATCTCCATCGAAACCAAGGTCGGCTGCCGCTTGTACGAAGCGCAGCTCACCCATGCCAGTCAGCCGACTCCCACCACCCTTGAAGAAACTGCCGCAGCCGAACAACGCCTACTTCAACGCCGCAGCCTCGAAGACGAACTCGCCGAGATGCGTTCCGCTGTCGAGGAAATCAGCACGGCCGCTAACGGTTTCCTCCAGTCCGAGACGTTCGAATGGGACTCTGGGATTTCGTATGAGCCGAAACCTTGCGGACGTCCCTACGACCAAACCCAGGGAACGGCGCTCGCACTGGAGGACTACGAGGTCAAGGTCATTTCGCTCTCAGCCATACCTGACAATGGCTGGCAGCAGTTCGCTGACCGTGCCCGCGAAGTCGCCGCCCGTTTCGGCGCGACGCTGCCGGTGATCAGCGAGATGCCTGGCAACTACCACCAGGACTTCGTCAACAGCGAGGACGGTGCCCGCATCTCTGTCCGGAAGAACCAACTCACCGTGACGATCACCGCTCAGACCGGATGTCGTCTTGCCGAGAACCCGCGTCTGCGTAGATCCGGGCTGCCGGGCCCAGGCGAGCACGTCCCCTATCCGACTCCTTTTCCAACGCCGACCACCCCGATTGCGCGACCGCGATGACCAGGCTTTCGCGCAATCCCCATGCAGCGAGGCCTTCAGAGTGAGGCAGACCAAAGAGGTCGCCGCATCGAGGAGTGCTCAGAAGGCATCGTCGACGCGGACAGGGTTGGCATCAATGGACTGCCGCGAGCCCAATCCCTGTTGTCGACAGTAGGCATCCAGCCCTGCTTCGCTGCGGAACACGCTGTCCCACAATGCATGTCCCGCATGAGCGGCCTTCACGACTGACAAGTCGCGAGGATGCTGATAGGGCCTCGGACGATCAGTCGGCAGTCAGGTTGTCCGCGAGTTCTGGTTGATCGCATCGAGTCGCTTGCGTAGCAAGCAGGCTGCGGAGGCGTTCGGGGATTTCTGTGCGGATGTCGGACAAGCCTTGCCAGATGGCGGGAACTCGCGTGGTGATGGTGCCGACAAGGGCTTCCAGGTTGTCGGCTTCGTTGAGGAGGGTGAGGGAGCGGGATCGAGCGGAGAAGTCCTGGCGGAGAAGGATTTGTATCAGGGTTGTGGTGCAATCGGCTGCGGGGGCGGCTTGGACCGCGGCTCGGAATTCGTTGTCGGTGAGGGTGTTTATGGTGGTCGCGAGGGTGTCGTGGGTTGTGGTGGGGAGGTCGTTGAGGAGGGGGAGGGCTTCGGGCCAGAGGTTGTGGCTGGCGGTGGCTTCGATGACAGCGGTCAAGTAGGCGGGGCGGTGCATTACCGGGAGGGAGGCCAGGCGTTTGCGGTCGGGGGTGGAGAGGGCGAGGGCTACCGGGAGGAGGGTGGGCCAGTGACTTTCGGTGTGGGCTTGTTCTATGAGGGTCGTAAGGGAGTCGTCGGGTTCCGCGGCTACTCGGGCGGCGACGGTGTGGAGTTGGGTAGGGGAGAGGTGGGTCGCTAGGGGGAGTAGGGAGAGCCAGAGGTTTTGGGTTAGGGCCAGGTCGGCGATTTTGGTGAGGAGGGTGGGGTTTTGCATGGTGGGGCGCTGGGCCAGGCGTTGTAGGGGTTCCGGGTCCATGCCAGCTGCTACGGGGAGGAGGGTGTCCCAGGCATCGAGTTCTTCTACTGCGGTGAGGAGGCCGTCGATGACCTCGTCGTCTTGGGCGGCTACGACGTTGGCCAGGCGGGAGCGTTCGGTGGGGCCTAGGAGGGCGAGCAGGGTGATTGCTTTGGGCCATTCGCCAGCTTCATGAGTCGCTCGGATGACACCGGGGACGCGGTCGGTGACGACGGTGAGGAGGCGGTCGGCTGCTGAGGTTTCCTCGAGGTAGTAGCCGACCTGGAGGATGTCGAGGTCGGAGGCGTGGGGGAGGGCTGCGCGCAGGACCGAGTCGGGGACCGAGCCTGCGAGGTTGCCCATCGTCAGATAGTCGCCGCGGGTGATCAATTCGCTGGCGACCGCTGCTGCCATCGGGCCGGGGACCTGGGCGATCAGTTCGACGGCTCGGCGGGGGTCGAGGGTGAGGGTGGCGTCGGCGAGGAAGCTGGGGGAGAGCGCGCTGGCGATCGCTACGGCGCGGGACGGGTCGACCGAGCCGGCGAGTGCGGCGGCCAGAACCGGGCCGAAGGCGGCTTCGGTGATTTTGGCGGCGATGGGGGCGGGGACGAGCTTGGCGGCGGCGCCGACTCGCTGCATGCGGCGGGCCTCGCGGCTGGCGGTGAGATCGGTGATCTGGTCGCGGAATTCGCGCAGGGCCGCAGGTGGGAGGGTGGCGAGGAACTCCAGGTCGGCGGGGGTGCGGTCGAGGACGCGGGCCAGTTTGACCAGTTCGACGGTGGTGTGGTGGGTTGTGGTCATAGTCCGAGCACCTTCTTCACGGCGGGGCGGGCCAGGCGGGGGATCAGGCGCATGCCGGAGTCGAGGGCGCCGTCGAGGGCGGCCTTGCGCTGGTCGAGGGCGGCGCGGACGTAGTCGTCGAGGAGTGCCAGCTCGTCGGGGGTGAGGGTGGCGAAGTCGGGTGGCGGTGGGGCGCCGAGTGTTGCGGTGAGTTGGCGCAGGGCATCCGACACGGACTGTCTCCTTCGATGCGATGTCCGGCAGTTCGTACTGCCGGTACGACCAACGATACTGCCGGTACGTTGTGTCTCATGTAAAGACCCCTGCACCGGCAATACGTGAATACTTCGAGCGTACTGCTGGTACGTGTATCGTTGCCGACCGTGACCCGCGCCAGCCGACGACCTCCGCCGGTGACTCGGGATGCCATCGTCGAGGCCGCGATCAGGGTGCTCGACCGGGATGGCCCGCATCCGAGCATGGATGCTTTCGCGGTCGAGGCCGGGATCACGAAGCCGCGGCTGTATCGGCAGTTCACCGACAAAGGTGATCTATACGCGGCCATCGGTACGCGATTCGCCGACTCGGCGTTCGCCGCGACGGGGACCGACCTGACCCTGCTGTTGCAGCCGCCCAGCGCCGCTATCGATCGTGCGCTCACCGACTACGCCGTCGGAATTCTGGCCCACCCCAACGTTTTCCGGTTCCTGACGCAGACGAGTGCGAACCGTGAGGGAGTGACGGGTCAGTACGACCTCGCCGGTACGGTGGCGGGTCGCTTCGCGGAAAGAGCTCGGGCGGTCGCGGATTCGATTCCCTTGGATGCCGAGGGAATCGAATATCTGGCGCGGGCGATCGTCGGTGTGATGATCGTGCTGACCGATCTGTGGCTGAGCGACGCGGAGCCGGATTCCGGTGAATTCGTGAGCAGGGTGCATGAATTGGTGTGGGGGATGATCGATGCGTTTCTGCGCGGGCGGGGGATCGCGGCGGATCCAGGGGTACCGATCTTCGTCACCCTGGCGGCGTTGAACCCGGATGCGGGCGAAGTCTGAGGCATCGGTGATCGGGGTCCAGGCCATCGTCGATGGGTGACGGGCGGGGTCACCGGGCCTCAACCCAGGCGGCGGATGTCGCCGCGGACTCGGTAGAAGCCGCCGCGGGCGGATTCGGAGACGGCGTCGACGACGTAGCGGGCGCCGGCCAGGCGGATGTCGCGGGGGAACTGGACGTTCCAGCCGGGGTCGTAGCCGGGGGAGATGACGTGGACGCGCAGGGAGTCGCCGTGCTGGAGGCATTCGACGATGACGCCGGTGCCGACGTCGGTGGTGAGTTCGAGGGCGGTGCTGGGGGCTACGGCGGAGAATTCGGGGGCTTTCACCGAGCGGGTGGTGGGCAGGACGCCCTGGTCGGCGTCGCGGATGGCGGATTCGCTGACGTCGAGGCAGGCCAGGGCGCCGGAGGTGGTGACCAGGTAGAGCTTTTCGTCGTGGTACTGCATGGAGTAGGCGGAGCCGCAGCCGGTGGCGAGTTTCCACAGGCGGGTGCCGGTGGCGTCGAAGCAGTAGACCGAGGAGTGGGAGTCGCCCGCGAAGACGTAGCGGCCGTCGGGGGAGGCGGCGCAGGAGAAGACGGCGGCGTCGCACTGGTAGGTGCGGGTGGCGGTGCCCTGCTTGGTGATCTCCTCGACCTGGTTATGGGAGGTGCCCGCGTAGACGGTGTCGGATTCCTGCCAGCCGAACAGGACCGCGCCACGGGTGGACGAATTCCACTGTGAGCGACCGGTTTCCAGGTGGTACTTGGTGACGCCGGCGCTGTGGCCGTGGTAGACGCCGGTGGGGTCGACGCGGACCATCCAGCCGGAATTGCCCTTGCTGCGGGCCGACCAGAGGGATTCCTCTTCATGGTCGATGACGGTCAGGCCGCCCGCGGCGTCGGAGGCGGCGAGGATGCCGTCGTGGATGTCGAGCCAATAGACGTCGTCGGCGGAGACGTCGTAGGCGGCGCGGGGGACTTTGCCGGACAGGTCGTAGACGCGGCCGTCGTCGCAGCCCGCGTAGATCCAGAAGTCGTCGGCGACAATGCATTTCACCGCGTCGGGCAGTTTGAAGCGGTTGGTGACGACGCCGGCGGGGGAGAGGGTGAAGACTTCGCCCTCTTCGTTGCCGACCCAGCAGCGCTGATCGTCGACGAAGATGCCGAAGGCGGCGGCACCGGAGTCGAAACGCCACAGGACGGGGGCCGACTTGGCGGTGGAGCGCTGGCTGGTGATGCTGCGGCGGGTGACGGTGCGGCGTTCGCGCGCGCCCATCACGGCGGGGGCGTAGCCCTTGCGCATCTTCTCGCCGATCTTTTTCTGCGCGGCCGACTTCGCCTTGTCCTCGGTGGTGAACGAGCTCGCTTTGGACTGACCCTGCTCGCCGATGCGACCGTAACGGATATTGACGTGCGTTCCGGTGACGACTACCTCATAGAACTTGTGCGAGGAGCCCGCGTCGTCGGACAGTTCGAGATAAGTGGTTTCGGCGGTCATGCGTCCTCGCTGAGCTCGTGGAGATCGAATGCACGAAAAGTAGCAAGGGGCACCGACATTCGGCGCGGTGCTCGTCAGAGGCGGTGTATCCGGCCGCCGGAAGGTAGAGGAATGCGGCCCGACCGCACTGGGCCGCCTGCGCGGGATCGCGGCGGATCCGGCGATGCGACAGGCCGTCGGTGTAACGACACGCGGCGAAAGGATTGCGGGATCGCGTCGGGTGATAGATGCTGGTCCGACTGTGTAGTGTGCGTGTGGACGTGACATTTCCGCGACCGTTTCGTAATCTTACAGTGACCTGTTCTCGACAACGACTGGTGATCTACATCGTGACTGCTTCGCATCGCAAACCGTCGGCTCCCAAGAGCCGCATGCCGCTCGCCGTATGCAGTCTCGCGGCGACTATTCCCGGCATGTTGATGATGGTGATGCGGCCGGGTGCGGAGGTCCAGGCGGTGGCTTCGGTCGAACCGCTGTCGACCTCGGCCATCGAGCCCGACCCGATCGCCGCCGCGCCGACGCACGATGAGCCGCAACCTGGGCCGATCGTCAGGGCCGATGACGAGCTGGCGGCATTGTCGGCGCTGAAGGTCAAGGTGCTGTGCGGGACGGAGTTCAATGGGACGCTGCCGCATGTGGCTCAGGTCGGCAATCTGCTGCAGAAGATGTTCGGGGTCGCCGACATCGGTGGTGCGCACGGTCGCTACGACGGTGACCACGGTGCGGGGCAAGCGCTCGACGTCATGACATCGAACGCCGCGTTGGGTAATACGATCGCCGATTTCGTGCTGGCCAACAAGGCGCGCTTCGGTGTCACCTATGTGATCTGGCAGCAGCGGTACAACGACGGCGGCGGCTGGTCCTACATGGAGGATCGTGGCAGCCCGACGCAGAATCACTACGACCACGTGCACATTTCGTTCAAGTCGTCGGGCGCGGCCAACATCGCCTGCTGATTCCAGCTCGCGTGAGCGCGTCGCCGCCCATCGAGAATAGTTAGAACGCGTTCTAGCTAAACTGCCCCTTCGAGGGGACCGTCCTCATACGGTGTGAGGAGTTTCGGTTCTACGAAGGAGCGCGCGGACATGGGACGTTTGGCCGGCAAGGTCGCGGTGATCAGTGGTGGGGCTCGGGGGATGGGGGCGGCGCACGCTCGGCGGTTTGTCGCCGAGGGGGCCTCGGTGGTGATCGGCGATGTGCTCGATGACGAAGGCGCCACGGTGGCAAAAGAGCTCGGTGACGCGGTGGCGTACCGGCATCTCGATGTTCGCGAGCCGGAGCAGTGGACGGCGATCGTGGCGGCCGCGGTCGAGGAGTTCGGTGGCCTGCATGTGCTGGTGAACAACGCGGGGATCGTCAATGGAAATCTGCTGGCGGATTTCGCGCTGGACGAGTGGCAGCGGATCCTCGATATCAATCTGACCGGCACGTTTCTCGGTATGCGGGCGGCGATTCCGGCGATGAAGGATTCCGGTGGCGGGTCGATCGTGAACATCTCCTCGGTGGAGGGGATGCGGGGTAGCCCTGGTCTGCACGGGTACACGGCGACGAAGTTCGCGGTGCGTGGGCTCACCAAGTCGGCGGCGCTCGAGCTGGCGCCGCAGGGGATTCGGGTGAACTCGGTGCATCCGGGGCTGATCTCCACGCCGATGACCGAGGGAATTCCGGCGGACTTCTTGCAGATCCCGCTCGCGCGGGCAGCCGAGGCGGATGAGGTGTCGGCGCTGGTGGCGTATCTGGCATCCGACGAATCCTCGTACTCGACCGGCGCGGAGTTCGTGGTGGACGGTGGGCTCACCGTCGGTGTACCGCACAAAAGCTTCTGACCTGGCGCGCAGAGCGTGCTGGGCGATCAGCTCACCCGAACGTGTTATCTCGGCGCGCGAAAGCGAGGAAGATGGAGAGATGGCCCCCAACAGTGCGAAATATCTGATCAGCAACGGCACCGACGACCGGGTGTCGCTTTTCGATGACGGGCGCGTGAAGGTTTGGTCGACCACCCACCTGTGGACCGAAGAAGGTCGCGAGCGGCACAACGCCCTCGGCGAGACCGTGCTGCTCGGGATCGGGCGCACCCTCGGAACTGCCGGACCTGTGGACCGGCGTCAGCAGTGCGACGCGGAGTTCGAGCTCGACCCGGAGAAGGGTCACACGGTCGCCGCGACCGTCGGCGCGGATAACGGAACGTTCGTGCAGTTCTTCCATGACGGCCAGATCGCGGTCGGCAATGACGGGCGCGATGTGGCGACGGTGTTCAACGCGGGCCGGGAGACGATTTCGGCTCGTGGCACGACCGGTGTCGGCGGGTCGGTGATGGTCACCTTCGGTGGCAGCTACCGGCCGAGGACCAAGCGTGAGAGCGACTTTCAGGCGGAATTGAGCGAGGCCACCGCCCCGCGGCCCAACCGGTTGTACAAGGACGAGTTCCTCGTGAAGTAGACCGGCGAACCGGGGCGACCGAGCTGGTCGCCCCGGCTCCGGTTCGTCAGCCGTAGTAGCAGACGTAGTGCATGGTGTCGACGACCTCGATGTCGAAGGCGCTGTCACCGGGGATCTTGAACGACTCGCCCGCGCGGTAGGTGACGGCCTCGGTCGTACCGGCCAATGTCACATTGGCCTGGCCCGCGACCAGCTCCATGATCTCGGGAGCGCTGGTGGTGAAGGTGAGCGACGACGGCTGGATCACGCCGACCGACACCGAGGCGCCATCGGGCAACTCGAGGCTGTAGCTGACGCACTTGCCGTCGAAGTAGACGTTGGCCTTCTTGCTGACGGAGACGTTCTCGAACTTCGACATGGGTCCTTCCGAGGGGGTGAGGGGACCCTTAGTCTAGGTCAGCTGCCGAAGCGGGCCAGGACCGAGCTGGCTTCCTGGGAGGCGGTGCCTTCCTTGGCGAGGTGGGACATGGCTTCGGGGATCTCGCGGCCGTGGTGGGTCATGGCCTGGGCGTAGAGGCGGCCCGCTCGGTAGGAGGAGCGGACCAGGGGGCCTGCCATGACGCCGGCGAAGCCGAGTTCTTCGGCGACCTTGGAGTGTTCGACGAATTCCTCCGGCTTCACCCAGCGGTCGACGGGGTGGTGGCGAGGAGAAGGCCGCAGGTACTGGGTGATGGTGAGGATGTCGCAGCCCGCTTCGTGGAGGTCGCGCATCGCTTCGGTGACCTCTTCGGGGGTTTCGCCCATGCCGAGGATGAGGTTGGACTTGGTGACCAGGCCCGCCTCGCGCGCGGCGGTGATCACGGCGAGGGAGCGCTCGTAGCGGAAGGCGGGGCGGATGCGCTTGAAGATGCGCGGCACCGTTTCCAGGTTGTGCGCGAGGACCTCGGGGCGGCTGGAGAAGACCTCGGCCAGCTGGTCGGGGTCGGCGTTGAAGTCGGGGATGAGCAGTTCGACGCCGGTGGCGGGGTTGATCGCCTTGATGGCGCGCACGGTCTCGGCGTAGAGCCAGGCGCCGCCGTCGTCGAGGTCATCGCGGGCGACGCCGGTGATCGTGGAGTAGCGCAGGCCCATCGACTGGACGCTCTCGGCGACGCGGCGGGGCTCGTCGCGGTCGAGGGCGGCGGGCTTGCCGGTGTCGATCTGGCAGAAGTCGCAGCGGCGGGTGCACTGTTCACCGCCGATGAGGAAGGTGGCTTCGCGGTCTTCCCAGCATTCGAAGATGTTGGGGCAGCCCGCTTCTTCGCAGACGGTGTGCAGGCCTTCGGATTTCACCAGGCTCTTGAGCTCGGTGTATTCGGGGCCCATCGTGGCGCGGGTGCGAATCCACTTGGGTTTGCGCTCGATCGGGGTCTCCGCGTTGCGCGCTTCGATGCGCAGCAGCTTGCGTCCGGCGGGGGCAGAGGCGTCTACGGAACTCACCGGACCGACTCTACGCTCGGGGCCTGCGGGTTCGCCGGTGCGGTGGTGCGATCAATGTCATGGGGCGTGACGGGAATTTCGCCGTCGAGCGCGGCAACAATCGCGGCCGCGACGAGGGGCTCGAGTTCGGCGACGGTGACTTCGCGGCCGAGTTCGCGGGTCAGGGTGGTGACGCCGGCGTCCTTGATGCCGCAGGGCACGATCGCCTGGAAGCCGTCGAGGGCGGAATTGCAGTTCAGGGAGATGCCGTGCAGGGCGACACCGCGCTGCACCCGCACCCCGATCGCGGCGATCTTGCGTTCGGCGAACAGCTCGGTGGCGGGCAGCCACACCCCGGACCGGCCTTCGATGCGGCCGCAGGTGATGCCGAACCCGGTGACGACCCGGATCAGTGCTTCCTCCAGGCGCCGGACGTAGTGGACGACGTCGACGGGCTCGGCGAGGCGGATGATCGGGTAGCCGACCAGCTGGCCGGGACCGTGCCAGGTGATCTTGCCACCGCGGTCGACCTGCACCACCGGACTGCCGTCGATCGGCAGATCCTCGGCCTCGGTACGGCGGCCCGCGGTGTAGACCGACGGGTGCTCGAGCAGGAGCAGCCGATCGGAGCCTTCGCCTGCGGCGCGCTGATCGGCGATCTGCCGTTGCAGCTCCCAGGCGGCGTGGTATTCGATGAGTCCGAGATTCTCGACCACGATCGGGGTCGTATCGAATCGCGCGGACGCGGTGGGGCGCGTGTCGTTCACCATTGCGACGTTACGCCGGGGGACCGACGAGGCCAAAGGACGGTGTCACGGTTCGACCGGGAAGGTGCGCTGCATCAGGGTGAGGTCCATCCAGCGGCCGAATTTGTGGCCTACCTCGGGGAGTTCGCCGACGGTGTGGAAGCCGAAGCGTTCGTGGAGGGTGATGGATGCGGTGTTGCTGGATTCGATGGCGGCGATCATGGCGTGGACCCGGCCGGAATCTGTTGCGCGTGCGATCAATTCGGTGAGCAGGGTGGTGGCTACGCCGCGGCGCTGGAAGTGGTTGTCGACGTAGACGGAGTTCTCGACGGTGAAGCGGTAGCCGGATTTGGGACGCCATTGGCCGTAGGAGGCGTAGCCGGCGACCTCGCCGTCGATCTCGGCGACGAGGATGGGCATGGCGGCGGCGGTGCGGGTGGCGAACCAGGTGAGGCGGTCGTCCAGGTCGACTTCGTCGGTGTCCCAGATGGCGGTCGACTCGGCGATGTTGGTGTTGTGGATGGCCAGCACGGCGGGGAGGTCGGCCTTGTCGGCATCGCGGATCAGCATCGGCTCACCCTCGGTCGATGGCGGCGGCCAGCGCGGCGCCGATGGTCGGGTGCTGGTAGGTGTACCCGGCGTCTTCCAGCACCGCCGGGATGGCGCGTGGGCCGTGCAGGATCGAGTCGGCCAGCTCGCCGACCAGGGCTTGCAGGGCGAAGCCGGGGATGATGAACGGGGTCGGCCGGTGCAGCGCACGACCGAGGGCGCGGTTGAACTCCGCGTTGGTGACGGGGGCGGGGCCCGTGGCGTTGATCGGGCCGGAGATCTCGGGGTGGGTGAGCGCGAAGACGATGGCGCCGACCTCGTCGTCGAGGGAGATCCACGGGAAGTACTGGCGGCCGCTACCGAGGCGTCCGCCCAGGCCTGCCCAGTACAGGGGGTGCAATTTGCTGAGCAGGCCGCCGTTGCGGGCCAGCACCACGGCGCTGCGGATCAGCACGGTGCGCACGCCCGCCTCTGCTGCCGGTTCGGTCGCGGCTTCCCAGTCCCGGCACAGCGTGGCCAGGAAATCTGTTCCGGCAGGGGAGGTCTCGTCGACGATGGCGTCACCGGTGTCCACGCCGTAGTAATGCGCGCCGCTGGCATTGACCAGCGTCGGCACTCCGGCGGCGGCGACCGCGGTGGCCAGTACGTCGGTGGGGGTGATGCGGCTGTCGCGCAGCAACTGCTTGTACGTGCCGGTCCAGCGACTGTCGCCGATGCCGGCACCGCAGAGGTTCACGGCCGCGTCGGCCCCGCGCAACGCCCGCTCGTCGAGCCGGGCGCGCGCGGGATCCCACGCGAATTCGTCCGGTGCGGCGGGGGTGCGCCGCACCAGACGGGAGACCTGGTGCCCGTCGCGGCGTAGTGCCGCGACGAGCGCCGTCCCGATCAGGCCGGACGAACCGGCGATGACCACCTTCATGGAATTCCTCGGCTACAGGCCGAGATCGGCCTCGAACGCCGAATCTTCCAGCCGGTGCTTGATGGTGGAGACGAACCGGCCCGCGTCGGCACCGTCGATGAGACGGTGATCGTAGGTGAGCGGCAGGTATACCATCGAGCGCACGCCGATGGACTCGCCACCGGCCTCGTCGGTCACCACTACCGGGCGCTTCACGATCGCGCCGGTGCCGAGCATGCCCGCCTGCGGCGGGAGCAGGATCGGGGTGTCG
This sequence comes from Nocardia sp. NPDC058519, assembly GCF_042719755.1. Classification (NCBI taxonomy): domain Bacteria; kingdom Bacillati; phylum Actinomycetota; class Actinomycetes; order Mycobacteriales; family Nocardiaceae; genus Nocardia; species Nocardia sp. NPDC058519. The sequence goes on along the minus strand of NZ_JBHXNK010000034.1, from coordinate 23,801 downwards.
AAGAGCGCGCCCTCGCTACCGATATTGGTGATGGTGAAGGTGCCACCGGACAGCTCGTCGGGCTTGAGCCCGCCGGTGCGCGCGCGGTTGGCGATGTCGGCGATCGCGCGGGCCAGGCCGGCCAGCGACAGGTCGCTGGCGTTGTGGATGACCGGCGAGAGCAGACCCTGCTCGGTGTCGACCGCGATACCCAGGTGCACCGACGCGTGGTAGGTGATCTCCTTGGTGTCCTCGTTGTAGGACGCGTTCACGTTCGGGTGCACACCGAGCGCCTCGACGACGGCCTTCGCGAAGAACGGCAGGTACGTCAGGTTGACGCCCTCGCGCGCCTTGAACGAGGCCTTCGCGAGCTGACGCAGATGCGCGATCTTGGTGACGTCGGCCTCGTGGACCTGGGTCAGCTGCGCGGTGCTCTGCAGCGATTCGAGCGTCTTGGTCGCCGTGATCTGGCGGATCCGGCTGGCCTTCTGCGTGGTGCCGACGAGGGCGGCCAGCTTCGGGGCGACGGACTGCTTGGCCGCGGGTGCGGGTGCGGCGGCAGCGGCCGGAGCCGGTGCGGCGGCGGGCGCCTTCTTGGCCTCGGCGGCGGCGAGCACGTCCTGCTTGCGGATGCGTCCGCCGACACCGGAACCTGTGAGGGTCGACAGGTCGACGTTGTTCTCGTCGGCCAGCTTGCGGACCAGCGGCGTCACGTACGGAGTGCTGCCGTTGCCCGAAGCAGCGGCAGGGGCGGGCGCCGGAGCGGGCTTGGGAGCCGGTGCCGGAGCGGGCTTCGGCGCGGGCGCCGGTGCGGGAGCGGCCGCGGCAGGCGCGGGAGCCGGTGCGGGCTCAGGCGCCGGAGCGGGCTCGGGCGCAGGCGCGGGAGCCGGTGCAGGGGCGGCGGCCGCGGGCTGACCGCTACCGATCACACCCAGCTGACCACCCACGTCGACGACGTCGTCTTCCTGCGCCGTGATCTCGAGCAGCGTGCCCGCGACCGGCGAAGGGATCTCGGTGTCGACCTTGTCGGTGGACACCTCGAGCAGCGGCTCGTCGACGGCGACGGTGTCGCCCACGGCCTTGAGCCAGCGGGTAACGGTGCCCTCGGTGACCGACTCGCCCAGTTCGGGCATCTTCACGGGCGTACCGGATCCCGCGGACGCGGCAGGCGTGGCAGCCGGGGCGGGGGCCTCGGCGGCGGGGGCCTGCGCGGCAGGCGCGGGTTCGGGTTCGGGGGCCGGCTCGGGGGCGGCAGGTGCGGAAGCGGGCGCAGGTGCGGTGGCGGGGGTTTCGCCGGCATCGCTGATCACGCCGAGTTCACCGCCGACCTCGACGATGTCGTCTTCCTGGGCGACGATCTTGGAGAGCACGCCCGCGGTCGGCGACGGGATCTCGGTGTCGACCTTGTCGGTGGAGACTTCGAGCAGCGGTTCGTCGACCTCGACCGTGTCTCCTTCCTGCTTCAGCCACCTGGTCACCGTGCCCTCGGTGACGCTCTCACCAAGGGCTGGCATCTGGACGGAGAAGGCCATGTCCTCTGACTCCTCTGAGTGTGTACCCGGCGGACATCCGTCGCGGGTCGCGGCTTTCGTCCACCCCACCGGTCTCGGCGGAGCACCCGGGAAACGTTGGTTCTTGTTCCGGCAACCATCCTTGCACTCGTCCGTCGCGGGTGTAGCGCAGGGCGGCGATCCGGGCGAAGCTGGCACCATGGAATGTACGGCGGTGAGCAGAATTCCGCCGGAATGTAGGAGGTCGAGCCTGATGGGTTTGCTGGATCGTTTCCGTGGTGGGCGCGGTGCGAGCAGGTCAGGCGCTCGCGAGAGCGCGTCGGAGGTGAGTGCCCTGGCGGACTGGGCTCGGACGCGGCGTGGAGTCGAAGCTTTCATCGAACCCAAAACTACTGTGACTGATGTCACAGCGGTGCTGGTGGCCGCCGACGGTGAATGGACCCGCCGCATCGTGGGTGAGAAGGGCGCGCGCCGGTTGGCCGGTGCGTTGAAGATTCCGGTCTACGACGTCAACCGCACCGGCTACCCGCAACGCATGCGCGACTTCGATGCCCGCCGCCGCATCCAGGAGCGGCGGGCTCGCGAAGCCGATCTGGGGGAGTGACTACTCCGCGCCGATCTCCTCGATCACGGTGATCAGCGTGCGCACCGGGACCCCGGTGCCGCCCTTGCCGATATAGCCGAACGGGCCACCGGTGTTGTAGGCCGGACCTGCGACATCCAGGTGCGCCCACGGCAAGCCCTCCGGCACGAATTCCTTGAGGAACAGTGCGGCCGAGAGCATGCCGCCCCAGCGGTGCGGTGCGACATTCGCCAGGTCGGCGACCTTGGAGTTGATGTCGGCGCGCAGCTCCGCGGGAAGTGGCATCGCCCAGCCGTTCTCGCCGACCGAACGCGAGATCGCGGCGACGCGGTCGCGGAACTCCTCGGTGCCCATCACGCCCGGCGTGCGGGTGCCGAGCGCGACCATCTGCGCACCGGTGAGGGTGGCGACGTCGATCAGGTAGTCGGGCTCGTCCTCGACCGCGCGCACGATCGCGTCGGCCAGGATGAGGCGGCCCTCGGCGTCGGTGTTGATGACCTCGACGGTGGTGCCGCCGTACTGGGTGAGCACATCGCCGGGGCGCTGCGCGGTAGCCGAAGGCATGTTCTCGGCCATCGGGACGGTCGCGGTGACGGTGACCGGCAGGCCGAGGCGCCCGGCCAGCAGCACGGTCGCGATGACCGCCGCGGCGCCCGCCATGTCGGAGGTCATGTTCTCCATGTTGGCGGCGGGCTTGATCGAGATGCCGCCGGTGTCGAAGGTGATGCCCTTGCCGACGAGCGCGATCTTCTTCGGACCGCCCGCGTAGGTGATCCGCACCAGCCGCGGCGGCCGCGAGGAGCCCTGGCCGACGCCGATGATCCCGCCGTAACCGGCTGCGGCGAGCGCCTCTTCCTCGATGACCTCGACCTCGAGGCCCGCCGCCTCGGCGAGCACCCGGGCCCGCTCGGCGAACTCGGCGGGGTAGAGCGCGCTCGGCGGGGTGTTCACGAAATCGCGCGCGGTGGCGATGGCTTCGGCGACCAGCTGTGCGCGCAGCAGGTCGAGGGTGCCGAATCCCGGTTCGGGTACCAGCAATTCGAGGCGGACCACCGGCCGCTCGTCCGGCTTGGGCGCGCTCTTGGACTTGAAGGAGGAGAAGGTGTACGCGCCGAGGTAGAAACCTTCGGCCGCGGCACCCAGATCGATGCCGGACAGGGTGGTGGCGACGAGTTCGGTACCGCTGAGCGCGCGCCCGGCGACACCGGCGCTGCGCCGCACCTGTTCGGCGTCGATCTTGTCGGCCGCGCCGAGCCCGACGGCGAGCACGCTGGTGACGTCGGCCAGCGCCGACGGCGCGGGCACCCTGGTCAGTTCCTCGGGCTTGCCCTTGGCGCCGACCGAGCCGAGAGCGTCCAGCAGTTCCGCGCGAACCTCGGCGGTGAGCACATCGCCGAACAGGTCGGCGGGGACGATGGCCGGACCGTTCTCCGAGGAGGTCAACCCGATCACCAGCACGTCGGTGTCCGGGGCGATGGTTTCGGTGCGCGCCAATTCCGGTCCGAGTGAACGATCTGCAACAGCTGTCATTGCCCCAGGTTATTCGGTCGCTATCGGTGCTCGCATCACGAGTCCGGGTGTGTGGGTGTGCGGTGCGCGTGGTCGGCTGTCGCGGGAATACTGGGAATTACTGGACAATACTGGTAGCTGTGGATACGCTCCGACTCGTGACGGACTCGGCTGAGGAGCTGGAGGTGCGCATCTCCGGTTTGCGGGCCGAGGTGCGCCGGGCCGCTGCCGGTGGGGATCGGGCGGGGGCTCGGCAATTGCGCGCGGAATTGCGGCGAGCCGAATCAGCGTGGGACGCGGCGGTTCTCGGATCGATTCCGGACGAGGCCGCGGAGGCGCCCGGGGTGCCGGTGCGCGAACACGTGCATCGCGCGTTGACCTTGCTGTCGGTGCCGTCCTCGCCGAAATTGGTGCTCGCCACCCATGACGCGTTCTTTTCCGGCGAGCTGCTGCCCGCCCGGCTGACAAGTCTGCGTCGTGACGAGGAACGTTCCTTCCGGTCGGCGCCGTACGCGCGCCCGTACTACCTGTGCGCCGCACTCACCACCGATCTGCTCGCGCCGGCCCGTGGGTTGATGGCGGTGAGTTCGTGGCCACTGGAAAGGCGGATGGTCGGTCCGCTGAGTCCACGGGTGGGGCTGCTGGTTTCGGCTATTCGTTTGGCCGAACATCTTTCGGCGCAGCCTGCGGGGAAAACGTCTGGATTGCGCGTACTGTGGCGGCTCGCCGTGTCGATTCCTGGCATCTCCACCGCCCCGGATTCGCTCGACCCGGTGCAGGTGATCGAGGCCGCGCGGCGTGAGCTGGCGGTGCACGAGGACGAGGACGCGCGGCAGCGCCGCGCGGCCGCGCGACGGGCGGCGGATCAGCTGGCGGATCCGGCCGCACAACTATTCGGTGTTCGGCTCGGCGTAGCCGATCGGCGACGAATCGAGGTGGAATGAGCACTCTCGCAGCACAGTTGGACCAGTTGCGCGGTGAAGCCCCCGCGACCAGGCACAATGCCCGCACCATCGCCGCGCTGACGGCCAATCCCGGATGTGCCCGCCGCGCTCTGCTCGACGCGGCCGCGGTGGACAAGACGGTGATCGCCCAATCGCTGGGATTCCCACCACAATTCGGTCAGTCCCAGTTCGCCATCACGCGCGGTAATGCTTTCGAGTCGATGGTCAAGGCGAACGGTTGCGCGGAATTGCTCGCCTTGTTGCGCGAAAAACTGGGCTTCACGATTCCCGAAGTCGCCTACCACGACCTGAATTCGGTGGGTGAGAACACCGGCAACGCGGTGCGCTATCAACGCACCAGGCAATTGCTGAATGCCACGATCGCGGCGGGTGACGGCACCCTGTTCGATCACCCCATGCTGCGGCTCGATATCGCCGGTGCCACCGCCTATCTCGAACCCGATGTGGTGGCCGTGCAGTTGGACGGCAAGTTCCATGTGGTGGAGGTCAAGGCCTTCCCGGTGATCGACGGGCAGGCCGATCCGGCACAGGTGGCGGCCGCCGCGCGGCAGTCGGCGGTGTATGTGATCGCCTTGCGCGAGTTGATGGCCGAGATCGGCGAGTCACCGGAGATCGTGTCGCACAATGTGATTCTGGTCTGCGCGAAGGACTTCTCGAATCGGCCCACCGCCGAACTCGTCGATCTCCGCAAGCAGCTCGCCGTGGTCTCGCGTCAATTGACCCGGCTCACCGCGATTCCCGAATTGCTCGACCTGCTGCCGCCCGAGGCCACCTTCGCGCCGGGGGAGAACCTCGAGAAGACGATCGCCGCCATTCCGGCTCGCTACGCGCCCGAGTGCATGTCGAGTTGTGAGCTCGCGTTCGCCTGCCGCGACGAGGCCCGCACCTGTGGTTCGGTGGACGCGCTCGGCCGCGGGGTGTGCGATGTGGTGGGTGGCATCGAGAACATCCACACGGTCCTCGGTCTGGCCGACGGGACCCTGGAACCGGGCCCCGAGCACGCCGACATCACCGCGATGCTGCGGACCGCGCACCGGCTGCGGTGGGAGATCGCCGGATGAGCGTGCTGGCGGCGTTGGCCAAGGCCGAGGCCGTGCGGGCGGGCCGTGCGCAGGCGACCGCGGCGGTGCGACACCTCCATCTCGCCGAGCGGCCGCTGGTCGCCGTGCCGTTGCGGCTGGCGGGGGAGGCGGCGGCGCCGGTGGCGATCATGATCGGCACCTCGCCCGGAGATCAGAACGTTTTGACGGTGCCGCAGCCTCGCGACCGGGTACTGCGGTTGCGGTTCATCGAGCAGCTGGCCGATGTTGTGCTGCCCTATCTTTCGACGTTTCTCGTCGACACCGAGGAGCTCACCAGCAAGGCGGGCGAGACCTACACCCGGTGCCTGGACGCACCGCAGATGTGGACACCCAATCCCGGCGGCGTGAATTTCCTGAAGCTGCTCGGGCGTTCGGTGCGGTTTCACCGTGTCGACGGGGACAACCCGGTGCCGGAGTCGATTCCGCTGCTCGGGCGCTGGCTCACCTGGTTCGGTGATCGGGCCGAACATCCCGGTTCGGCGGTGCTGCCCGCGATGACGGCGGCGCTGTCGGCGCACTGGGCATCGGGCCAATCCACGCTAGAGGACGGCAATCTCGCGGCGCTGCTCGGCTGGATCGATCCGCCACCCGGGTTCACCGGCGCGCAGGCCGCTGCTCTGGCGGAGGATCCGCTGCTGTCGCCGCCCGCGGGTCCGGCCACCGATCCCGGATTCGACAACGAAGAACTCGCGCCGTTGATCGCCGCCTACAACGCCGCACTCGACGACTCGGCCAGATCTGTCGCTGCCGAACGGCTCGAGCGCTCCCTGCGTGGCCAGCTCGAACCCACCTGGCAGCTGATGTGGCGCTCGATCGAGCTGTTGAGCGCGCTGCCGGAAGGCGCCAGCGTGGAGAACCGGTGGACCGACGATCGCGGTGCGTTCTCCCGCTTCGCCGCCGATGTCGCGGAGGGGATTCCGCAGGCCCGCCGCGATTCCGCCGTTCCCGCGGTGCGCAGGCTGCTCGAGCGTGAACGGGCATTGGAAGCCTTGCAGGGGCAGTGCGCTTTCGATGATCCGCTGCGCATGCTCGAACATCGTGTGAGTGGGGCCGCTTTCCGTGGCACCGTCGTGCACAGCGAGCCGGAGCGCCTCGACCGGTCGGGGTCGCGTCCGAAGCTGCGCCCGCATATCCACGTTCGCACCACCGATCCGTTCATCGCTGTGGTCGGTGAGGAACTGACGTGCGTCGAACGGCCGAAGCAGACCGGGCTGGTTGTCGAAATCGACGGCGACAGCATGGTTCTCGAACTGTCCGGCGGGATGGGACGCAAACTCGTCGCCGAACCGGGCAGTGTTCCAGAGGAAGGCGATGACCTCGGTTTCGCCCGCTTCAAACCGACGCCGTTCAACGGGATGCTGAATCTGCCCGCGCGCGAGGAGACGCCGTGGACGCACGGCGGTCCGCCGCCGGAATGGACGCCGCCTGCCGACGACGAGGGGGAAGAACTCCAGTGACCACACCGGACGAGGCCGTCGCGGGAATTCTCACCGACCTGCGCGACGAGAGCCATCGCGCGATCGTGGTCGACTCCCCACCGGGAGCGGGCAAATCCACGCTGGTCGTGCGCGCGGCCCGCCAGCTCGCCGAGGACGGCGATCAGCGGATGATCGTCGCCCAGACCAACGAGCAGGTCGACGACCTCATCGACCGCTTGGCCGTCGCCGACCCCGAGCTGCGGATCGGCCGGTTGTCCAGTGCCGCCTATGTGGTGAGCGACCGTGTCGACCGGCACGGCAATGTCCGGGTCGCCAAGCAGCCGGGCGACCTCGAGGATCGCACCATCGTCATCGGCACCGCGGCCAAGTGGGCCACCATCACCGAGGGCAGCTGGTCGCACGCGATCATCGACGAGGCGTACCAGATGCGCTCGGACATGTTGTTGCGCATCGCGAATCGGTTCGATCGTGGGTTGTTCGTGGGTGATCCCGGGCAGCTCGATCCGTTCGCGACCGTCGAGACCGCGCGCTGGGCCGGTCTCACCTGGGATCCGACCATGAGCGCCGTCAGCGTGATGCTGGCCAACAACGACCACATTCCCACCCACCGGCTGCCGGTGTCCTGGCGCCTGCCCGCCACCGCGGCGCCGGTGGTGTCGAAAGCGTTCTATCCCTTCACCGAATTCCAGTCGGGCACCGGTTTCGGTGACCGGCGCATGGATTTCACCACCCGCGGCATGGGTGGACCGATCGACGCGGTGCTGGAGGAGGCGGCCGAATCGGGCTGGGGCTGGTACGAATTGCCCGCCCGGCACACCCTGCGCACCGACCGGGAAGCCGTTGCCGCGATCGCCGCGATCGCGGCCCGGCTGATCGAACGCGGCGCGAACGCGCACTCCGAATCCGGCAGCCATCCGGTGACCACCGACCGGGTCGCGATCGGCACCGCGCACCGCGACCAGGCCGACGCCATCCGCACCGCCCTGCGCGGTACCTGCGCCGAACCCGTCACCGTCGACACCGCCAACCGACTCCAGGGTCGCGAATACGACGTCACCCTGGTGCTGCACCCACTCTCGGGACGGCGCGACGCCAGCGCGTTCCACCTGGAGGCAGGCCGGCTCTGCGTGCTGGCTTCCCGGCACCGCCACGCCTGCATCCTGGTGGGCCGCGCGGGAATTCCGGAACTCCTCGACGCGCACCCCTCCGCCGACCCGGTCCATCTCGGGGTCCCGGTGAAGTTCCCCGACGGCTGGGAGGCGAATCAGGCTGTGCTGAGTCACCTGTCGAGCCATCGCGTCCGCGCGGCGGCGCAATAGCGACGTTGGTCGGCGCGATTTCGGACGCTGCGAGTTTGCCTGATACACCGTATGTTTCGACATTCGGCGACATCACACGCAGGGTCGGGTAGTCGGTTAGTCTCACGGCGAGACACGCGTGGTGGTGGGCCCATTAGCGACGCCTGCACGCAGCGGGGCGCCGGGGGCGTTCCGGGGAGTGGAAAGAATCAGAATTGAAAATCAGGCGTACCGGTGTTCGTGGCCGGGTCAGTGTGCGTATCCGGTTGCTGTCGATGGTGCTCATCTCGAGCGTCATGCTGTTGGTGGTCGGTGGTGGCGGCGCGGTCTATCTGGTGAATTCGGCCAGGGATTCCACCGAATGGGCCGAATTGGCGAGCAGCACCACCACGCCCGCGATTCTCATGGTGTCGGCGTTCCAGGAAGAGCGCAGATTGTCGCTGTTGCGCCTGGCCGGTGACCTGCCGTCGGCACCAGCGCTGGTCACCGCCAAACAGCGCTCCGATGAGGCGCTCGCCGCGGTGATCGCGAAAGGTGACGCCGCCCGCGCGCTGAATCCCGACGGTTCCCGCGAAGATATCGAGGGCTATAACAAACTCTTCGCCATGGTGCCGGTCGTGCGCAACGGCGTCGAAACCACGCAGATTTCCGCCGACGAAGTGTTCGCGTTCTACACCGGGGTGATCGGCACGATCATCGCCGCGTCGATGCTGGCCGCCCGGGTCGCGCCCGAGGCGAAGGTCGGTATCGAATTGGGCTATGCCGTGGACCAATTGCGTGCGGCCGAGGCACTCTCGCAAGCCGACACTCTCGGTTCCGTCGCGTTGACCGCCGGAAAGATGAGCAGCGCCGAGGTGATCGAATTCGGCCGTCGCGTCGGCGAATTCCGGGGTGAGGCCGCCTATTCCGCGACCGTGCTGAAAGGCCGCCGCCTTGCCCAGCTTTCGGAGATCACCGCGAGTCCGCAGTGGCAGCAGGTGATCGCGATGCAGGACGCGTTGCTCCTGCGCGGACCGGTATCCGAAAAGGACAGGGAGACAGAACTTCCGATCGAGCTGGCGGCCTGGCAGGACGCGTCGAGGTACGTCGGCCTTGCGTTGCAGAAACTGTGGGAAGACCAGAGCGGGGACGCCCACGTGATCGCCCGGAAGCAGGGCGAACGCGACACCGACAGCGCGCTGCTCGGCGGTGCGCTGATCGCGTTCGCCGCGGTGGCCGCATTCCTCACCGCGTTGGTGATGGCGAATCGGTTCATCGCGCGGATGCACCGGCTGCGCCACGACACCCTCGAACTCGCCGATGAGCGTCTGCCAGAGGTGATGCGCCGGGTCGCCTCAGGGGAGAGCGTCGATACCACCACGGAGGCATCGCAGCTGGACTTCGGTACCGACGAGCTCGGTCAGGTCGCCGCGGCGTTCAACCGGGCACACGTCGCGGCGATGTCGGCCGCCGTCGCCGAAGCACAGACCAAGGCGGGGATCAGCACGGTCTTCCTCGACATCGCGCACCGCAGCCAGGTGGTGGTGCACCGCCAGCTAGCCCTGCTCGATCGCGCCGAGCGCGACGAGAGCAACGCCGATCAGCTCGATCTGCTGTTCCAGCTCGATCATCTCGCCACCCGCGCCCGGCGCAACGCCGAGAACCTCATCATCCTCGGTGGCGAACAGCCCGGCCGCCGGTGGCGCAACCCGGTTCCGCTGCTCGAACTGGTGCGCGGCGCGATCGCGGAAAGCCTGGACTACACCAGGATCGCGGCCAAGCAGCTGCCCGAGGTGCGGATCTCCGGGCATGCCGTCGCCGACGTGATCCACCTGCTCGCCGAACTGATGGACAACGCGACCGCCTTCTCCCCACCCGAGACTCAGGTCGTGGTGTCGGGGGGAGTGGTCGGTCGTGGTGTCGCGGTGGAGATCACCGACCAGGGTCTCGGTATGTCGGAGACCGACCTGGCGCAACGCAACGCGATGCTGGCCGACCCGCCCGCCTTCAGCGTCGGCACGCTGGCCGGAACCTCCAGGCTCGGCTTGTTCGTCGTCGCCACGCTGGCGGGCAGACACGGGATCTCGGTGCGGATGGCGGAATCGGTGTACGGCGGCGTGCGGGTCGTGGTGCTGATCCCGACGGCGCTGGCCGAGGCGAGCGATCCCGAGTCGGCGATCTCGGGCCAGTTCCCCGCCGTCTCGCCGCGACCATGAGCGACGAGCGCGAACACTGGTACGAGGACGAGGCGGGCCCGCTGGTCCGCCTCTACGCCGTCACCGGCGGGCGCGCCAAGCCGCAGCGCCGCGACCTCGACCTCACCACCCTGCTCGTCGACGCGCGCTCCGGCGCCCACTCACGGCTGCTGGCGCCCGAATACGACGCGATCGTCGAGTTGTGCCGCACCCCACTGTCGGTCGCGGAGGTCTCCGCCCATCTCCACCTGCCCCTGACCTCGACGAAGGTCCTCATCGGCGACCTGATCGACGAGGGTCGGCTCCATGCCCGCGCACCCCGGAACGAGCTGAGCACCGCCCCGGACGTGAACGTCCTGCGGGCGGTGCTCGCCGGGATCAAACGGTCCTAGGCCGGCCAGGGATTCGTCAGGCCTTCGCCACCGACACCGGCTGCGGCGACAGTGTCGCGAGTTCGGCATCGAGATCGGTGGGCTCGGCCGTTCGGCGCGGAATGGTCAGGGCGATACCGGCAGCCACGAGCGCCACGGCGGCGCCGATCAGCAGGCCGACATGGAAACCGGTCTCCGACGGCACGGCATGCCCGGCGAAGTCGGTCGTCATATTCGCCAGCACCACACCGACGACGGCGGCCGACACCGACGTACCGAGCGAGCGCATCAGTGTGTTGATGCTGTTGGCGGAGGCGGTTTCCGACAGCGGCACCGCGCCCATGATCAGGGCGGGCATCGCGCCGTAGGCCAGGCCGACACCGATATTGGTGATGCAGACCATCGTCATCAGGCCCCAGGTCGAACCCATCAGCACGGCGGAGGAGCCGTAGCCGATGGCGATGATCAGCGCCCCGACCGCGAGGGTGACCTTGGGTCCGCGCGCGGCCGACAGTTTCGCGCCCGCCGGTGACAACGCCATCATCATCAAGCCACCCGGCGCCATCCACAGGCCCATACCCAGCATCGTTTGTCCCATGCCGTGGCCGGTGGCCGTCGGCAACTGCATCAGCTGCGGCACGATCAGCGCCTGGCCGTACATGGCGAAGCCGACCAGTACGGATGCGGCGTTGGTCAGCAGCACCTGCGGTCGGGCCGTGGTGCGCAGATCGACGAGCGGGTCGGAGGTCCGCAGTTCCCACCATCCCCACGCGGCCAGGGTCACCGCCGAGGCGGCGAACAGCCCGAGCGTCGTAGCGCTGGTCCAGCCCCACCCGGAGCCCTTCGATACCGGCAGGAGCAGGAATACCAGTCCCGCGCCGAGTCCCACCGCGCCGACGAAATCGAACCGTCCACCGGCGTCACCGCGCTTCGCCTCCGCCGGAACCAGGATCGCGATCAGCACGATCACCACCGCGCTGAGCGCCGCCGCGGCCCAGAACAGGACCCGCCAGCTCGCATATTGCGCGACCGCGGCCGACACCGGCAGACCCAGCGCACCACCGACGCCGAGCGAGGCGCTCATGAGCGCGATCGAGGAACCCAGCCGCTCCGCGGGCAGCACATCGCGCATCAGGCTGATTCCCAACGGAATCAAGCCGACACCCATGCCCTGGATTCCGCGTCCGATCAGCATGGGCACCAGCGAGGAGGACATGGCGGCGATCGCGGCGCCCACGATCAGGAATCCACCGGAGACCAGCAGCATGCGGTGTTTGCCGTACAGGTCACCGAGCTTGCCGGCGACCGGGGTGAACACCGCTCCCACGAGCAGCGTCACCGTGATCACCCAGGAGGCATCGGCGGCGCTGGTGCCGAGTATGCGCGGCAGTTCGCCGATGATCGGCACCACCGCCGTCTGGGTGATCGCGGCGACGGTGCCGCCGAACGCGAGGACGCCCACGACCACTCCGGGCCGGGCCGTCTTTTCCGAAATCCCCACGTACCGCTCCTATCGACAAACCAGCAAGTTATGTACAGAGCACAAGATATGCATACTGCAATTCATATGTATCGTACACATCGCCGGGCACGCGGGCTCGATCGAGGAATCGTGACGTTGGTCGCAGCGGGCGCTAGTGATCCGCGGGCGTGGTCGCGAGTGGCCGTGGCCAGTACTCACCCGACCGGCGTTCGATATCGGTGTTGAAGCGTCGCAGGTAGCCGACGAAGGCGGCGACATCCTCGGCCGCCCAGTCCTCGAGGATCGAATCCAGGGCGTCGACGATCAAGGACCGTTCGGCATTCAACCGGCGCTCGCCCTTGACGGTGACCCGGAACTTCCGCGCCATCCCACCCTCGGGGTCCGGAATCCGCTCGATGACTCCGGTCCGCATCATGGCGGCGGTCTGCCGATTGAGGGTCGAGGCATCCAAGCCCAATGCGTCGCTGAGCTGCCCGATGGACATCAGTCCACCCATCCGCAGCCGGCTCAGCAGGATATAGACGCTGCGGTCCATGGCGTCGGGACCACGGCGCGATCGCAGACTGTGGCGGCCGAGAAGCATGGTCTCGAACTCGACCAACTGCGTCGCCTTGTCCATCTCAGCCCTTTCCGCGAAATCGTACCTGTCCGGCCACGGGCGGATCTACCACATGTGTACCAACCATATTACGTGTCCGCTACACATCACTAGCTCAGCTGGGCCGCGAGCCGCTTCGCGTTCATGTAGCCGATCGCCTCGATGGTGACCATCGGGTTCACGCCGGGGGCGGTGGGGAAGCTCGACCCGTCGGCCACCACGATGTTCGGCACATCCCAGGTGGCGCCGTCCGGGTCGGTCGCCGACAGCTCCGGCGTGCCGCCCATCCTGGCCGAGCCCATGATGTGCAGGGCGCCCATCGAACACCGGCCGGGTCCGTAGCCCGCCTTCGCGGCGGCGGCGTCGAACTCCGCCAGCGAGCCGCGCGTACCCGGCTCGAACGAGACACCCGCCTGGTGTCCGGAGTAGATCCGTTGCGCGCCCGCGGCTTCGAGCACCGAGGCCGCGCCGACGATGCCGGTGTGCAGATGGTGGGCGTCGTAGTCGGACAGCCGGTACTTCACCACCGGTTCACCGCTGCCGTCGATCGACACGGTGCCGGGATCCCGGTCGCGAGTGATGACGCCGACCGAGCTCGTCCGCGCGAAATCGAGCAGGCGGGTGCGATATTCGGCCGCGCCGCGCCAGCTCATGAACCCGGTCGCCAGGCCGGGGTGATTGGGCCCGGTCTCGTAGATGACGCCGTACCCGTTGCCGTCGAGATTCGCGTGGTGCCTGCTGATCCGGGCCTGCAGCGCGCCCTCCCACGGCCGGATCTCCTCCTCGAACACGCCGAACACCGCGGCGGCCGGATGCAGGCGCAGATGCTGTCCGATGTTCTTGTTGCGCAGACCGGATCGTCGCAGCAGTGCGGGCGTCTGGATCGCGCCCGCGGCGACCACGACCGCCTTGGCACGGACCGTGATCTCGACTCCCGTGGCGGTGACGGCCGAAACCGATTCGGCCCGACCCGCTTTCACGGTGATCGCGCGGACGTCGGCATCGACCACCAGGCGCGCGCTGTGCTCGGCCGCGTCGGCGAGCCAGGTCTTGGTCGCCGACTGCTTGGCGCCGAGGCGACAGCCGTAACCACAACGTCCACATTCGATTCCGGCATCGCAGGCATCGCTGACATTGCGCGGCAACGTATCCACGTCCCAGCCGAGCGCACGCGCGCCGCGTTCGAGAATGCCGTCGCGCGCCGAGAGCGGGGATTTGCGGTCGGTGACGCTGATCCGTTTCTGCACCGCGGCCAGCGCGTCACCGAATTCGTCGGAGGCGAACTGCGGGACGCCGGACTCGGCCCACTCGGCGCGGACCGAGTCGGGGGTCGGCAGCGAGGTGCTCCAGTTGACCACGGTGCCGCCGCCGAGGCAGGTGCCCGCGACGAGGGTGATCTGGCCTTCCGCCGACGCGGCGGGGCCGGGTGCGTACAGGGTGGTCAGCGCGTCGAGCTCACCGTTGCCGAAATCCTGGTCGTCGTAATAGTTTCCGCGCTCGAGCACGATCACATCGAGGCCCGCTTCGGCCAGCACCGCCGCCGCGGCACCACCACCGGCGCCGGAGCCGACCACCACGACATCGCAGTCGAGCGCGGTGGATTCGGTGAATCGCAGTGGCGAGAGCGAGGGCTTCGGGGCGGTCTCGAGGCGGCCGACCGGCGCCGGGTAGCCGATCTGCTTCCACAGCGGATTCGCCCCGGTGGGACCGGGACTCACGTTGTAGGCGAGCAGCGACGCCTGCTTGAGCGCCTGGAAGATCGCCCGGGCGGGGGCGAGACCGGAATCGGCGAGGCGCAGCAGGGCTGCCTCGCGCTGCTGCTGCGAGAGCGTGGAGAACCGGCGCGGGCCGCTGCCGCTGAGCAGGCCGAAGACGCGAGAGTCCCACAGTCCCAACAGCATTGCCAGCTGCTTCGTCTCGGCTTCGCGGGGATTGCGTGCCAGGATGCGAAAGATCGTGTCGACCGCGCCGATCTCGGTCGCGGCGGGCAATCCGAGTCCGTCGCCAGGGAGAAACGTATCGCAGATCGTGCCCAGCGCGGCCCGCTGTTCGGCTGTTGGTTCCATGCGGAAACCACCCCTTTTCACTCTGGGGTGAGTTCTATCACGGGACACGGGACCGCGCTGGGAGTCAACGGGTTTCGGGCTGGGCAGCGTATTCCCGGCCCGACCGTGGTGATCAGTCGGCGATGAATTGGATCGTTTTCAGCGACGGAGTCGCCAGGTCGACATCGGCCTTGGTGATCGACCGCGCCGCCGAGTCGTTGCGGTATGCGGTGAGCTGATAGCGGCCGGGTTGCAGTCCGCGGAAACTCACCTGGCCGTTGGCGCCGGTGGACATGTGCCGGTGGATGGTGTCGCCACACGCGTCGAAGCCGGTGAGGACGATCTTTCCGCCCGCGATCGGCTTCCGGCCGGTCGCGGTGATCAGCACCGCGTCGATCTGGCCCGCCGCCGCCGGGGTAGCCGCGCGGACTCCCCGCTCGTTCTGACGCGCCTGCCGTACCTGTTCGCAGGGCGCCGCGTCCTGCGCGATCGAGTCGTCGGCGCCGGGGTGCGCCACCGCGATGCCCACCGCCGACCCCATCAGAGCTGTTGTTGCCAAGCCGATCGCCAAACACTGGGAAATGACAAACCGTGGCATAGCGCCGTCTTCCTCCTGCTTCTCGCCGGACATGAAAGTGCACTCGACATTGCTGAGGTAACGCTCGGGCGGCAACAATACTGACGGGAATTCCGTCGCTGAAACCGGTGTTCCATAGAGGCGGTTGTGGCCGATTTGTGCGACCGTTGAGCCCTCATGAAGGAGGATGTGTGAGCGACACTCGTAAGGCGATTCTGGCCGGTGGATGCTTCTGGGGCATGCAGGATCTGATCCGTCGCAGGCCCGGCGTGCTGGCCACCAGGGTCGGCTACACCGGCGGGACCAACGACAATCCCACCTACCGCAATCATCCGGGCCATGCCGAGGCCGTCGAGATCGAATACGACCCGGCGCAGACCGATTACCGCGCGTTGCTCGAGTTCCTGTTCCAGATCCACGATCCGACCACCAAGGATCGCCAGGGCAACGATCTGGGTGACAGTTACCGTTCCGCGATCTTCTATCTCGACGACGATCAGCGCCGTATCGCCCTCGATACCATCGCCGATGTCGATGCCTCGGGGCTGTGGCCGGGCAAGGTCGTCACCGAGGTGACCCCGGCCGGCGCGTTCTGGGACGCCGAGCCCGAGCACCAGGACTACCTGATTCGCTACCCCGACGGCTACACCTGCCATTTTCCGCGCCCCGGCTGGAAACTCCCGAAGCGCGAGAACACCGACAAGTAGCGTTTTCCATATGTCATGATCGGCTGTGTCGGCGTGACCGTGACGTCGGATCGGAGTACTCATATGAGCGGCAGCGGCCGTCTCGAACGATGAGGGGAAGCGATTCGGATGACATATGGACAGCAGCAACCCGGTTACCCCCCGGCGGGACCGACGCTCAGTGTCGGTGACGCCATCGGATACGGGTGGACGAAATTCAAAGACAACGCGCTCGTGTGGATCGGGATGGTGGTCATCGCCTTCCTGATCCAGGCGTTGATCAGCTTCCTGTTCGGGCTCGGAAACACCGGCGACACCGATTCCGACGGCGGTGTCAGTTTCGGGTTCGGGCTCTTGCAGATTCTCGGCACCATCGTGAGCACCGTGATCGGATATCTGATCTCGGCGGCATTCGTGCGTGGCGCGCTGCACGAAACCGATGGGAACAAGCCCGGATTCGGGTCGTTCTTCAAGTTCACCAATGTGGGTGCGGTGATCGTGGCCGGCCTGCTGGTCGGTCTGGCGACCGGTATCGGCCTGCTGCTGTGCATTATTCCGGGCCTGGTCGTCGCGTTCTTCACCTGGTGGACGATGCAGTTCGTGATCGACCGCGACCAGGACGGTGTCACCGCGATCAAGTCGAGCTTCTCGGCGATCTCGAGTAACGCGGGCACGCTGCTGCTGCTGGCACTGGCGCTGTTCGGTATCAATATCGTCGGTGCGCTGCTCTGCGGTCTCGGCCTGCTCGTCACTGTCCCGTTGACGATCATCGCCTCGACCTATGCGTACCGGGTTGTCACCGGTGGGCCGGTCGCCGGTGCGCCGACCACTCCGGAGCCGGGCTACCCGCAGCAGTACGGCGGGCCCGCAGGTGGATTCGGTGGGCAGCCGGGGTACGGCGGTCCGGAAGGCGGACAGGGTTACGGCCCCGGGTACGGCGGTCCGGAAGGCGGACAGGGTTACGGCCCCGGGTACGGCGGTCCCCAAGGCGGACAGGGTTACGGCGGGCCGGGCTACGGTGGACCCGCTGGTGGGCCCGGTTACGGCGGTCCGGGCGCGGGTGGTCCGGGTTCCGGTGGTCCCGGGTACCCCGACGGTCCTGATCTGGGCAAGCCCGGCGATCAGGGCTGGGGACCCGAAGGCAACCGCTGAGGAGTTGATCGGCGAGGGGCGTGCGATGTCGTTCATCGCACGCCCCTCGTGCTGTTCACTCGCAGCCGATGCCGTCCCCGTCGCGGTCGAGGCCGTAGTCGTCGGGGCCGATCACCTTCACCCGGCCGGTGTAGACGGGGCCGTTGCCGCTGCCACCCTCGCAGTCGACATCACTGACGATGGGCAGGCACGGGGTGTAGGAGTCGTGGCAGTTCGTGGGCTGCGCTCCTGCCACGGTCGGTGTGGCGATCGCGAACGCGAAGGCCGCGATGGCGGCGGAACCCAGGGTTACGGCGAATTTCATTGTGCTCCATTCAATTTTATAGCGGCGCACAGTGTTTCACGGTTGGGTGATTTGTCGGAAATTTGCTTGTCGGTACCTGTCGGTAGTATCGGGGGATCTCGAACGAGGGGGAATGATGCGGGGGAAATGGCGGGCGTGGTCGTGGTGGGTGCGTGGTGCGGTGATCGCGCTCGTGCTGGTTGTCGTGCTGTCCTTACCGGTGGCGGGGGTGGTGACGGCCCTGCTGGTGCACAACATCGGCGATCAGTCCGAACAGGCGCGGACCCGGGGGAAAGACGCGGTCTGGCTGGGACATGCCTGGGTGGACGGGCGTAAGACCGATGCCGATATCGACGGGCTCGTGAAGTTGCTGGCAGGTACCGGAGTCCGGGATCTGTACGTGCACACGGGGCCGTTGGAGCACGACGGGAGTCTGCGCGACGATTTGGCGCCGCGGGCGCAATGGTTCGTCGACGCGGTGCACGCGCGATTACCGGGGATTCGGGTGCAGTCGTGGCTGGGCGACATCGTGCAGCCCGAATTCGATGGGCTGGATGTGGAATCGGCGGCCTCGCGTGAGCGTGTTGTGGCATCGGCACGGCGGGTGCTCGCCTACGGATTCGACGGCGTGCACTACGACCTCGAACCCGTTCGGTCGGGGTCGCCGGGGTTTCTCGCGCTGCTCGACGCGACGCGGGCCGTGACCTCCGCGGCGCACGTTCCGCTGTCGGTGTCGGCACCGGTGATCGATCCGCTGCCGGGTTTGCATTCGGTGGGGCTGGCGGTCGCCGATCACGGAAAGTGGTGGAGCCAGGCTTATTTCGCCGAGGTGGCGCGGCGATCCGATCAGGTGGCGGTGATGTCCTACGACACGGCGATGCCTACGCGGGCGCTGTACAGCGGGTATGTGGCGCAGCAGACCGAACTGGCCGCCGAGGTGACACCCGATGGCGTCGACCTGCTGATGGGTGCCCCCGCGTTCTGGGCCGACGATCCAGGTCATCACGGAGCCGCCGAGACTGTCGCCGCGGCGGTGCGGGGAATTCGCCTCGGCCTGACCCGGACCGACGTGGACCGAGCGAACTTCGGTGTGGCTCTGTACGTGGATTTCGCTGCCACACCACAGGATTGGGCCGACTATCGACGAGATTGGTGTCGGATGGCCGGCTGAATTCGGATCGGGCCTGCCGAACTATTCGGTGGGTGACGAGCTGATGGCGGGTGTGTGGATCTCGGTCGACCACGGGTGGTCCGGGTAGAGCTGGGTCAGCCAGGAGTTCAGGCGGGCGAGCCGGTGCTCCGGGAGCAGTGGGACGACGCGGTGGAAGTCGCTGTCGTCCTTGGGGCGGTTGGCTTTTGCCTTGAACAGCAGCACGACCTCGGGAATCAGGTACGGAATCCCATTGGTCGTGGTGCGGATGAGTTCGGTGTACGGGAGGGTGATGGTGGGGTCGCGGCGGCAGATCCAGGTATCGCCGTCGTGCGGCTCGCGGAACACGTCGAGATGGAACGCGCCGGTGAAGGGGTCGCGGAGCCAGGTTTGGTGGAGGTCGGGGCGGGTCGCGGCCGAGGAATAGGGCCAGAGCCTGCCGTCACCGACGATGTCCCACTCGTATTCGGGGAACGCGGCGGCGATCAGGGGGAAATCTGTTCGGGGGACGGTGATTTCGATGTCGTCATGGGCTCGGGAGATGGCGCCGGCGAACAGGTCCAGGGCCCAGCCGCCCGCGACGGCCCACGGTGCGGGACAGGTCGCGAGGCGGGCCGCGACCACGCTCGGGGTCCACGGGTCCCAGCGACGGTCGGCTTCGGTTGCGGTGATCGGACGTCCACCGTCCGGCGAGCTCATCTATCCATCCTCGGCACCGGTGGCGCGGGGCGCAAGGTTGTTGTGGGCGATGGTGATCGAGACGAGACGGGTTTGTGAGGAAGTCAGCGCCTGCGGTCGGTGAGCCAGGCCAGGGGGCGGCGGTGGTGGGGGCGTGGGCGGTTTTCCCAGCGGGGATTGTCCTCGTTGCGACGGTAGACCGGGATCCGGCCCGCTATCGAGAAGCGGAAAGTGGTTGCGATGCCGACGACTTCGCCGTCGGCGGCCACGGCGACGGGGGTCTTCGAGGCGACAGTGAGTTCGTGCATCTGGCGTTCGCCGTAGACGCGGCTGTGGCCGATGGCGGCGAGCATCAGGGCGATGACGGCGCGGGTACGCGAGAAACGGACGTCGGCGCGCAACCAGCGGACATCGAGCAAGCCCTCGTCGAGGCGGGAGCGGAAGGCGGGGACGGCGCCGTGCGGGTGGTAGGGGCCGTTGCCGATGAACAGGAACCACAGGTCGTGCCAGCGGTCGTCGAGGCGGATGTGGATCGGTTCCGCGCGGCGCAGGGTGACGACAAGGGCGGCGGCGAAGGCGGGCCACTTGCCCCAGCGGTCTTCCCACTTCTCGCGCAGCCGCACCAGCTCCGGGTAGGCGCCGATGCTCGCGGTGTTGATCAGGTGGTGGGTGTACGGGCCGTCGGAGGTGCCGAATTCGACTGCGGCGATGTCGACTTCGACCGCCTCGCCGGTGCCGGTGGCGTCGGCTACCTCGCGCAGGTCGTAGACGCCGAGGTCGCGGGCGAAGTGATTCAGGGTGCCCGCGGGGATGACGACCAGCGGCAGATCGTTGCGGACCGCGACGGCGGCCGCCGCGGCGATGGTGCCGTCGCCGCCCGCGGCGCCGACCGCGAGGACCGAGGTGAGGCCCCCCGCGATATCGCGATCATCGGTCGGGCGGTCCGCGGTGTCGTTGCCTTCCGCCCCACCGACAACGGCGTCGACGGCTTCTTGCAGCAGTTCGACGGCGTCACGGCCGGGCTCGGTGCGCACCAGCGTCGCCGCGGGCAGTGCCTCGGCGATGTCGGCGGTGGGGTCGTAGCTGGAGTCACCGGAGCGCGGATTCACCAGCAGCAGCAGACCTTTGCCGTCGGCGATGATCGGGGCGTCGTGCACGACGTGCGCGTCGGCCTCGTCGGATTCGCGGATCGGCCACCAGCGGCGGGTAGTGAGTGCCACCGCGGTGCCCACGCTCGCGCCGACGAGCACGTCGGACGGCCAGTGCGCGCCGGTGTGGATGCGGGAATAGGCGACGGCGGCGGCCACCGGCGCGATAGCGAGCGCGGTGCGCGGGCTCTCCAGCGCGATGGCGGTGGCGAAGGCCGCGGCATTGGCGCTGTGGCCGGACGGGAAGGACGACGACACCGGCGCGGCGACCAGCCTGCGGCCGAGCGGCATCAGTTCGGCCGGTGGCCGCCGTCGCGGGATCAGCGTCTTGAGCACGAGGTTCACGACGAAGCTGCTGCCGCCGAGCGCGATGACGCCGCGCAGCGCGGCCCGTCGTGGGGGACCCTGCTTCACGGCGAGCGCCGCCGCCACCGCCAGCCACAGCCCGCCGGTGTTGGCCGACCTGGTCAACCGCAGCATGCCGCGATCGACCGCCGATTCCGGTATCCGGGACACCGCTCGGCTCATCGTGTCGTCCATCCGGGCGACATGGCCGAACCGGGCGCGGGGCAAATCACTCACAGACAGAACCCTACCGCCGTTGGGCGTCACTATGTTTCGACCCGGAAAGCCGCACCCGTTCACCCTGATCGCGGGGGCGGGACACGGTGGTGGGGTCGCCCGATAAACTCTGCCCATGACCGACACCGCGCTGCTAGAGGGCCCCATCCACGCTGTTCATGTCGAGCTCGGAGCCACCTTCGCTCCGTTCGGCGGGTGGGAGATGCCCGTGCAGTACGGCGGCACGGTCGGCGAGCACACCGCGGTCCGCACCACGGTCGGGCTGTTCGATGTGAGCCACCTCGGCAAGGCGACGGTCGCGGGGCCCGGTGCCGCGGCGTTCGTGAACTCGGCGCTGACCAACGACCTGGGCCGGATCCGGCCGGGAAAGGCGCAGTACACGCTGTGCTGTGCCGAAGACGGCGGCGTGATCGACGACCTGATCGCCTACTACGTCAGCGACGACGAGGTGTTCCTCGTGCCGAACGCGGCGAATACGGCAGCGGTGGTCGCGCAGCTGCGGAAGGTGGCGCCCGCGGGGATCACCGTGACCGACCAGCATCGCGACTACGCGGTGTTCGCGGTGCAGGGACCCAAGGCCACCGAGGTGCTGGCCGCGCTCGGCCTGCCCACCGAGATGGAGTACATGGCCTATGCCGACGCCGAGTGGGAGGGGCGCCCGGTGCGCGTGTGCCGGACCGGCTACACCGGCGAGCACGGCTACGAGCTGCTGCCGAAGTGGGCTGACGCGGAGCCGGTGTTCCGCGCGCTGATCGCCGAGGTCGAGGCGGCCGGTGGCCAGGCGGCCGGGCTCGGCGCGCGCGACACCCTGCGCACCGAGATGGGCTACCCGCTGCACGGGCACGAACTGTCCCTCGACATCACCCCGAACCAGGCCCGCACCGGCTGGGCCGTCGGCTGGAAGAAGCCGGAGTTCTGGGGCAAGGCCGCGCTCGAGCAGGAGAAGGCCGACGGCCCGCGCCGCACGCTGATGGGGCTCAAAGCGCTCGATCGCGGCGTGCTGCGGCAGGGCCAGACCGTGCTGCGCGATGGTGAGCCGGTGGGCGAGACCACCTCGGGGACGTTCTCACCGTCGCTGAAGGTCGGCATCGCGCTGGCACTGCTCGACACCGGCGCGAAGCTGGAACCCGGCGACGAGGTGGAGGTCGACGTGCGCGGACGCAAGCTGCGCGCGACGGTCGTCAAGCCGCCGTTCGTCGACACCAAGACGAAGTAACTCCTCCGTAGTGGGGGCGAGACAGCACAGAATCGGCCCGGATAGGATCGCATCATGACAGTCGCCGCACAGTTCACCCGTATTCCGCACCCCGCGCCCACTCCGGCGCAGCAGCGGGACGAGGTACTGGCGGCTCCCGGTTTCGGACGGTTCTTCACCGATCACATGGTGTCGATCGACTACGTCGACGGTCAGTGGGGCAATGCGCGCGTCGGGCCGTACGGCCCGCTCTCGATGGACCCGGCGACGATGGTGTTCCACTACGGGCAGGCGATCTTCGAAGGGCTCAAGGCCTACCGCCAGCCCGGCGGTGAGATCGCGACGTTCCGCATCGATGCCAACGCCGCGCGGTTCCGCCGCTCGGCCGCGCGCATGGCGATGGCGGAGCTGCCAGAGGAGCTGTTCGTCGAATCCGTGCGCCAGCTCCTCGACGTCGACGCCGACTGGGTGCCCGCCGCCGGTGGCGAGGATTCGCTGTACCTGCGGCCGTTCATGTTCTCCACCGAGGCGGGCCTCGGCGTGAAGCCCGCTTCGGCGTACAAGTACCTGCTGCTCGCCTCGCCCGCCGGTGCCTACTTCCCGCGCGGTGTGAAGCCGGTGCGGGTGTGGCTGTCGACCGAATACGTGCGCGCGGCCCCCGGCGGTACCGGTGAGGCGAAGGTGGCGGGCAACTACGCCGCGTCGCTGCTCGCGCAGGCGCAGGCCACCGACGAGGGCTGTGACCAGGTGGTCTGGCTGGATGCCTGCGAGCGTCGCTACGTCGAGGAGATGGGCACCAACAACCTGTTCTTCGTGTTCGGCACCGGCTCCGAGGCACGACTGGTGACCCCCGAACTGTCCGGTTCGCTGCTGCCCGGTATCACCCGCGACTCGCTGCTCACCCTGGCCGCCGACTCCGGCTACCAGGTGGAGGAGCGCAAGATCTCGGTGGAGGAATGGCGCAAGGGCGCCGAATCCGGCGAGATCAGTGAGGTTTTCGCGTGCGGGACGGCCGCGGTGATCACGCCGGTCGGCTGGGTGAAGTCAGCTGAGGGCGAATTCGCCATCGGCGGTGGGGAGCCCGGTGAGGTGACGATGGCGCTGCGTGACACGTTGACCGGAATTCAGCGGGGTACTTTCGCCGACAACCACGGCTGGATGCGGACTCTGTAGGCCTTCTCGGGTGGTCGGGGTCTGGTAGTCCCAGGCAGGTTTGACGCTGTGTTTATCGGCGCGCTGGCGCGCGCGTGTCCGCGGCCCCAAAGGGCCGCCGGTTAGCGCTCGAGACTAGAGCCTTAGGCTCAGCGCTTTCG